>CALJKQ010000056.1 GCA_937973565.1 uncultured Saprospiraceae bacterium | reverse complement strand
TACTACTCTGCCCTCTTTGCCTTTCTGGCCAATTGCACAAAAACCTCTTCCATACTTGGTGCATTAAATTGCCGCTTTAGTTCCCTTGGTGTATCCAGGGCATCAATCCTCCCATCCACCATGATTGATACGCGATCGCAGTACTCCGCTTCATCCATGTAATGTGTTGTTACAAAAACTGTTGTTCCTGTATTTGCTGCTTCATAAATCATCGTCCAAAATTCGCGTCTGGTGATGGGATCAACACCGCCTGTTGGCTCATCTAAAAAAACAATTTGAGGTTCGTGTAGCATGGCCACCGAAAACGCCAATTTTTGTTTCCAACCCAAGGGCAAAGAACCCACCCTGGTTTTCTTTTCAGAGATCATGCCCAGTTTTTGCAACATATCATCTGCCGTTTTTTTCAGGCGACTCCCATAAACACCGTAAATACCACCGTAAAATTCTATGTTTTCCATTACGGTGAGATCCTGGTAAAGTGAAAATTTCTGGCTCATGTAGCCGATGTTTTTTTTGATCTTTTCGTTTTCGGTATACACATCAAAACCGGAGACCGAAGCTTTGCCGGACGTTGGCAGACTAAGCCCTGTAAACATGCGCATGGCAGTGGTCTTCCCTGCTCCGTTGGCACCCAGAAAGCCAAAGATTTCTCCTTTACTCACTTCAAGACTGATGGCATCGACCGCCGTAAAGTCTCCGAATTTTTTAGTAAGGTTGTCTGCCATTATGGAATATCCTAAACTCATACCGATTGTATTTTTTGGGTGGAATGCAATTGGATTAAAAAAACATCTTCGATACCGGCACCAATGGCCTTCACCCGTGCATCAGCCAGCCCTGAGCGCTGTAACCACATTTCGAGGTAAAAGCCATCTTTTTTATCAGCCTCCAATTCCACATGCAGGCAGTCACCAAAGGGATAAACCCCTTTTACACCGTCATATCCTTCCAGTAATTGAAGGGCGGTGTATATTTTTTCTGCCCTTACTTCCCACAGATTGAGTTGGTAGGAAGCAGCAATGCTGTGCGGTGGAGCGACCTGCAGAATTTTTCCTTCGTTGATGAGTGCAATGCGATCGCACATGGCGGCTTCATCCATATAGGGTGTAGAGACCAGGATGGTAATACCTTCGTCTTTCAGGCCTGACAACATTTGCCAGAATTCTTTTCGGGAAACCACATCAACACCTGTGGTGGGCTCATCGAGAAACAAAACTTTAGGTTTGTGAATGAGTGCGCAAGACAATGCCAATTTTTGCTTCATCCCTCCTGACAATGCGCCCGCTCTCCTATCTTTGAAGGGTTCAATCTGCTCATAAATGGGTTTGATCAGGTGGTAATTTTTTTCAATGGTGGTATTAAAAAGCGTAGCATAAAACTCAAGGTTCTCTATCACCGAAAGATCCTGGTACAAAGAGAACCTTCCCGGCATATAGCCTACGTGTTGCCTGATCTGGTTGTAATCTTTCACTACATCATAGCCCATTACGGTCGCATAGCCTTTGTCTGGCACCATGAGGGTGGTAAGGATTCTGAACAAGGTGGTTTTTCCTGCACCATCGGGACCAATTAAACCAAACAGTTCACCTGCCTCAATGCTGAGATCAATGCCATCCAGCGCAGTCACGGTCTCCTTTCCGCCATAGTATTTCGATACTTTGGAAACCGTGATCATGGCTTTGAACTAAGATCTACTTCGCCATACATACCCATCTTGATGCTACCGTCGTTAACCACTTTAACTTTAATCGCGTAAACCAATTGGGTGCGCTCATCTTTGGTTTGGATGGTTTTGGGTGTAAACTCTGCCTTATCGGCTATCCATGACAAGGTTCCTTCGTACTTTTTTTCTTCCCCCTCACCGGAAGCAATAAACACATTTACTTTTTGTCCCAATCGGGCTTTTGGCAGTTGTTCGCCGGTTATATAAGCGCGCAATACCATTTCTTTAAGGTTGGCCAGCTTACATACCGCTTTTCCGGGGCTCACCCACTCGCCTTCGTTAACAAAAGTAGTAAGAACCGTTCCTTCGATGGGAGCAATGATGCGTGTGCGGTCGATCTGATCTTCCAACAGGCTTTCTCTTTTCTCCAGTGGGCCAGTTTCACTTATGATGCCCCGGTTTTGAATTCTAACTGCAGCCTGGGTACTTTCATACTGTGCCTGCAATACTTCAATTTTACCATGGATGGCTTCCAGCTGTTTCTCAGCAGCGGCTACCTTGCCATCGATATCGTCTTTTTGTTGCTGGGTAGCTGCCTCTCCCTTAAAAAGTTTGTGGATGCGCTCCTGCTCGTTTTTGAGGGTCGACAATTGAATCCTGGCGGCCTCCCATTCTTTGGTAGCTGCCTGGGTTTGCTTTTTGATGACAGCCAGCTGGGGACCGGCTTCGTTTTGCTTTTGTTTTAAGGCCTCCATGCTGGCAAAGACCTGCTCTTTCTGGAGCTGAAGTTGAATGGAGTCTATTACGGCTATCAACCCTCCTTTGGAAATCTGACTGCCTTCTTCAGCCGGCATGCTTATTACCCGGCCCATGGCTTCGGCAGACACTACCACTTCAGTGGCTTCGAAGCTGCCACTGGCATCGTGTTCGAGACCGTTGTCTTTACAACCAGAAGCTAATGCCAGAAAGGCTGCCAATACAGTTCCTACCCTATATCTATTGAACATTTTTATTTTTTTTTATGGTTATCATTTTTTTATTTGGATCTATTTACAACATTTATAATTGCGGTTACAACCAGCCCATATTGAGCTGCATCAACCAGGCATTTTTACTCATCTTGATCTGATTGATTTCTTTGTTCAACCTGGCCTCTGTCACATCATTGAGGCGAGTGAGGTATGAAGAAGCCGTGATGCTGCCATTGGCCAGTTGCACCTCTGAGGTGGACAGGATGCTTTGTCTCAGGCTCACCAGCTCTTCGTCTTTGGGGCCCATTTTATCCAATCTTTGCCAGTCCCGTAACAACTGCTGGTAACGCATTTGTTTTTTTCTCAGCACATCGTCTTTTCGTGCATCTGTCTTCTCAACGGCATAGCGCGTAAGCTGTTGTTGATTATGATAGGTATAAAAAGCAGACAGCTGCCAGGTGAGTTTTAATCCTACAAGGTAATAGGGGGCAAATTCATTTTTCAAAAAATTAAGTCCGGGTTTGCCATACCCGGTTTGGGCAAAAGCGGCGAGCCTTGGTAAAATATTTTTTTGTTCCAGTTCCAGATTTTGAACCATCAGATTTTTTTGCAGATCGAGTTGAGCCAAAAAACTGGCACTTTGGTTGACGGTGCTGTCCGGCAAAATCGAAGCATTGCCCAACCGATTGATACCTGACTTTCCTGTGAGTAAGCCCAACACATCCAGGGCTGCCTGGTGGGCAGAAGTCACTTCTTCTTTGGTGCCTTGCAGTTTGATGGCTTCAGCTTCCAGCTGATCGCTTTCAGATCTGAGCATGGCACCGGAAGCTACGGCAACCCTGGCTTTTTTAATGACGGATTGAAGGTTTTCAATAGCGAGGTCAATTTGTCGCATTCGGATTTCGGTTTCCAACACTGCAAAATAAGTGAGGATAGTATTTTCTACGATGCCCTCGATTTCTAGTTTAATCCCATTCTGGTCAAGATCCAACTTGTCTTTTTGCAATGACTTTAATGCACTGTTGGTACCACCATCATAGATCATCTGAGAAATATCGGCCTGCAACTTGTATTGATCTTTCGATAATCTCGGAATATTAACACCAGGAAAAGACAAGTCAATGCCCGAAGTCTCCGATTGATAACTTGCCTGGGCTGAAAGATTGACCTGTGGCAGCCATCGTTTATTGAGGTTGGAAATAAAGAGCTGGTGTTCTTTATCCATCAGGCCCGATACCTGATTAACAGAGCTGTGCGATCTCGCATCGGAGAGGGCTTGCTCCAGGCTGTATAATGTCTGGCCCTCCACCCGGGTAAGGATCAGGACCAAAAAGACCCCTATCCACCATTTAAATACATACTTTTTTCTTACCATTTTTAATATTGAATTTGATATTCCCGTATCATTAAATCAGCTACCAGCTCCTTTCTTTCCATCATAAATTGCTGATAGCGCTCTTCAGACAAATCGAGGATGAAACTAAAAACCGGAGCAGCCACAATAGGATAAATACATAGTGAGACAGTATTGACCAGCAGCTCTTCCACCGATGTCTTTCGCATATTGCCTTTCTGGTATTCTTCCTCAAACATTTTATCCAGGCTCTGCCTCAGGCCGGAGATGGGCAAACGCCCCATTTTTTCCGGAATCATGTTAGGGTTTTTTCTGGCTTCGGTAAGCACAAAAAGTGGCAGAATCGGAAATTCACTGATGATGTCAATTTCGGCGTGGACAAACTGTCTGAGTCGTTGGCCCAATGGCAGCTCTGTCTGGAACCAAATTTGAAAAACGCCAAAGACCTTCAACAGCTTATCGTTGAGTATACCCTCAAATAACGATTCTTTGTTTCGAAAATAATAGTGCAGCAAAGCCTTGTTGATACCTGCTGCATCTGCAATTTCCTGCATCCTAGCTCCCTCGAGTCCCCTAAGTAAAAAAACGGATTCTGCCGCCTTTTTGATTTTCTCTTCTGTGCTTAATTGTTCTTCCAAAATGCTGACTTTTAGATAGTTAAGCCCTTTAATAAAATATTTGACTATTTGGTTTAACCATTTGGTTAACAAATTTAGCCAGTTTTTTCAGTTCTCCAAATTTTTTTTAATTTTTTAACCGAAAAAATTCAGGAGCGCTGCTGCCGGCAAGTCAACAATGATTTAAAGCAGGGTCTTAGCTGAAGTCTTGCGAAACCATTTTTTATTAAGGTAATGACATAGCCAGGCACTTCCAGCGCCTAAGGCAGCGCCGGCCAGAACATCAGAAGGATAATGAAGGCCCAGGTGCATGCGGGAATAAGCCACGCCGCCGGCCCAGCCATAGGCAGGCACAGCTACGTACCATTTGGGCCAAATCAAGGTCGTGGAAGTAGCCAATGCAAAAGCGGAGGCCGTGTGTCCTGAAGGAAAAGAGGGGTCATCGGCTACATAGGCATTGTTTATTTGTGGGTAGCTTTCATATGGCCTTTTGCGGTTAATGGACCATTTCAATCCCTGAGTCATCGCCACAGTACCTACCGTTACTGCCAACATTTCCAAACCCCTTCGCTTTCCGGTTGTGTGGTTGGATTGGCTGTATTCATACACAAAAACACTCAGGGATAATCCAACAGAAAGTGGTGCAACTGAGTTGGATAAGTGTTTACACAATGGATCCAGGTCCCGGTTTCTATTGAGGTTGATATCTTCCAGCAATCGGATATCCCAATTTTGTGCAGTCCCCCGAAGTGGCAATATCCAAAAGACCAGCAGGCTAAACAGCCATGTTTTTATCAATAATGTCAGGAATCTAGCCATTGCATTGCTTACTTTCACTTATGCTGAACGAAAACAAGATAAGAATTTCTTTATCGGAAGCAATAAACGAGTGCTGTAAAAATAAAAAAGCAGGAATGCAACAACCCATATTTCCAATGCGGGCCTGATTTTTATATCAAAAGTAAAATGCGGGAGTCAGCAGATCTTTTTAAAAATAAAAGTTCAAAACTACATTCAGGTTGGACATATCAACCTTGTTGTAAACAAACCTGAGATTGTTGTAATCCTCCCCTACTTTCCATTTGTACAAATAAAGTACCTGTGCTTCCAGGCCTCTGAGAAAGCCACCAAAGCTATACCTTACATCGAGATTGGCTTGCCAGTAAGCGGGCATACCGTATTTATTCAAGGCAAAATTCTTTACATCCGGAAGATCAAAATAACCCAGAGCTGCGGTATATTTCAACCCTTTCACACCAGGTTGAGAAGTCCATTGTAAAACTATGGCAGACAAATCACCGTAGCCCTCATTTCTTTCTCTTGCCATGAAGGTAAAGAAAGGATCACGGCCCCATTCTCTGGGCATAAGATACCTGCCATCACTTGTGATCCGAGTAAAGGCAGCATGGATGGTGTTCCTGGGTATGGAGAAGCCTAGTTTTCCTCCTACAACAAGGGCATGGGCTCCCGGCTCTATATAAACTCCGGCTGGGTTTTCAGTACCACCCTTACCTGTTTGCTTTTGATAAACAAGTTGAGCTCCATAGATCAATTGGCTTGCAGCACCTGCTTTCACACTGCCCTCCCACTGGTACAAAGAAGAGTAGTACAATTGGGGAACCCACATTTGCCAGCTTTGCCACTTATGACTTTTGCCAACCTTACCCATCAATCCCCCATAAGCTATGCCGGAAAGATTCAGATTGCCTTTGTAGGAGGATGGTTTTCCGTTTACATCTACGCCGGAAGGAAAAAGGCCGATGGATTCACCAATATTAAAATACCTGGAGGTGCTCCTGGGCGATATGCCATACAGAAACCCTCCGGCGAAATTAATATGCTTGTTTATCTTCCATTCGGTCCATACACCATCTACCGCGGTAGGCCGCATCCTTCCGTCCTGGAGATTGATGAAAGGGGTATTGATGTACTGTTTACCAAGGGTTATCTTAAAATCCTTTCTCTTCCAGCTGAGGTACAATTCCTCCAGTCTGCTCAAATCGAGTTTATCGTCTTTTGGCGAAAGATCAAAGAGTCCCAATTCATATCGGTTACCCAATCCTGTAGTGGAATCAGGCTGCAGCAAATCAGAAGACGCTACATTGAACACATAAATGCCGCTTAGTGCAAATTGAAAACCGTAAAAGGATTTACTTTCAAACTTCAGTCCGCCTCCCATGGCAAGAGCATAGTCGTCTTTGAGTTGACCTTCATTGTTTGTTTGCATCAAAAAACTCCTGAAATGGCCGCTGATCAATCCCTGCTTAAAAACATCGACCAATTTTTGGGTGTCTTGTGTAGCTTCCTGACTTTTCCAAACCTGGGGCTTTTCATTGATTTCCTGATGCTGGGCGGTTGCTCTTCGTGAAAAAAGGATGAAGCAGAGCGCAACTCCCCACTTCATCCAACCTGGAATTTGTTTTATCATTTAAATCCTGTTCGTCAATGAAAATTGTAAGCCACACCGCTTACCTGGGTCAGCAGTGTTTCAGGCGCATCCAGGGCAACAGCATTGTGGTGCGGTACCGGACTCACGGGTGAATTTTTTTCCAGGTATTCCAACATCACATGATGTAAGGTATCTCCTGTGTTTTTGGGCTCAGTGATACCCTTGATTCTGCATATCACATCTTGCGGGTCGCCGTCTCTTTCACAGGCAAGTACTTGATAGCTGGCCTCCAGATCGATTGGCTTTCCTTTGATCAAAACCTCCTGAACCCTCTTGCCCATTTCGCCAAATGCATAAAATTTCACCTGCATGCCCTTAAATTTCACCACCCATCCACCGAATCGCTTCGATGCATCTTTGGCAAAAACATTATTGAGTTCCTTTTCCAACCACTCCATCAGGATGCTTCCTTTCACCTTTCCTGTTCTAACCGGACTGTCTACCGGAAGCATGTCGAAAATGAAGCCATGGGTTATGGGATAGTTGCCTGTGTGGTCTTTGGTAGCCACCGGTGGACAAAATCTAAAACCATTGGACAATACCACGTCGATAGCCGGGTATTTCCATTGTAAGGCATCAACCACCATGGTGTCGATAGTATTCTCGATTACAAAATACCGGTACAGCGGTACAGTACTGTAACCCACGACAGTATGAATATCTTTCTTAAATACAGCTTCTGCCTTTTCAATGAGCGATTGCATTTCTTTGTCTCCCTTATTTTCAGTTGCCCCAACTTCCACCAACTCATACGCATCTTCGATGATTTTGCCATCTTGCACTGTGAGTTCGAGTTTACCAATAAAAGATCCAAAAGCGCCGGGCTCAACCACCTTTGAGTATCTGGCAACAATGGGCTTGCGAACACGCTCGTGGGTATCACCTCCCAATATATAGTCTACGCCGGCACAATCCTCATTATTGGCCAGGGCTATTTGCTGTGAGAGTCCCAGGTGTGCCAGTATGATCACAAAGTCGCATTGTTCCTGAGACTTTAGTATATCCACATAATGTCTTAGGTTCTCTTCCGGTTTGGTATAAATGATGCCTTTACTGTAATTGGGACTCTGGCGAATGGGAACCAGGGGATCTGTATACCCCAAAAATCCAATCTTCACGCCTTCCACATACCATATATAATAAGGCGGAAAGATCAATTCTCCCTTTACAGCATTTCCGGTATCGTGATACATATTGGCACAAACCTTGGGTGCATTGAGGCCACCCAGCAGGGTCTGCATTTTTTTCTTACCATAAATTACTTCCCAGTTGCCGGGCAGGTAAAGGTCGTAATCCATCGTATTAAGGATGGGCACAAATGCCTCTCCAGTTGTTTTTACGCTGAGTTCACTGCCCTGGAACATATCTCCTGTATCGACAGCAAAACTATG
>CALJKQ010000055.1 GCA_937973565.1 uncultured Saprospiraceae bacterium | reverse complement strand
CTGGCAACACAATCCGAAAGAGTTGACGTGATTGAGTACGGCAGAACCCATGAAAACAGGCCACTCATCTCATTGTACATTAGCAGTCCGGAAAACCTGGCGAGGAAGGAGCAAATCAGGCAATCGAGCATTGCCCTAACCGACGACAACCGATCTTCGTCTGTTGATATATCCCAATTACCTGTTGTGCTCTATCAGGGTTATACCATCCATGGCAATGAATCCAGCGGGGTCAATGCAGCCCTTTTGGTAGCTTATTACCTGGCAGCAGGAGAAGGCGAAGAGGTCAAAAAAACGCTTCAAAACTGCTTTATAATACTCGATCCCTGTTACAATCCGGATGGCATGCAACGCTTTTCGACATGGGCGAATAGCCATAAAGGAAAAACACTCATTACCGATCCTGTGAGTCGCGAATACAATGAAATGTGGCCGGGTGGCAGAACCAACCATTATGGGTTTGATCTCAATCGGGATTGGCTGATGCTGGTGCATCCCGAGTCACAAGCCAGGGTCAAACATTTTCATCAATGGAAACCAAACGTATTGACGGATCATCACGAGATGGGAACCAATTCAAGTTTCTTTTTTCAGCCCGGGGTACCCTCCAGAACCCATCCTTTGACGCCGGCAATGAATCAAATTCTCACTGAAAAAATTGGCGTTTTTCATTCACGTGCATTGGATTCCATTGGGTCTCAATACTACAGTAAAGAGAGCTTTGATGATTTTTACTACGGCAAAGGATCCACCTATCCGGATATCCAGGGAGGTATTGGCATTTTGTTTGAGCAGGCTTCCTCCAGAGGCCACATGCAGGAAAGTGTAAATGGCCTGTTGTCCTTTCCCTTTACCATCAGGAATCAGGTTGTAACTTCTCTTTCTACCCAAAGAGCGTGTGTGCAACTCAAAAATGATCTGCACAATTACAAAAGACAGTTTTTTACTGATCTCAGATCAGAGTTAAAAAATGAAAAAACACAAGGCTACCTGGTCACCGATCGGGATATGGTGAAACTGGAGCGTTTTGTTCAATTGTTGCTACAACATCAGGTGGAAGTTTTATCCATTACCCGTGATTTCACCAAAGAGGGTGTATCCTTCCAAAAAGGCGGCAGTTTTTTAATTCCTGTACAGCAGTCGCAAGGTAAATTGGTCAAAACCCTGTTTGAAAAAGTGACCCGATTTCAGGACAGCATCTTTTACGATGTATCCGCCTGGACCTTTCCGTTGGCTTACGACCTCAGTTATGCTGCTTTGAGTAAAGAAGAGACTGCAAGCCTTTCGTCGGATGCCAAAGCAGTGACACAAATTCAAAGAAAAAGCCCCTCTATAGTATGCAATGAAAGGGCCATAGCCTGGGTCATAGAATGGCAACAAGCCAATGCTCCAACGTTGTTGTATCAATTGCTGCAAAAACAAATTGCGGTAAAGATCAATACGATTGCAATGGATTACAATAGCGACAAAGGCTTAGTTACGGCAGCTGAAGGCAGCTTATGGATTCCCTTACAGGGTCAGACCATGGCTGTACAAGATATTGCTTCATGGCTGAAAGAGAAAGCCCTCAGTTTGGAGGTGAACGTTTCCAGTATGATGGATGGAACACAAGCGCAAGGCGTATCCTTGGGTCATCCTTCCATTCGTAAAGCAGCATTACCCTCTGTCATTACCCTTGTAGGCCAGGGTATCAATGCCTATGATGCCGGAGAATTGTGGCATTACATGGACCAACGACTGGGTTTGCCACTGACTATGGCAGATAAAAAAGATTTGAATAGGGTGAGTTTTGACAGATACAATACGCTGATTTTGGTGGATGGCAGCTATAATGACCTGCAAGAAAGTTCGATAAAAAAGATGGAGGAATTTGTGAAAAAAGGAGGAAAGATTATTGCCATGGGCAATTCACTTGACTTCCTTAAAAATAAGTCTCTGATTAAATTGGATAAAGTCGACAACCCAAAGAATAAAGAAAATGAACAAAGTTATGCCCAGGCAGATGACATCCATGGATCCAGCATTTTGGGGGGCGCTATCTTCAATACTAAAGCTGACTTGAGCCACCCTCTTTGTTTTGGTCTGGAAGACGATCAATTGGCCTTGTTTAAGCAGGGTACTGATGTCTACAAAGCCACAGACAATGCGTTTGCCAGTCCCATCCGTTACAGCTCACAAAACCCTTTATTGTCCGGTTACAGTCCCAGGGGTTTCGAAGATAGGTTGAAGGGCAGTCCGGCTGCCATGACCTTTGGAGCAGGCAATGGTACCATTATGTGTTTCCCTGATAATTTGTTGTTCAGAGGATATTGGTGGGGAGGATTCAGGGTCTTTGCCAATGCTTTGTTTTTTGGGAATATGATCAACAGAGACACCCTTGAAAAATAATCCAACGGAGAAAAACAAAAGCGAAGCCTTTGACATATCTGAAATCCGATGAGGATTTGAGAAATATCCAACCTAATAAGATGTATTTGCCGTTAAATTGTACTACCATAAAACAATCTATTTATCCGAAAAAAAATAATGCCCAAATGAGACCTAAAAACAACTGATTCGGGTGAAGTTGCATATGTAATTTTGGGATTACACCGTTACAGACTTAACTTTGAATATTTAAATTTATAATCCATTATGTCAAAAAAACTTTTTCTTGTTGTAATCATGGGTGCCTTGATGGCAGCCTGTAGCAAAGACACCAACTCTTATACAGACAATGTTGATTGCAGCAAGGTCAATGCCGATCAGAATACCTATACCAAATCCGTAAAATCCATAATTGATGGCTCATGTGCCTATAGTGGTTGTCACGATAGTGTAACGGCTGCAGAAGGAATCAATCTCAGCACTTACGCGAAAGCTAAAAATGAATTTGTAAGTGGTGATGCACTTTGCACCATTTACCATGATTGTAAACCCATGCCACAGGGATCCGACAAATTGGAACAAGCCATCATAGACCAGCTCACCTGTTGGGTTAAAAACGGAGCTCCCGAATAGGTAGTTGGCAAATAAAATTGGGAAGAAAGGGTGTTTTAGGTTTTTTTTAACAATAAAATCCTGATTTTCAAGGCAACGTATTCAAAAATTTGGCGTTTTCGGGTAAAATGCTTAATTTTGCGCTCTTATTTTAATCGTCATTACGTGAGATATCCGGGTTTTGGTTTTTTTGCCCTACTGATAGGGTTGATCATTTGTTTGTCGTCATGCTCGACAGAATTTGAGCGTGTGCGCACCAGCAATGATCCCAAATTGATACTCACCAAAGCCAACGAATACTACAAAGATAAAGAATGGGTATCTGCCCAAACACTTTATGAATTGGCTGTTCAATTCTACAGAGGAAAGGCAGAAGCTGAAGA
>CALJKQ010000054.1 GCA_937973565.1 uncultured Saprospiraceae bacterium | reverse complement strand
GCCTCAACGGATTATTGGATACAGTGATTTGTGCGGCAAACACACATTGAGCAATTAATAATGTAATTATAATTATGATGAGCTTATTCATTTTTATGCGCATTTTACTTGTTTAATTTCTGCTGATGGCTTGAATGTTGACCTCCAGTGTGCCGCCTACAGGTACCGATGCTGTGGGCAGTGTAAGTCCGGTTACTACCGGAATTCTGCTATTTCCAGGAATGTTGTTTATTGGCGCATTGCCGCCGGTAAGACCGATGTTGGAACCGTTGGAGCCAGTGCCGATCCCAGGAGAGCCCGGCTGAAGACCGTAATTGTGAGACCAGGCAAAGTTGGCACCCAGTGGAGGATAGTTTATAAACAACGGATTGACACCTATCAGGTTGCCACTGCCCACATTGCTGCCATAGGGTATAGTTGGAGCGTTGCACAAATAGGTGATGTTGTTGTTGAAAACACTATTGATGGTTCCCGTAGGTTCTGCTTTGTAGAAAATGCAGTTCTCGACAATTATGCCATTCATACTGTTGAATCTTGCACTGGTTGAATTGAGGAAAAGGGAATTTCTAATAATTAAGTTTCCATTTAGTACTGAACCTCCAAAAAAAACATTGCTGCCGTCAAAAATACAATTAGTAAAAATCATACCCATAAGGGTCCCCGACGAACCTGAAAAATTCACATTTTGGTTAATCAGGCAGTTTCTAATCAATATGTTTTTGATGGTGTTAGGGCCTAAATTGTGGTTAATGTATAAGATCATGCCTCCAGGTAAATTGCACCTTTCAAAAGTAAAATTCTCAAGGATTCTCTGGCTTTCTGTGGACCCTGCAAAGGATGGATTGATTTGGACACTTGAAATTTCAATACCATAAAATTTGCTTCCTCCACTTCCCAAAGAAGAATTTAATCTTGATAATTCAGTCGTGCCAAACATGGTTTTATTCCCATTTGGATTGTTTGCACCTTCCCCTATAAACACCAGTGGGAAATACAGGGTAGGGACTCCATAAGGGGTTAATGACCCAGCAACCCTTAATGTGTCACCAGGCGAAGCGGCAGTCACTGCTGCTGCAATGGTGGTAAACTGTGCGGGTCGCGTGGCATCATTGCTCACGGTCCACACTTTAGCGTAAGCCGATGAACACAAGAATAAAAAGACCAAAAGGGTGGACAATAAAATTGAATTAGTTTTCATGAAATGCATGCTTTTAATGAAAAGATCAGATGTTTGTGTTTATGAATTTAGATTATGGATTATTGTAAGGATAAAGCCAGGGAGGAATTTTGGATGATTTGATCTTTTTTTTCCATTTCCTTCCCTCGCAATATTGCACATATGGATTTTCGGCAGTTTCGCGAAACAGGTATGCTCACTCCATTGCTCAGAATCAATTGGGATTGTTGTCTGTTGAAGTAAATTATTGAATCTTTTTTTACGCAGTAAGTGCGATGACATCTGACCATGCTACCATTCAACCTGGAAAGCCAATATTTCAGGGTTTTAGACGTCAGGATTCTCTTGTCTGTTAAAAAAAGAGTAGAATAATTTGAATCGGCTTGTACCAAATATACGGAATCGCAGCAGATATTTTCTGATCCAGTACAGGTTGAGACTGTCAAAATTGTAGGATTATTTACCATTTTCAAATTGTATAAAATTGATAAAAGCAAAAGTAATCGTCCGATTGTGTCAATGCAATATAACTTTTGTTATAGTCCCCAAGTCAAATGTCCCATATTACAGCCCCGACAACGTCTGCGCCGTCGTCGGGGCTGTAATGGGACACCATCGGTGTCCTTTTTTAATGTTATGATGCAAATTTTCGCGTTTGAACGGGGTTATGGAAAATTGGGATGATCGCAAACGGGAATCGTTTATGGGGTCGCCGTAGAGACGCAATATATTGCGTCTCTACACATCATTACCATAGAATGGAATGTTTTGTCACCATTTTTGCGCGATGTTTCACATCGGTCAAAAATGTCGCCAAAACGAGAATGGCCATGTTTTCCGGCCCAATTCGGTACCGGGTTTATGATGAACGAAAATTGGGACACCGTTGGGGTGAAAATTTTTTGCCCAAAGGGTACAAAAACAACATTACTGCGTATCATAATATGATATCACCAATGGAATTCACCATCTTTGTTTCACAAACCGCTGATTGATCATGTCAAAACTGCATTTACCTTTATTAATTGCTGTATGTATATTAGTTTTAACAGCTGCGACCATAGATTTGAATGCTCTGCTCAATTACGCAGCCCAGCCGGTGCCTGCTTACATCAACAAAGACAATACCGGTACGAATGCCATCGATGATAAGGTGACAACCCTGGGCAGGGTGTTGTTTTATGATAAGAAGCTGAGTGTCAACAATACCATTGCCTGCGCAAGTTGTCACAAACAGGCTTTTGCGTTTGGTGATGCCGGAATACAAAGTGCAGGGGTAGCAGGATCAACTGCCAGGCATAGCATGAGGTTGGCTAATGCTCGTTTTGGAACAGAGGTCAAATTCTTCTGGGATGAGAGGGCCGCTACGCTGGAAACCCAGACTACCATGCCGATCAAAGACCATGTAGAGATGGGCTTTAATGGCACCAATGGCGATCCGGGCATAGATTCTTTGATCAACAAGTTGGAACAAGTGGGTTACTACGATATCCTGTTTACCTTTGCTTTTGGGAGTCCGGTCATTACTGAGACCAAACTTCAGACTGCGCTGGCTCAATTTGTGAGGAGCATTCAATCGTTTGATTCCAAATTTGACACCGGACTGGCCGCAGTAAACGGCAATTTGGGAGCCAATTTCCCCAATTTTACTCCCGCTGAAAATGCAGGTAAGCAGGTTTTCCTGGCTCCTCCTCCCAATGGAGCTGGTTGTCAGGGCTGTCATAGGGCTCCTGAATTTGATATTGACCCCAATAGTCTCAACAACAACATCATTGGCAACATTACCAATCCGGGTACACCGGATATTACCGTATTCAGATCGCCTTCCCTAAGGAATGTGGCAGGACCTTCCGGGGCGCCCAATGGCAGGTTGATGCACGATGGTAGTCTGACTACCTTGCTGGATGTAGTAAACCATTACAACTTGATCACCTTTAATCCTACGGTAAACCCCAATCTCGACAACAGGCTCAAAGGTCCTACCGGTACAGGACAAAATCTCAATCTTACCACAGCTCAAAAAAACAATTTGGTAGCATTTTTACAGACCCTCACAGGGTCAGCCGTATATACAGATGAGCGATGGTCCAATCCTTTTGACGTGTCGGGTAACCTCAGCCTGATTCCCCTGATTTCTCCTCCTACTGTAATCATCGATGGCAAAACGAAATTAATGATCATGGATACCGTTACTACGGGCGACTATGTAGTGGTTCGACAAAATGACGGTACATTGGCTTTGAGAAGGAACAGACTTAGCGTTTCTGCAACCGGAGATACCTTGTACAATGGTACCAGCTGGGTCATCGTTCCCGGTATTAGCAATGCCAATTTGAAAGCTGTGGGCAATAATAAGCAGTAATTTAAACCGGCAGACAAGGATGAATGAAAGTGAATCTGTTTCAGTGATGACTTTCATTTACAAATTTGCATCGTGGTTTTTTTTTTGAAATAGATCCTATGTGCCAGCTTGGCATACTAAACTTACGTTAAAAACAGGGTGTCGTGAAATAAGGGCCTTATTTTTGCAGTTATAAGGGATAATTAAAATCACAGATCAATATGTTGCGGTTCAAGTTAGGAGTCATGATTTGCTTTTTTTGGGTGGGATTGGTGTCCGCCCAACATACCCTGGCATTTTACAACGATGTAATGGTCAACGCCGCCGATGGCAAACACAGGGTGGAAGCTGCCAAAATATTCACCCAAACATTTTTGGAGGAACTTAAAAAACAGGGCTCGTTTGAAAAATCTTTTTCCGAGTTGAAATGGATTTCCAACAAAAGCGATAATGATAAAACCTTTAAAGTATTTACCTGGCAGGTAGAAGATGAAAATGGCAAGTTTCACCAATATGGCGCCATTCAGAAAAGGGACGGTGCCGTGTTTGAATTAAAAGACAAGACCCTCTACGAGCCGGATATTGAATATTCCGTGCTCAGTCCCGACCAATGGCTGGGCATGCTGTATTATAATATGGTAGAAACCAAAACAGAAAAAGGAAAAGCCTGGCTGCTATTTGGTTACGACGGTGGGGATGGCAAATCGAGGCTCAAATTGGTTGATGTTTTGTCATTTGATAAAACCGGAAAACCCGTATTTGGTGCAGAACTCTTTTTGATAAGTGATGGCAAACGACCTGATGCCAAGACAAGGGTGGGGGTGAGCTATTCCGCTTTGGCCAATGTCAATTTCAATTATAATGCTGAGGAGGAAATGATTATCCACGATTATGTTGTGTCCAGGATGGGCATAGATCCGCAGGGCGGTAGTGCCCGGATACCGGATGGAACCTATAGCGGTTATAAATGGGATGGCAAATATTGGAAGCTCATTGATCAAATACCCACTCAAACCACAGCTCCCGGCGATATATTTTTCCAGCCTAAAAAGGAGGAAGGTCCCAAAAAGGATTTATTTGGCCGCAAAAAAGAATAGCTCCCTGCTTTTGACAGGGATGTAGATATAGCAGAAAGGCTGTTGGACGGTGACCGACAGCCTTTTTTTATTTCACAAAGTGGGGTTAGGGAATACAATTATTTTGAATTTGCCTTTAATGGGAAATACTTAGCGGAAAGCCCTGATAGCGGGGGAGCTGGTAATCACGGGGCATATATCAAAAGAACTTTTCAAACATTTACACATTAATAATAAAATTAATATATATATTTGCGATGTAATTAGTTCTTTGAATCAATAGATTATACATTAATAATAACACACATTCAAACAATTTATAATTTGTATTTTGATGTTATTTCCTATGTTTTGTCAACAATTTGTTGACGTTTTGTCAACAGTAAGCTGTCAAAAAGCGTGTTTTTTATGTATTATGAAAAAAAATAATGTTTTTTTGGTTAAAATTGGTGACAATGTGGGAAAATGTGGGAAACATGTTTCATATTTGTGCTATCAACCTAAGGCCGAGAAGGTGAAATGATTAGTTTAACTGGAGAATATGAGTGTAGATTAGACGAAAGAGGGCGGGTAAAGTTCCCGCAGAAACTCATAGACTCATTGGGAGAACTAAAGCATACAGGCTTCATAGTGAATCGTGGATTTGAGAAAAATTTAGCCATTTATCCCAAAACAGTTTGGGAACAGAAGACGAAAGAAATAAACCAACTCAATATCTATGACAAGAAGCATCGCGAGGCAATTAGGTACTTTTACAGAGGAGCGACAGAGCTCTTGCTGGACAGTGCCGACAGGGTAAACATACCCGGCAATCTCCTTACTTATGCGGGGATTGAAAAAGATGCGGTTTTATTTGCATACAAAGACTTCATTGAATTGTGGTCGAAGGAAGAGTACGAACGTTACCTTTCCAACGAACCTGAAAGTTTCGACGAAGTGATCCAGGGTGTGTTTGGCAACAAACCAGACTTTTTACCCTGATGCAGGATTACCACATCCCGGTTTTACTCAGCGAAAGCATATCATCCCTGAATGTCCTGCCGGACGGGGTGTATGTAGATGCTACTTTTGGGGCAGGAGGACATTCCAGACCGATTTTAAACATGCTGAGTGCCAAAGGGCATTTGTACGCTTTTGATCAGGACGACGATGCATTTGATAATGCTTTCGATCAGCCCAACTTTACTTTGGTTCAGGCCAACTACCGTTACCTGCATCGTTTTATGAAGTTGTATAAGGTTGAAAAAATCGATGGCATTCTGGCAGATTTGGGTATATCATCACACCAGATTGATGTACCGGAACGCGGCTTCTCTTTCCGCTATCAGGCTCCTTTGGACATGCGCATGAACACAGCTTCTGCAATGACCGCAAGAGATCTTTTAGCTACCTATCCGGAAGAAGACCTTACGGGAATCTTCAGTGATTACGGAGAAGTCAGAAATGCTATTACGTTGGCAAAAAAGATTGTTGAGGTGAGAAAGTCGAAAAAAATCGACACCACCGAAGATCTCAATGCCATACTCAGGCAATGTGCCATGGGGCCCGCGCAAAAATACTTTGCTCAGGTGTACCAGGCGTTGCGCATCGAAGTCAACGATGAGATGAACTCACTGATCGATTTTTTACAGAGGGGAAAAGAATTGCTGAAACCGGGAGGTCGGTTTGCAGTGATTACCTACCACTCGCTCGAAGACAGACTGGTAAAAAACCTTTTTAAAACAGGTAATGTAGCCGGTGAAGTCGTTCGGGACCACTTTGGAAATATTGAGCGACCGTTTGAATTGTACAACAAAAACGTGATGGTTCCTTCGCAGGAAGAACAAAAAATCAATCCACGTTCGAGAAGTGCAAAACTCAGGGTTGCCATAAAGAGATAAATACTTATTTGACCATAATCTGTTCTGAAAACAGAAAAAAGATGACTGAAGTCCAGGATAAGAAAACTACAACTACAACTACAACCAAACGGACAAAGTGGGTTGAGTGGGTATTTATCAATCTGCCGTTTGTGTGCTATCTGGCATTTCTGGGTATTGTGTACATATACAATGCGCATACTGCTGAGCGGTCTTTGCGAAAGATCGATCGTCTCAAAAAAGAAGTGATGGATGACAAATGGCAATACATGAACCTCAAGCAGGAACTGATGTATGGTAGCACACAATCGCAGCTTGCCAAGAACCTGGAAGAAAAACAGATTTTACCGCTCGCCAAGCTACCCCACAAAATTGTGGTGGATAAGCAGGGTGAGAAAGATAAAAAGGATTGAGCTTGCTGATGAACAGACGCACTGAATTACTGGCCAGAGCATATTTTGTGGTATCCGTTTTTGCGATACTGGCAATGGTCATAGCGTTTAGAGTTATCAAGATCAGTCTGATAGAAGGCGACAAATGGAGAGCAAAAGGCTCAAAAAATGTCAAATGGATGGAGGTGGATGCCGATCGCGGCAACATTTATGCCGATGATGAAAGTTTACTGGCTACCTCCCTGCAGTTCTTTGAAATACGAATGGATGCCACCGTTCCTGATGCCAAGTTGTTCAAAAGCAAGGTCGATTCTCTCGCCCTAATGTTGAGCAAATCCGTCAGGACAGACAAAACCTACAGTGAATGGAAACAAACATTGTACCAGGCAAGAAAACAAAAAAATCGCTACCTCTTCATAGCCAAAGGTTTGGATACCGAAGAAGTTGAATTGGTACGCAGTTTTCCCATCCTCCGCTCAGGCAGATATGCCGGCGGTTACCTTGAACTAAGATATGGTACACGTAAAAAACCATTCAATCAACTGGCCTCCCGCACCATTGGTGAAGATCGCGAAAACGCCCAGAAGGTGGGACTTGAAGGATATTTTGACAAATTCCTGAAAGGACCTACAGACAAACGATTGATGAAAAAAATCGATAACTCTAAAGATATCTGGGTGCCGGTGTACGATCCCTCCGAATTTGAAATCAAAAGAGGAGATGATATTGTAACCACGATTAATGTTCACCTCCAGGATGTGGTTCATGCTGAATTGGAGAAGCAACTGGTTAAAAGCCAGGCGGTCTCCGGCACTGCCATCCTTATGGAAGTGAAAACGGGAGCTATCAAGGCAATTTCTAACCTCACCCTCAAAGACAGTGTAGGTGTAGAGGTGTTAAATACTGCCATTGGAAACTCTTCTGAACCGGGTTCTACCTTTAAGTTGGCCACTGTTTTGGCCTTACTCGAAGACAGCCTGGCAGATCTGGAAACAAAGGTTAATCTCAACGCAGGTTCAATGCGCTTTTCGGATCGCGTAATGCACGACTCAGAAAAACACAACCGCTACGAGGTGAGTATGAAAGAAGCCTTTGCCATCTCTTCCAATGTGGGCATTGCCAAGCTGGCCAATGATGCTTACAATAAGAATGAAGCGGGCAGGCTGATGTACAGAACCAAACTGAGCCAGTTTGGACTCGACAGAATGACAGGCATAGAAATCGATGGTGAAGGCAAACCTTCCATCAAAGATCCGGTTCGCCATAAGAAAATGTGGTATGGAACTACTATACCCTGGATGGCGCACGGTTATGAGATTGCCATCACTCCACTGCAGTTGCTCAATTTTTACAACGCTGTGGCCAACGACGGAAGAATGATGAAACCCTATCTGGTTTCAGAAATTCGCAAAGATGATGGCAGTGTGAAAAAGTTTGAACCACGGGTGATGATCGATCAGATTGCCAAGCCACACAACATAGCCAAAGCCAAAGAAATGCTGCAGGCAGTTGTGGAAGAAGGTACAGCCAAAAACATACTTTCTTCGCTGGTAAAGATGGCCGGTAAAACAGGAACAACAAGGGTGAATTATACCAATAAAGAAGAGTACGCAAAATACAATGCCTCTTTTTGTGGATATTTCCCTGCCGATAACCCCGAGTACAGCATGATTGTAATTCTGTACGAGCCCAAAGGTGCCTTTTACGGAGCCTCAGTTGCTGCGCCGGTGTTCAAAGCCGTAGCTGAAAAGACTATGGCCTGGAGATTTGAAATTGCACCGGTATTTAATGATACCATGGTTGATAAAACTGTGGCGATGATGCCGGACAAAAATGTAGGATTTGGTGAAGATTTTCTTTCTCTGTTTGATTTTGTTGGAATGCCGTACAAAAAGAAGAACAGGAATTCATGGGTAAGTGTGGATCCATTTGAGACAAAAATGATTATCGAAGATAAAAAGATAGCCAGGAGTGCAGTTCCCGATGTAAGGGGAATGGGAGCCAGAGATGCCATGTATGTGTTGGAAAATCTGGGTCTTCGGGTGTCGGTTTTCGGAAGGGGAAAAGTAGCCAGACAAAGTCTGCTGCCGGGAACCGGAATAAAGGGACAGCAAATAGAAATTTATCTTCAGTAAAAGATATTGCTTTTGGAAGCAAAAAAGTTGTTTGAAATATATATAGGCGATCTGAGCCAGGAACGCCGGGGAACACAGGAAGGAGATATCAGGGGTATAGCCCTCGATTCCCGGAAAGTGGTGGAGGGAGGTTGTTACATTGCCATCAGAGGCAACGCAGCCGATGGACACGATTTTATTCCCCAGGCAATAGCTGCAGGAGCAAAGGCGATAGTTTGTGAAACAATGCCTGACACTTCAGCTGAGGGAGTTTTTTACCTTAGGGTAAGTGACACCCGCGCAGCAGCGGCACGACTGGCGCATGGCTTTTATGGTGATCCATCTGCACAAACTACAGTAGTAGGTGTGACAGGTACCAATGGAAAGACCACGGTGGCTACCTTGCTGTACCAATTGTATACCCGATTAGGGTTTACCTGCGGACTCATCAGCACAGTAGAAAACATCATCGGTCAGGAAGTGATACCTGCTACGCATACAACACCGGATGCAGTAAGTCTGGCGGCTCTTATGCGGGATATGAAGGACAAGGGTTGTGACTACATCTTTATGGAAGTAAGTTCACATGCTTTGGACCAGAAACGGGTAATGGGCGTGCATTTCAAGGCTGCGGTTTTTACCAACATTACCCACGATCACCTGGATTATCACAAAACATTTCTGGCTTATATCCAGGCTAAAAAATTGTTTTTTGATCATCTGGAAGAGGGGAGTTTGGCCATCATCAATATGGATGACCGCAATGGCAAAACCATGGTGCAAAATACAAGAGGCAAAGTAGTGGGTTACGCGCTGCATACTATGGCAGATTATCGATGCAAAATTCTGGCAGACGATATCACCGGTCTCCAGTTGCGCATCAACCAATGGGATGTCAGTTGCAGAATATCGGGTGCCTTCAATGCCTACAATCTTACCGCTGTATTGGCAGTCGCTCACGGTCTGGGTCAGGACCATGACGAAGTGCTGAGCATACTGTCGGGATTAAGAGGGGCAGAAGGCAGAATGGAAAAAGTTGACGATGCAGTACGAAACAGAACTGGCATTGTAGATTACGCACACACACCCGATGCATTGGAAAATGTATTGAAGACTATAACAGCATCAGCTGGTAAAGACCAGAAGATAATTACGGTAGTTGGATGTGGCGGAGACAGGGATGCAGCCAAACGACCCATCATGGCGGCGTTGGCAGCTAAGTATTCACACACCGCTATATTCACCAGCGATAATCCGAGGAGTGAAGATCCGGAATCCATACTCGACCAAATGATGGCGGGATTGGATGAGGAACAGAAGTCGCGGAGCCTGCGCATAACAGATCGGCTTATGGCCATTAAAACGGCAGCCATGATGGCCGGAAACGGAGACATCGTTTTGGTTGCAGGCAAAGGCCACGAGAAATACCAGGATATTAAGGGAGTTAAATATCCCTTTGAAGATAAAAAAATATTGTCGGAAGCATTTTCCGGCCATATTTAAGATAGGTTCTATTATCATTCTCAGGTTGGTTTAGCAGTTGGGGTTAGTCACTGCTGATAAAGATCAGACACACGAAACCACCAACTGCTCTTTTAAAGAAAAGGTATGCTCTATTATATATTTGAATATTTAGATAAACAATTTAACCTGCCGGGTGCAGGTTTGTTTCAATACATCACCTTCAGATCGGGGATGGCCATGCTTTTGTCATTGGTAATCTCGCTTATTTTTGGAGGAAGGATCATACGTTCATTGAAAAGGATGCAGGTTGGAGAGACCGTAAGAGAATTGGGTCTTGAAGGTCAGAAAGAAAAGGAAGGAACACCTACCATGGGAGGATTTATCATCATCCTGGCGATAGTGATTCCCTGTCTGCTTTTTGCAAGACTCAACAACATTTATATTGTAACAATGCTCATCAGCACCATTTGGCTTATGCTCATTGGATTTGCTGATGATTACATAAAAGTTTTTAAGAAAAACAAGGAAGGTCTAAAGAGCACGACCAAAATTATTGGTCAGGTGGTCATAGGCATTTTTGTGGGTATGATTATGCTCTGGCACGATGGCATTACTGTAAGGATGACATTGGCAGATGCCCAAAAAGGCGGTTATGAGGTGGTAAAACAGTACTCTACCATTATGCCGGCTGTCAATTCAGCACCGCAAAGGGTTGAAATGGCTTATGTAAAAACCACTTTGACCAATGTACCATTTTTAAAGGACAACAGCTTTGATTACAAGAGTTTGGTTTCCTTTATGGGCGATAATGCTGACAATCTTTTGTGGTTTGTCTTTATCGTTATTGTGGTATTCATTATTACAGCTGTTTCGAACGCAGCCAATCTTACCGATGGTTTGGACGGACTGGCAGCAGGGACATCGGCGATCATTGCTACGGTATTGGCTATCATGGCTTATGTGAGCGGCAATACCATCATAGCCGATTACCTCAATATCTTCTACATACCCGACACCGCTGAACTCGTAATTTTTGCAGCGTGTTTTCTCGGTGGATGCATTGGATTTTTGTGGCACAACAGCTATCCGGCCAAAGTTTTTATGGGGGATACCGGAAGTTTGACCATTGGAGGTATCATTGCAGTAATGGCCTTATTGCTCAGAAAAGAATTGTTGATTCCCATTTTATGCGGCATTTTTCTGGTAGAGAATCTATCCGTGATGTTGCAGGTGAGTTACTTTAAATACACAAAAAAGAAATACGGTGAGGGCAGAAGAATTTTTAAAATGTCGCCTCTTCATCACCATTACCAAAAGGAAGGAATGCACGAAGCAAAAATTGCAGTGCGCTTCTGGATCATTGGTACCATCCTTGGCCTATTGACCATCATTACCCTAAAAGTGAGGTAAGATGATGAACGAATGGGCTGGAAAAAAAATCCTGATCATAGGATCAGGCGAAAGTGGAACAGGTGCTGCGGTACTTGCTAAAAAGTTGAATTACGATGTATTTGTGAGTGATGGAAGCATCATTCCTGATAAGTATAAAGAAGTTTTAGACATCAATCAGATTGCCTACGAAGAAAAAGGGCACTCTATTGATTCATTGAGTAATGTTGGTTTGGTTTTAAAAAGTCCCGGAGTTCCGGAGGGATCAGAGGTAATGCAAAAAATCAGACGTGCTGGTGTAAAGGTGATTTCAGAAATTGAGTTTGCTGCCTTACACTACAGTGGTACGATGATCGCGATTACCGGGAGCAATGGGAAAACTACAACTTCGGGACTTTTATACCACCTACTCAATGCGGCTGGACTGAAAGCAGGACTTGCCGGTAATTATGGCGACAGCTTTGCCGGTTATGTGGCCGGTAATCCTGATGAGGTCGTTGTGCTGGAGGTGAGCAGCTTTCAATTGGATGACATAGAAAATTTTAATCCCCATATTGCCATCCTGCTCAACATTACACCGGATCACCTGGATCGGTACGATTATAAAATGGAAAACTATGTAGCTTCCAAATTTAGAATCAATGAAAACCAGGGAGAAGGAGATTTTATCATCATCAATGGTGATGATGCAGAAATGGCAAATTACAGACAAGACCACGGACTCAGGGGAAAAGTCATTGAAATAAAAGAAGACGATTATATCAATGGTGTTTTCCGTAAAGACGGCGCAGCATTTGAATTGACGATTAAAGGCAGACACAACCGGTTTAATGCCCGGTGTGCTGTTGAAGCCTGCAGGTTGATGGGCATCAGTGAAGATAAAATTGCACTGGGACTCTCTACCTTCCGAAACCTGGCACATCGGTTAGAACCGGTGAGGACGGTAAAAGGAGTGGAATACATCAACGACAGCAAGGCAACCAACGTAGATTCGGTATATTACGCACTCGAAGCAATGGATAAGCCCGTTGTGTGGATTGCAGGAGGTACCGACAAAGGCAATGATTACAGTGCCATTGAATCGTTGGTAAAAGAAAAAGTAAAAGCCCTGGTATGCATGGGCTTAGACAACTCCAAACTAGTGAAAGCTTTCAAAGGAAAGGTGCCCGGTTTGGTAGAAACCAATACGATAAAAGACGCGATTACAGAGGCTGCCAGACTGGCCAACGAAGGAGATGTGGTTTTACTCTCTCCGGCTTGTGCAAGTTTCGACCTCTTTAAAAACTATATAGATCGTGGCGATCAGTTTAAAGAAATCGTGATGGCTTTGTAATCGGGATTATTTCCTGATGAGAGGGCAACACAAACTATAAAAGGTAAGAAGACTACATTGACAAACGTAATACAATTATATCATCAGCTAAGAGGAGACAGGGCCATCTGGTTAATCGTGGCCTTGTTGTCGCTCTTCTCGCTCCTGGCGGTATATAGTGCAGCCGGCAGTATGGCCTTTAAGTTGAGAGAAGGAAACACTGAATACTATTTGGTTCAGCAGTTTATGTTTCTTTCATCTGGGCTTCTGCTCATGTGGCTTTGCTATAAACTAGATTACCAAAAGTATGCCAGGTTTGCGCCTTATCTCATTGCCCTGGCGGTTCCCCTTTTGATTTACACCATGTTTTTTGGTACGGAAATGAATGAAGCCCGCAGGTGGATAACGATTCCATGGATTGATAAAACATTTCAGACTTCCGATTTTGCAGAAATTGCATTGATCATCTTTTTGGCGAAATCACTGGCCACCAAACAAGAATACATCAAGGACTTCAAGAGTGCATTTTTACCCATTATCCTTCCCGTGATCCTTATTTGCGGATTGATAGCACCTGCCAATTTATCAACGGCTGCCTTGCTGTTTGTTACCAGTATAACATTGATGTTCATAGGCAGGATCTCGTTGAAATATGTTTTCTTACTCATCATGAGTGGCTTGTTGACAGGCTTTGCGATCTATAAAATTGGTCTGGCCAATCCCGAATTTGTAAGAAGTAAGACATGGGAAACCCGTGTGAAAACATTTTTGAATTCATCCGACGAAGTTTACCAGATCCAACAATCCAAAATTGCCATAGCCTCAGGTAAGGTATTTGGCGTGGGTCCGGGCAACAGCATACAAAGAAATCACCTGCCTTACGCTTATGCCGATTGTATATACGCCATCATTTGCGAAGAGTACGGCATCATCGGAGGACTGCTGGTACTTTGGTTGTACCTGTGGTTGCTCATACGATGTATCAACATTGTAACAAAAAGCCCGCGGGCCTTTGGGGCTATATTGGCCATGGGCCTTTGTCTCAACCTGGTGGTGCAGGCCTTTGCCAACATCAGTGTATCGGTGCAATTGGTGCCTGCAACCGGATTGACCCTGCCGTTGATCAGTATGGGAGGTACATCGTTGTTGTTTACCAGTATTTCACTCGGCATCATACTGAGTGTGAGTCGCAATGCAGAGCAGGCAGAAATTGAACGCATGGAATTAAAAGCAATGGAAGCTAAAAATGAAAGTAGTAATTAGCGGAGGCGGCACGGGAGGCCATGTATTTCCGGCCATAGCGATTGCAGATGCGATCCGCAGACAGCTGCCCGCTGCTGAAATACTATTTGTGGGTGCCAAGGGAAAGTTGGAAATGGAAAAAGTTCCGGCAGCAGGTTACCGCATTATTGGTTTGGACATTGCTGGAATGCAGCGAAAACTTACGCTTAAAAATTTAATACTTCCGGTAAAAATATTAAAGTCTTTACTGCAAGCCAGAAAAGTAGTCAGCGAATTCAAACCCGACATTGCTGTGGGTGTGGGTGGATACGCCAGCGGTCCCTTGTTAAAGGTATGTTCGTGGATGCATGTACCCTACGTACTGCAGGAACAAAACAGCTATGCCGGCGTAACCAACAAAATATTGGGAAAAAGAGCAGAGAAAATATTTGTTGCCTATGAAGGCATGCAAAGATTTTTTGAAGCATCCAAAATACAATGGACAGGCAATCCCGTAAGGGCACAAATTGCCGAAAGTAATTATACAACGGAGGAGACCAGGGCGAAAATTGGGGTCGATACAAATAAGAAAACTACACTTGTATTCGGCGGCAGCCTGGGGGCCAGAACTTTGAATGATGCCATAGCGGCCAATAAGGCCTGGATAGAGGCAAATCAAGACATTCAGTTTATTTGGCAGGTTGGTAAACTGTACTACAACGAATTTAAAGCATCTTCGGTAGCAGAATTGCCAAATGTGAAAGTCTTGCCTTTTATCGAGGACATGGCCACCGCGTACAGAGCCAGTGATGTAGTAGTGTGCCGTGCAGGTGCATTGACGATATCCGAATTGGCTTTGGTGGGTAATCCATCTATTCTAGTCCCCTCTCCAAACGTTGCAGAAGATCACCAGACCCACAACGCCATGTCGTTGGTAAAACATGGGGCTGCACTGATGGTAAAAGATACTGAAGCAAAAGAGCAGTTGATGCCGCTTTTGGCTTCTTTGATAAGGGACGAAGAACAGCAGAAACGATTAACAACCCATCTTAAGGCACTAGGCAAACCCGATGCAGCGGATGTGATCGCTACTGAAATAATAAACATAGCTACTAAATACAAAACGAACAGAGATTGAATCCGGCAGCACTGACATCGGTTTATTTCATCGGCATCGGTGGTATTGGCATGAGTGCCATAGCCAGGTATTTCCATACGCGTGGTATTGCAGTAGCCGGATATGACAAAACAGAGACCAGCCTTACGCAACAGTTGCAGGCTGAAGGGATTGTGGTAAATTACACTGAGGAGTTGGACGTGTTACCTGCGAAAATCGACCTTGTGGTTTATACGCCGGCAGTGCCCAGGGATCATAAACAACTGGTACACCTGCTCAATTCCGGTATTCCGGTAATGAAGAGAGCGCAGGTATTGGGTCTGATTTCACAGAATCAAAAAACCATAGCCATAGCAGGCACACACGGTAAGACAACCACTTCATCGATGGTCACGCACGTGCTAAAAAGTTGCCACGAGGAAGTATCGGCTTTCCTTGGGGGCATCCTCAGTGGTTATAATACCAACTATTTTTTGGGCACCAGTGATTGGGTCGTAGTGGAAGCAGACGAATTTGATCGTTCGTTTTTGCATCTTACACCGGAGATAGCGGCAGTCAATTCCATTGATCCGGACCACCTCGACATTTATGGCACAGCAGACAAAGTGACGGAAGCTTATCTGGCCTTTATACAGAGAACAAGACAGGGTGGAGTAGTACTATTATCGCAGCAGGCTGCTGCTGATCTGGGTAGTACTGTGGTAGCAGATTTAAAAGGAACATACAAAGTAATGACCTATGGCTTTGACGATACCAATGACATCAAATTGGAAATCAAAGGCGTTCAGGACGGGAAGGTAATCTTTGACTTTTTTAGCCCCATGGGCAGCATAGAAAGTCTGGCAAGCCGTATGCCCGGTCAGCACAATGTTTCCAATGCATCGGTTGCAGTAGCCGTAGCCTTGTTACTGGGTAAGGAAAAAGACGCCATTGCCAATGGACTGGCATCTTTTAAAGGAGTAAAAAGAAGATTCGAATGGATTGTTGATGGTCCTAAAGTTTACATAGATGACTATGCGCACCATCCCACAGAATTGAAGATGGCCATAGGAGCAGCCAGAATGATGTTTCCGGGTAAAAAAGTATTGGGCATTTTTCAACCCCATTTATTTACCAGAACCCGCGATTTTGCAGATGGTTTTGCTGAGGAATTGGCAAAACTGGATGAGGTGATCCTGATGGAAATTTATCCTGCCCGTGAAGAAGCCATTGAAGGCGTGAATGCACAGATGTTGCTGGATAAAATGGCGCACGATCATGCTTCATTGCAGGAAAGAGAAGCTGTACTGGATACGGTAAGAAAGGGCAATTTTGATGTGGTCATGACATTGGGTGCAGGCAATATAGATACATTGGTTCCCGAAATCAAAAAAATACTCACCGGCGATCATGGATAAAAAAATTGACATACCGGTATTGCGACAACGCATCCTTTGGACGGTAGTCATGGCGGCTATAGGCATCCTCTTTGTTTTGTCTGTACAGCGCAAGATGGAGGTTGAAGTTCAAAAACTGGAAGTAGTCATTAAGCCCATCAGGGGTAAAAGAAATTTGATTACACCGGGTGAAGTAAAACAAATCTTCAACCGCCATACAGGATACGATGTTACCCAGACTTCAGTAGAGGACATTGAAGCAAGAGAGCTGGAGGCATTGCTGAAGGCGGATAAAAGAATAAAAAAAGTGGAAGTTTTCATTGATTCCGACAATAAACTCAATGTATGGATTGTGCAAAAGCAGCCCATAGTGAGGGTGATGGATGGCAGTAATCGCAGTTACTACCTGGATGAAGACGGAGATCAGGTGCCCAACGTAGAAAAGTCTGCCATCAGGGTGCCGCTGGCCACAGGTCACTTTGAATTGTACCAGGAAGAGAAATTTAAGTCCGGAAAACCAGGAAAACTGAAAGAAGTGTATGAAGTATCTAAAGCCATTTTCGCAGATACATTTTTGACAGCCCTGGTAGAACAGATTGATGTAAAAGAAGACGGAGAAATTGTATTGATACCCAAGATAGGCAGACAAGAGATTGTACTGGGCGATGCCTCAAATCTAGAGGAAAAATTTGATAACCTCAAGATTATGTACAAAGAAGGATTGCCGAGGGAAGGATGGAGAAAATTCAATGTCCTGAAACTCAATTACAAAGGCCAGGTAGTGGCGGAGAAAAGAGAAGAAACAGCATTTATTAACTAATTAATTATAATACCATGAGTACTAGTTTGAATCCACAAAAGAGATTTGCCTGGCTCACCGACAGAAACAACAGCAAGCAGCCATTGGCGGTAGCCCTTGATATTGGGACTACCAAAGTATGTGCCATTGCCGGCATGATGGATGAATTCGGCAGGCTCGAAGTGGTGTCATACGGTACTGTAAAATCTGAAGGCGTAGCCAGAGGTGTTGTATCCAACATCGACAAAACGGTAAAAGCCATCAGAGAAGCAGTAGACATGGCAGAGAAGACAGCGGGCTGCAAATTCAAAGTTGTTCACGTTGGAATCGCAGGCCAGCACATCAAGAGTCACCACCACATGGGCTACCTCACCAGGGCAGACCACAATGCGGAAATTTCCTCAGAAGATGTGGAAAGGTTGATCAAAGATATGTATCGTATCGCCCTTCCCCCGGGTGATAAGATTCTGCATGTCATTCCGCAAGAGTTTACGGTTGATGACGAAAAAGATGTGGTGGATCCCATCGGCATGTCGGGCCATAAACTGGAGGCCAACTTCCACATCATAACCGGCCAGATCACTGCTTCTAAAAACATTATCCGCTGCATTGAAAAAGCAGGACTGGATATAGCAGACATCACACTGGAGCCTATTGCTTCTGCCTGTGCTGTGCTGAGCGATCAGGAAAAAGAAGCCGGAGTGGTATTGGTAGATATTGGTGGTGGCACCACTGACATAACCATCTTCAAGGACAACATCATCCGTCATACAGCCGTGATCCCTTTTGGTGGCAATATCATCACCGAAGATATCAAGGAAGGATGCACTGTATTGGCCGACCAGGCTGAAAAACTGAAGGTAAAGTTTGGTGTAGCCCTTGCCGACATGATCAAAGACAACAGACGCATTACCATCCCGGTATTGAAGGGAAGGGAGGCAAAGAGCATCTCAGAAAAGAATCTTGCTAAAATCATCCAGGCAAGGGTAGAGGAGATATTTGATTACGTGTTGTGGGAGATCAAACGTTCGGGTTATGAAAATAAACTCATCGCCGGTATCGTATTAACAGGTGGTGGAGCATTGCTCAAACACATTGAGACCCTGGTGGAGTTGCATACCGGTATGCCCGCCAGAGTTGGTGAGCCGGTGGAACATTTGGCCCATGGTTATACCAAGGATTTGTCATCACCGATTTATGCCACAGCTATTGGCCTGCTTAAGTATACCATTGATAACTTACCTGACAAAGTATACGTAGAATACAGCAATCAGGAGGTAGCCCATCAGGAAGAGGTAATCAAATATGTTGCCGATACAAACAAAGGCAATAATGAAGACTTTGAAGAAGTAGCTGAAGAGGCCGTAGAAAGAGCAAGTGTTGAGTCTAAATTCTTAGGCTTCATGAAAAAAATTGGAGTGTACGCCAAAGACTTTTTTGAACCCACACCGGATCACGAACTTTAATCCATTACACAACTCAAAATTAAGAAGACATGAAATTCAATATACCCAATTATAATCATTCCATCATAAAAGTCATCGGAGTAGGCGGTGGAGGTGGAAATGCGGTGGGACACATGTTCCGCCAGGGCATAGTAGGTGTAGACTTTGCCATTTGTAATACGGATGCACAGGCCATGGAAACCAGTCCTATTGAAAAGAAGATTGCTTTAGGCCCAAGCCTGACAGACGGACGTGGAGCAGGTTCAAAACCGGAAACAGGCAAGGAAGCATGCATCGAATCCATCGATGAGATCAGAGGCTTTTTGGCAGATGGTACCAAGATGCTTTTTGTTACCGCAGGCATGGGCGGTGGAACCGGCACAGGAGCGGCACCCATTATTGCCAAGGCAGCCAAAGAAATGGGCATTCTTACGGTAGGTATTGTTACTCTTCCCTTTCACTTTGAAGGTATGCGCAGAAAAAGGCAGGCCTTGGAAGGATTGGAAAACCTCAAAAAGAATGTTGACGCCATCCTGGTAATTTCCAACGACAAGCTCAAGGAAATGTATGGTGATCTCACCCTTACCCAGGCGTTCGACAATGCGGATAACGTATTGTCAACAGCGGCTAAGTCCATTGCAGAAATCATCACCGTACCGGGTTATATCAACGTTGATTTTGAAGATGTAAACTTTGTAATGAAAGACTCCGGTGTGGCCCTGATGGGTTATGGAGAAGCAGAAGGCATGGATAGGGCAAGAACTGCCATCCACATGGCGCTGACTTCACCCTTACTCGAAGAAAACGATATCCGAGGAGCCAAACACATATTGCTCAACATCACCTCCGGAAGCAAAGAAGTGACGATGAGTGAGATCGGTGAAATTACCGATTACGTGCAGGAAGAAGCAGGTTTTGGAACAGATCTCATCTGGGGTAATTGCAAGGATGAAAGTCTGGGCGATAAGATCAGCGTAACCGTGATTGCAACAGGTTTCGAAACAGGCAGCAATAAAATTAAAACGGTTCATCACGAACCTAAAAAAGTAGCACTCGATGATGAGTTGGAAAACATTGCCAACATTGACTTTTATAGTGTCATGGATTCAACTCCATCTAGCAAGACCATAGAGTTTGAGCATGATGAAGTAATGAAAATAAAAGAGACCATTACGTTCAACGATCCGATCAGAGATCGAAAGGAAGCAGAAGAAAAACATAAGTTGCAGGAGTTGGAAAATGCAAGGAGAATGTACAACCGCTCAACTACTACAATGCCTTTGGACACTGCTGAGAACAAGGAGATGGTTGAGAAGATCCCTGCTTATAAAAGAAGGGGACTCATGCTCGATGACGATGACAATGTACCTGTCGTGAAAGGCAATATCAGCACCACAGTTTATGTGGATTCAGAGGGCACGGTAGTTCAAACCGGCAATTCCTTTCTGAGAGAAAAAATTGATTAAGCGTTTATAAGATCGAGGGGCGGATGTACGCCATCTGCCCCCTTTTGTTTTGAAACCAACCGGAAATCTCTTCCTGTCAGGAAGAAGAACTAAGATTTTCGTCTTTTTATATAATCTTACCTTTTTATTGAGATTGGTTTATTGTGCCCCGGTTCCACATAGGGTTTTGGCCTTGTGTGGAGCCGGGGCAGTTTTTTTTATATTGGGTTGGCATCTACTAGGACAAAGAAACTCTTGAATGGGAATAGTGCCGATCACGATAATCCATTATTAAAGTTTCCAAATAATATTCTGTTCAAGAATATATTTAGCCCAGGATAAAAAATATTATGTTGCAATGAGTAGTAATAAATACAATTTCCATTGTGATTCTATTCTTCCATCTTTTTTATGGATTTTAGTAAAAAAACCCTTTTCTTTATTCCAAATTCAAACCTTATGGCATTTAGAAAACTTCGGGAAAACGCAGAATTGTCGCTCTTGGAGGCGCTCATCCCGGTCATTGTATTGGTGATATTACTGGCATACAATGTGTTGTTTGCATACAACGGCAAAGTCAATCCGGATGATGACCCTCTGGGTGGTTCCAACCAGTTTTTGTTATTGATAGGTGCTGCGGTTGCGGCAATAGTTGGTTTTTATAATCACGTGGACTACGATAAAATGATAGAAAAAATTGGTCTTAACCTCAAGGATACTACTGAGGCCATTTTGATCTTATTGATGGTAGGTGCGCTATCTTCCACCTGGATATTGAGTGGCATTATTCCCACCATTATCTACGGGGGTATCCAATTGCTCAGTCCGGTGATTTTTCTGCCCATTGCTCTGATCATATGTTCGATTGTATCCTTGTTTACGGGTTCATCCTGGTCAACTTCCGCAACGGTGGGCATTGCCATGATCGGTATTGGAACATCTTTGGGCATCAGCCCTGCCATGGTTGCCGGGGCTGTGATATCGGGTGCGTATTTTGGTGATAAGATGTCGCCCCTTTCTGATACCACCAATCTGGCACCGGCTATGGCGGGTACTACCTTGTTTGCTCACATCAATTACATGAAGTTTACCACCTTTCCTACATACATCATTTCGTTGATATTTTTTATCATCCTTGGCTTTACCCAAAATGCCAACGGAGTAGGGGGAGAAGAAATCAAACAACTAACCGATGCCATTGATGCGAAATTTTATATAAGTCCAATACTAATGATTGTGCCTGTGCTGGTCATAGTTATGATTGTTAGAAAGACCAAACCGATGATAGCATTGTTGGCTGGCACCTTATTGGGTGGGTTTTTTTCTTACGTTTTTCAGCCTTCATTATTAGCAGAGGTAGCCAAAGTTTCCAGCCTCGATTTTCACTCCGCTTACAAAGGGATTATGGAAAACATGGTAACAAATACCTCGATTGAAATGAACAATGAAAAACTCAATTCGCTTTTTGCTACCGGTGGCATGAAAGGCATGTTGAGTACCATCTGGCTCATCATCTGTGCCATGGTCTTTGGTGGTGTCATGGATGCCATAGGAGCATTGTCCAGAATCAGTAAGGCATTGTTGAGTATGGCACATTCTATTTTCGGCTTGTTCTCCAGTACTGTGGCTTCTTGCCTTACCATGAACCTTACCGCGTCTGACCAGTACATAGCCATCGTGGTGCCCGGCAAAATGTTTGCGCAAGCTTATAAAGACAAAGGACTCGATCCTGTCAACCTAAGCCGTACCCTGGAGGATACAGGTACCGTGACTTCGGCACTCATTCCCTGGAATACTTGCGGAGCCTACCAAAGTAAGGTGTTGGGTGTGGGGGCAGAACACTATTTTATTTATGCTATTTTCAATTGGCTCAGCCCAATCATGACATTGACATTTGCTTATTTCAGAATCAAAATAAAATACCTTACCCAGGAAGTAAAAGCCTAAAAAAAAGGCAGCTGATTTTTCAGCTGCCTTTTTTTATGGGATGATCTTACCATAACAATCGCCAAATCCTACCCGGTATCCCTCCGTTTCATTATATGCACGTATATTGATGGCGTCACCATTTTGCAGGTACTTCCTTTCCTGTCCATTGACAAGCTGGATGGGCTTTGTGCCTTTCCAGGACAACTCCATCATTGAGCCAAAGCTATCTTCGGTAGGTCCACTAATAGTGCCACTGGCACACAGGTCGCCAACTTTGAGATTGCAACCGTTGACGGTGTGGTGGGCGAGTTGCTGGCACATGTTCCAATACATGTATTTAAAGTTGGTCTTACATATGGTGGTTACACTACCGTCTTCTGTTATGAGGTCGGCTTCCATGTGGATGTCGTAATTTTGTTTTCCTTCAAATTGAAGGTACGGTAATATTTCTACGGTTTGCTCAGGACCTTCTGTGATAAATGGCTCCAGTGCTTCCATAGTTACCACCCAGGGTGAAATGGTGGATGCAAAATTTTTGCCGAGGAAGGGGCCTAGAGGTACATACTCCCAACGTTGAATATCGCGTGCTGACCAATCGTTGAAGGTGACCATTCCAAAGATGTGTTTGGCTGCCTCTGAGGTAGAAACGGCTTCTCCCAGCTTGTTTTCTTTGCCTACCACAAAGGCCATTTCCACTTCAATATCGAGGGTACGGCAAGGGCCAAATTGTGGTGCCTCTCCCTCGTTGATTTGGTATTGACCATTAGGCCTTTTGATCGGAGTACCGGAGGGTACTATACTGCTTGCTCTGCCATGGTAGCCTATCGGCATGTGCAGCCAGTTGGGCAGCAACGGATTGTTGGGATCGCGAAACATCTTGCCTACATTGGTGGCGTGTTCGATGCTGGAATAAAAATCGGTGTAGTCTCCAATGCGAAGGGGCATACACACCTCTACTTCTTCAAGGGGTGTAAATATCATTTTGAAAACACTCTCTGAAAATTTGAGCTCCAAAATCTTATCCTGGATGGCTTTTCTCAAGGGAACTGTCACCCCTTTGCCCAAAGCAATAAAGTCGTTTAGGTATGGGTTCACAAACACTTCTTCCGGTATGTCGGTGAATTCATCAAGTCCCATGAAGTGGATAAAACTCCGCACATCAATCACATAGTCACCCAGCCTGCTTACTACGGTATAATGGCCGCTTTCTTTAACAATGCCAAAGGGCAGGTTTCGGATGCTGAAATCTGTTGTTTTTGAATGCTTGAGTAATTGTAAAATATCCATGTTTATTTTCGTGATTCAAATTTTTCTTTAAAATACAATTGAAAACTCCATCTTTCGAAAAAGCCCAAATTGTTGTCTCTGTAATTGGTGTTGATGTCTTTGTGGTTGAGCACGGGCAGGTATAAAGAGATGGCCTCGCTTACAGTAAGGCCGAGGCCTGCACTGTAGATGTTTTTGGTGGCCCATTTGGCATTGCTGTATTGCCTGTACAATCCTCCATCGGCATAAAGAAAAAACAAGAAGGATTTTTTCAGCCTGAGCACATCGTATCGCAGGTTGATGCCGGCAGCAAAATCATTGCTGAGGCCCAACGATGATTTTGTGGAGGGCGCATTTTTAAAACCACCGCCCTGACTTCCGATCTGGTTTTCTAAGAAGACATTTTGGTTTTTTCTTGCTACAAACAATTCATCGTAGGCATAATCATTTCTGCCCTGGTGGATGAGCGCGATGCTCCCTTTCGTAATAAAATCGGAATAGTTGGTACTGGTGCGCTGGTCATTGGTCAGAAATTTGGCTGCAAACAATCGGACAGAAAAATCCCTGAACATACTTAACCTCCAGGCCTGCCTGAAGTCAGCACTTATTTTAAGGAATTGTTGGTTTTCGCTAAAAATGTTCTGGTAACGGAAATGCTCCAGGTGTGTAGAAAATTTCCATTGGTATAAGGGTGACTTCTTTTCCTGGTCATAATACAATCGGTACAATTGCGATGAGCGGTGATCGAAATTGATTTTACGTCCTTCGTAAAGGGCAATTTCTTCGTTGATGTAAGCATATTCCAGATTGATCCAACGGTGATTTTTTAAGGTGAATTTCAATCTCGGACTGATCCGGTGATAATCCAGTGTATAATCGTCTATCCGGTTGGTGTAATAATGAAACTTGCGGTAGGTCAGTTGAGGGGTGATTTGACTAATGGCACCCATACGCACTCTCAAAGGCTTCATCATGCCGGCACTCCAGTTGAAGTCATTGGTTATTGAAAACAACGGGTTGACGTAATAATAAAGAAGCTGCTTGTTTTTATTCAAATTGTTAAGTAAAAAACCAACCATAAAATTGCCATTGGCGGTATATCGGAAGGAAGGCAGAAATGACCTTGGCGGAGACTTTATGGCTTTGTGTGAAAACAATAACAGGTTGGGTAACCTGGCATATTTTCCATCATCAATAACAATTCGTTTTTCCACCAGGCTGTCTTTAAAATTGAGCCCTACCGATCGCATGTATCTTGCAGATTTTGAGGGCGAAAGAGGTTTGGATTTTATGGGACTGTAGACTTCGTATTCCCGTCCCTTATTGTCCTTTTTTGTGGATGGTATCAATTCTCTATCCGTAAGGATCATGGAAGGCTGATCTCCCACCGAAACTAACGTAAACCGTTTTCCGGAGTCTGTGCTTTTTTCTTCCATCAAATGAGAAGAAATTAATTTCTTTGGGTCTGTGATATGGAAAGTCAACAAATAACTCCAGGAAGTTAAACCCAGCGGTGACGGCAGCCACTTTTCTAAATAAATATACTTGTCATCGAAACCGAAGTTCTGACACCTGGCAGGTAACTTAAGTTTGAAGTTGCACTCAAGGATGCGGGATTCCGGAACTTTTACGCTGAAATGTTCTTTTGTTTCGTTGTAATTACCTGAGATTTCACTACTCCCATCTGACCATTTGATATCTGTATAGCCCCCTAATTCATTCTCTTTGGCAAAGTAAAGGCATACACTAAAATGCTTGAAAAGCGAATCTGCCAACAAAGTATTTTTACCGGCATAACCATTGGGTACAAGATGAAAACGCAGGCTGTCTATTCCTTTGGGAACATAATAGGTGGCCATTCCTTCAATGTTTCTGGGTCCCAAAAACTTCGCATCCACCTTGCAATTTTGGGCAAGGGCATGGAAACTTATCAAATAGAGAAGAGTCAGCGTAATATATCGGGCTATCATTATTTTCATTGACCCATCAATTCATCCCAGTATTCTACCGCTCTTCGGGTGTGTGGAATACATATACTACCTCCTACCAGATTGGCAATGGAAAATACTTCAAAGATTTCTTCTGTGGTTACGCCCAATTCATGGCAAGTACCCAGGTGATATTTGATGCAATCATCACATCGCAGCACCATGGAAGCGACCAAACACAGCAACTCTTTCGTTTTTTCCGATAATGCCCCGGATTGATACGCCTGGTTGTCCAGACTAAAAAAGCGCTTTAAAACAATATTATCCTGACCCAAAATACGATCATTCATTTTTTTGCGGTATTCGTTGAATTCCTCTACCATATTTCTCTTTTTAAATTATTACAACACCCTAATTCCTAGAACCTAGAACCTAACACCTAATCCCTAACACCTAATCCCCAGCACCCCTAACCCCTATTCATTCCGATTGCGCACCCTCCAGATCGAAACTATCATCCTGAAAGGCATCAGCACAATCGTTATAATGGCCGATGTACTGAAAAACAAGTATTCGTATTTAGCATACCGGGCCAGGCTCAATCGTGTATCGAGATTTTTACTCATTACAAAGGGTTCCAGACCCACTTCATCCAGCATTCTTCTGAAATCATACGTATCATCCACCAGCCATAACATCAGGGGAATGGATATAAATGTCAGAATCAACTTTATCCACAGGTTATGCGAGAACGGAGTAAACCTCAATAAAAACAAATAGCGGGTATAGGTGATGAATAGTACTATGAAAGCATAATTGGATTCATAGTATTTAAATTGATCACCATAATAGTCATGAATGGGTTTCATGACTAGAATGGAAACAGCCACTGCCAAAACCCAGAAAAGAATTTCGGCCATCCATTTCCAACGGTTGGGATGTTGGGATTTTGAGTCAGGTATATACATGAAGTCAAAGGTACAAAATTTGACCTTAATCTGCTTGTTGTTGTGGGAGGAAGAAGCATTGATATTTCACATTTTTTTATCTTTGCCGGCCTATGATGACAGAAGATTTTTATTTGCCTTACATCGCCAATTCTGTGGGGGTTAGGCACGATCAGGTTAGAAAAACCCTTGAATTATTGCAGGGCGGGGCGACCATACCCTTTATTGCCCGGTATCGCAAAGAAGTGACTTCACACCTGGATGAAGTAAAAATTGCTGAAATTCAGCGGGCATTTCAAAAACTGGAAGAATTGGTTTCCAGAAAGCAGACCGTGCTCGAAGCCATTGATTCTCAGGGAAAGCTTACACCCGAATTGAGGGAAAGGATCGAAAAATGCATGGATGCCATTGAGTTGGAAGATATTTACCTACCCTATAAGAAAAAGAGAAAAACAAGAGCTGATATTGCAAGGGAAAAAGGCCTGGATGATTTGGCTCAGTTGATTTTGGCTCAAAAAGAAAAAAATATTTTTACGGCAGCTGCTCGCTTTATCAATGACCAGGTTGCCGATGAGGAGGAGGCACTGCAGGGCGCCAGGGATATCATCGCGGAGACTGTACATGAAAATGAAAATTGTCGTGACTATTTACGTAATGTATTTAGAAAACACGGTGTAATAAGTTCCAAGGTAGTGAAAACCAAAGCAGAAGAAGCGACAGTCTACAAAGATTATTTCGAATTTTCTGAACCGGTGCAACGCTGCCCATCACACCGTTACCTGGCCATGATGCGGGGAGAAATGGAAGGAATGTTGCGCGTATTTATTGACATTGACGAGGAAAGAGCCATTGAGTGGCTGGAAAGAAAGTTTATTTTTTCCCGCGGAGAAGCAGCTAATCAGATTTCTCAAGCCATAGCTGATGGGTACAAAAGGTTGATGGTTCCTTCGATTGAAAACCAGATTCGCAATGAGTACAAAGAGAAAGCAGACGAAGAAGCCATTAAAGTTTTTTCTGAAAATCTCAGACAGTTGTTGTTGGCGGCTCCCCTTGGCCAGAAGACTACATTGGCACTTGACCCCGGATTCAGAACCGGTTGTAAATTGGTTGTTCTCAATGAAAGAGGGGAGTTGATCCACCATTCCACTATTTTCCCTCATGCTCCTCAAAATCAGTGGACAGAAAGCCAGGCTATCGTAAGGGCTTTGGTCGACAAATATGGAGTATCCAGCATTGCCATAGGAAATGGCACAGCCTCCAGGGAAACCCGCGATCTGGTGGAAGGTATCAGGTTTGACAGAGCTGTACAAATTTTCGTGGTAAGTGAAAGTGGTGCATCTATTTACAGTGCTTCGGATGTTGCCAGAGAAGAATTCCCCGATAAGGATGTCACCGTACGAGGGGCCATTTCCATTGGACGAAGGTTGATGGACCCGCTGGCTGAACTGGTGAAAATCGACCCAAAAAGCATCGGGGTAGGGCAGTACCAGCACGACGTAGACCAGGTCCGACTCAAGGAATCACTCGATCTCACCGTGATGTCGTGTGTCAACAGTGTGGGCATCAATCTGAACACTGCCAGTAAACACTTGTTGATGTATGTATCCGGTTTGGGGCCAACTTTGTCGCAAAACATCATCAGCTACCGAGAAGAAAAGGGTGGTTTTACATCAAGACAGCAACTTAAGCAAGTGGCCAGATTGGGCGACAAGGCTTATGAACAATGTGCGGGATTCTTACGAATCAGAGATGCCGCCAATCCCCTCGACAATACAGCGGTGCATCCTGAATCGTACGAAGTGGTATCCAAAATGGCAGCAGACCTGGGCGTTGAGGTCAAAAACCTGATTGAAGACCCCGCACTCCGCAAGAAAATAGAGTTATCCAGGTATGTTACGGAAAAAACGGGCTTGCCCACCTTGCAGGACATTCTCAAAGAATTGGAAAAGCCGGGCCTGGATCCCAGAGGGGAGGCGAAAGCATTTAGTTTTGATGCCTCTGTTAAGACCATAGAGGATGTCCGGGTTGGAATGTTGTTACCCGGCATTGTAACCAATCTCACTGCCTTTGGAGCATTTGTCGACATCGGTGTTAAACAGGATGGCTTGTTGCATATCAGTCAGATTACACGCAAATTTATCAAGTCCCCAGCGGAAGTGCTCAAACTCCACCAGGAATTGAATGTAAAGGTTGTGGAAGTTGATGTGGCCAGAAAGAGGATCAACTTGTCTCTGCTGTAGAGCTTTATTTTACATTGCCCATTTTAATGAGTTCTCCTGAGAGCGTTACCGTTCCTCCTCCTCCCTGAGGAAGCATCAGCGGTATGGATGCAGGTATGAGTTTGTAAGACGGCACATTGTTGGGGAAAGTGGTGCTGAGCCCTCCAATAACTTTTTGCAAAGCCACTAAATCTGAGACCGTAATGGATCCATTTCCATTGACATCGGCGGCAGTTTTTTGTGAGGCCAGGGGCAAGGGTTGACTGCCCAGAATATGATTTCTGATGGCCACCAAATCGGTAACAGTGATAAGGGAGCTAAAGGCTGAGGCTGTTGATTCAAGTACGATTTCAGGATTCTGCATTTCCGGTATCGTTGCTGATGGATACGTAAACTGATGTGTACCATTGGTCAGCTGGGTGATATTGTATTTGGGAGAACTGGCACCGGCAGGCTTCAAAACATAAGATACTCCCTGAGGTAGGGTTGGATTTTGGAATGCTACATTTAGATTGACGGTGCTGGGAGGTGCAGCCATCGTGCCACCTGCTGCCATTATAACATTGTCGAGGTTGTTGAATAATACATCATAATAAACCGTCTTAGTGGGTGTTATTACAGCAAACATCGGAGTGCCGGACCATAAACCGAAAGTTCCATTCATATAGGGTACAATGGCGGTAAGTGCTCCACCTTCTGAGCTAATGCTGGGGAAAGTAAGTCCGTGTTTATTTTTATAATCGATGACATACGGATTGGTATCTCCAATTTTATTGGTCATTTCAATAAATTGCACATTACCTGTACCGCTTCCCCATTGCACATATTTTTGTTGCACAGCGGGCGCAATAGAATTGCAGGGGGGGCAATTGACAAAAAATATCTTGAATACGACCACTTTTCCTTTGTCCAGGTAGTCTGCGTACAACTTATGGACTTTGCCACCAGTATCGGTTACGGTGAAATCGGGTGCGAGTTGGGCAGATACCGTTAGATATGAAAATAGGGTTAAAACCAGTATAAAGTTCTTCATTACTCAGATTTAGCATAATAAACTAATGTGCAAATATACGGCCAAAAATGCCATTTGTCAATATCTATCCCTTTCAAAACGTTGATTTTGATTAATTTATAACTCAATCGGCTGGAAAAACCCTGCTTGTACAGATGAAATCAAATAAAAAAGGGGGCATCGCCCCCTTTAATTTATACCCCCACTTTCTCCGGCTGCCTGAACACTACAGTGCCATCAAATACATCCAATAAGATTTTGCTTTTAGGCACGATCTTATTAATCAACATCTGTTTACTCAGTGCATGCAACACTTTTTTGGTTATAACTCTTTTAAGTGGCCTAGCACCAAATTCCGGTTGATAACCTTCATAGGCCAGCCAATCCAGAAATTCCGGTGTGTATTCTATGCTAATCTCCTGTTTGGCAAGGGTTTCTTCCAATTCTTTCAACTGGATTTTTACGATGGCTGCAATGTCATTTCGATCCAAAGGTCTGAACATGATTACTTCATCAATCCTATTGAGAAATTCGGGTCGTACCATACCTTTCAATAGCGCAAATACTGCTTCTTTGGCCCTCTCAGTGGTTTCCTCTTCTTCACCGGGTTTCATTTTTTCAAAACTTTCCCTGATCATATCTGAGCCCATATTGGACGTCATAATCACTAAGGTATTTTTAAAATTGGCAACCCTACCTTTGTTATCGGTCAACCTTCCGTCTTCCAATACCTGTAGCAGGATATTGAACACATCGGGGTGAGCCTTTTCAATTTCATCCAACAGCACAACACTGTAAGGCTTTCTTCTTACTGCTTCGGTCAGCTGACCGCCTTCATCATACCCTACGTATCCCGGAGGCGCACCTACCAATCTCGACACA
>CALJKQ010000053.1 GCA_937973565.1 uncultured Saprospiraceae bacterium | reverse complement strand
CAGTACCCGTGTGGGGGGCCACGCTCTCACGCCCCCTACTGATCGTCGCCTTGGTAGGCCGTTACCCTACCAACTAGCTAATCAGACGCACATCCATCTGTCAGCGCCTCAGCTTTAATTGATATCATCTATAACATCAATACCATAGGGTATTAATCCCAGTTTCCCAGGGCTATCCCCTTCTGACAGGCAGGTCATGTACGCGTTACTCACCCGTGCGCCGCTCTCATCCCCCGAAGGGAACTACCGCTCGACTTGCATGTATTAAGCCTTCCGCTAGCGTTCATCCTGAGCCAGGATCAAACTCTCCATAGTATTTTTTTTAAAATACAACTTCTTTCGAGTTGTCCATATTTCTCAATCTACTTATCCTTTTACCTATTTCTACCCACAATGTCAATCTCTTTATCCATAATCACGCTTCCGCAATTATTTACCCAACATTTCAATTGGGACTGCAAAAGTAATGCATTTTCCGTTATTGCCAACTTTTTTTTCAAAAAAATAGTGAAAAAAATGTGGACATATTGACTTTCAAATGCTTATCTCTGATTTTTTTTTAGGAACTCTGCATTTTGGAACCAAATGTCAAAGTAACTGATTAACAAATACAGGAAAAAATTGGTTCCAAAGACTCTTCACTATGTCAAAACGCGGTAACAGGAGGTTGTAAATCTGTTTATTACATATGATGGAAGCTATATATACCTTTTTTCGGATGCTTCTCTGATCGCCATCTCCCGGCTATTGACCTGCAGTTTTTCGTAAATGTTTTTGATATGAAATTTGATGGTATTCCTACTGATAAACAAGGTTTCTCCAATGCTTTTATAACTCTTTCCCTGTGCCAGTAAAGTGATCACTTCTGTTTCCCGGTCAGACAATATGCTTTCATGGTTTTTCCTGAAACTTCCCACCACCATCCGGGCTATGTTCATACTCATCGGGGCACCGCCATCTACAGCTTCTTCCATGGCTTCAATCAACCGAACTGAATTTACATTTTTGGTTAGATAACCACTGGCTCCCGCACATAAAGCATCAAAGACATATGCGGAATCTTCAAAAACAGTAATGATCACCACCAAGGCAGTTGGCCATGCTTTTTTTATCATCTTGGTTCCTGTAACACCATCTATGCCCGGAAGCTGAATATCCATTAAAACAATGTCAGGCTTGTCTTCAGACAAATGAGCCAATGCAGCTTCACATTGGGTGTACGAACCGGCAATTCTGAATCGATCCGATTGATTGATCAAAGCACAAAATGCCTCATTCAGTGGTTCGTTGTCTTCTATAATTACAACCCTTTTCATCACCCATTTTTAACCATACAAATTTAATCTTTCATCCATTTTATTGACTACCCCATGCGGGTAGTATCCAGAGGAAATACCAACCTGATAGTAGTTCCCCCGGCAGCCTTTATACTGAGCTGCCCTCCAAGTTTTTTAGCCCGCTCCTTCATATTGGCGATTCCTCGCACACTCGACTCCATTTCTTCGGGTATCGAAATTCCATTGTCTGCCCACTCAATGGTAAATAGCCCTGGCTGAAGATCAAATTTCATCTTAAAGAGTGTGCAGGCAGAATGTTTTATGGCATTGGCCATAGCTTCTTTTGCAATCATAATAATATTGCGATTGGCCATGTATGGCATCTCAACATCTATATCAACATTTGACGATGTTTCAAAATCAACCCCCAGACTATCAAAATAATCCTGGCCAAAATCGGTCAGGTAAATAATCAAAGCAGATAATCGATTGTGCTCAGGTTTCAATGCCCAGATAAAATCACGGGTCGACTTATACAAGTCACCTGCATCATTTCTTACCTGTTCCAATCTCGTCTTCATGGTTTCATCGCCGGGCTTTGATTGTGACAACAACTCCGCCAATATAGATATCCTGGCCATTTTATTGCCCATGTCGTCGTGAAAATCCTTGGCAATATTACTCCTCGCTTCATTGAGCTCATTCTCCAGTCGCGACCGTTCAAAAATAAGTTGCTGAAGCTGTTGATTCCGTTTCCTGGACTTCACAAGATTCCAGAAAATAAAGGAAGAAAACAATAGCAACACAGTGGTCACCAAAATCAATAAACCCCAATCCCTTTTGTACCACGGCACATAGATGCTAAATGAATAGGCTTTACTCAATACCCAGGCACTATCGGTATTTCTGGTCCTGAATCGGATTGAGTGTTCGCCATGTGAAGCATTGCAAAATGTCAGCGGCCCGGAAAGAGCATCGATAAATTTTTTGTCATCAAGGCTGTATTGAAGCTGGATGGACTCCGGACGAATAAAGCTAATAACATCAACATCAAACTGACAGTTAGTCTGCTTTATATTCAGCACGGGCAAACCGGATTGACTCAAACGATGAAGTTTTACCACCGAAATGCCATTTACCCCTGCTACCCATAAACGATGGTTTTTATCCAGCTCCAGATTCTTGACATAGTCACTGATTAAACCCGTTTTTTTATTGAGCAGGTACCAGCTGTTGTTTTTACAAATATAAACTCCATCCAGCGTAGCCACGAACAACTCATTTTGATCCAACAGTAAATCGTTTACAGGACCCTGTATTGACTCATCGTCTGTGTCAATTCTTTTGATGGTTTTATCCTTCCATAAATGAAGACATTGATTGGTGGCGATCCAGACTTCTCCATTCCTGACCACCACTTTGTTGATGCGGTCGCCACAAAATTGTTCTTTCATGTTTAGACTGTCTACAATCGAATTGTCGGTAATGCTCAGTACGTAAAAATTGAGATAGTCGGCAAAATAAAGAACCTTTTTCTGAGGATCAAAAGCAAAACTCTGGATTTGTACGGTATTGGTTTTATCGTAATAGATGCATTTGCCGTTCAGCGTAACCGTCCCTTCATCTGCATTTACATACCCAAGTCCCGGTAAGTAAGTATTTTGAAAACCAAAAATCTGTTCAAAATCTCTTTCTTGTTTTTCAGCCGTTTTTGAATCTACACATACCAGCTCAGGCTTGCCATTCCTGATATTTACTTCTTTACATAGATTGCTGAGTTTGATCTTTGACTTTAACGTCAACGTTGTGTCAAGCGCATAAAGATAATTCCTCGATAAAAGAAAAAACCAACCATCGGAACGCTGGGCCATATCCAAAATATTGGGGTCTTCCAGAATATCCGGGCCTAACTTGAGTCGGTCGTCCTGGTCCTCAGGAAAAAGATAAAGTCCATCCCCATAAGTGGATACCCACAAATTGTCTTCATGGTCAATAAAAATATCGGAAAGACTGTACTTAATTCGATAATCCTGGTGCAAATCAAATAATTTTCCACGGGCGTAATAATAACCATGTTTATTTCCTTTTACATCCCTCGTCATCAACACATATCCCTTCCTGTAAGCCAATGCTTTGCAGATAGGTCCTATGTTTTGATTAATCTTAACTTCTTCCAGCAATTGATCAGGTGTACAAATAAAAAAATTATTTACCCCACCCACCAAAAAGTCCTTACCGTGTTTTCCAACAAAACTAAGGGGTCGCCCTTTTAAAAATGGAAAAGCCGGTGCGATGCTCAGGTCTCCGCTCTCATCTTCGAGTTTATAGATACCATACAAATCATCATAGGAAATGGGATATTCGACCGGATCGTAAACGAGGTAGGATTTTTTCATGACATTAACAATCCGCGCTTTGACACCCCGCTTTATCTTATCTTTTTTTCGTTGAATAGTATAATCAGAACCTTCCTTATAAATAAAGAATTGACTATTTGGACCCTGCTCCGCTTTGGCGCTTATTTGATAAAACTCTGCTGCCACTCCCAAAAAGAAATTCTTCTGTGTGGCTGCTATATAATTGGTTTTTCTTACCCCATTCATTTTTATATCACCCGGCAAGACCTTTTCATTTATAACAGCATCAAAGCCGCCTCCCCAGGTTGCCATAGCTACGCCATCGCGATATGGTACAAGGCCTATTACGTAATTGGAATGAAGTCCGTCATGGGTAGTGAACGTCCTGAATTTTCTGCCATTGTACCTGGCAGCTCCATATTCCGTACCTATCCAGATGTATCCCTGACTATCCTGGTTTACTTCATAACATATATCATGGGGCAAGCCGTTTTGGGTGGTGATCCGCACAGGTTCACCCAGCACCTGCGATGCTGAATCAAAAGGCTGCAAACTGAGTACGACAAAAAAAAACAGTAATTTATACCTTATGAGTAATTTCCATGACCACGGAAGTTGATAGCTTATCCGGGTGTACAGGTTAACAATATCAAATCTGCTTTTCAATTTTATATTGGTTCCGGTCACTGGCATTACGCGTTACCAATTCGGCTATAAAACCTGTGATAAAAAGTTGAAAACCCACAATTATCAGCAAAATGCCCAGGAAAAAGAGGGGTCTGTTGGCAAGGCCTGTTGCATCAAAAAACAACTTTGAAATACTCAGGTACAATAGAATCAATACCCCAAAGAAGGTAGTGAGCGTGCCAAGTCCTCCGAAAAAATGCATGGGTCTTTTACCAAATTTTCCCATAAACATGATGGAAAACAAATCCAAAAATCCATATAAAAAACGGGATATGCCAAATTTTGTAACCCCATATTTGCGGGCCTGGTGCTGAACCACTTTTTCACCTACTTTGTGGAAACCCGCCCATTTTGCAATCACGGGTATATACCGGTGCATCTCTCCATAGACTTCAATGCTTTTTACCACATCAGCCCGATAGGCCTTCAAGCCACAATTCATATCATGCAACCGTATGCCGGTCATCCATCGGGTAACCCCATTGTAAATTTTGGTAGGAATGGTTTTACTGATGGGATCAAAACGTTTCTTCTTCCAACCGGAAACAATATCAAATCCACCCTCTGTTATCATATGGTATAATTCGGGGATTTCTTCCGGACTATCCTGCAAATCGGCATCCATGGTGATTACTACCTGGCCGCTGGTGTGTTCGAAGCCAACATTGAGTGCTGCTGATTTACCGTAATTTCTTCTGAATTTGATGGCTTTTATATGGTGATTTTCACGAGCCGTTTTTTCCACCCATTGCCAGGATCCGTCATTGCTGCCATCGTCGATGAATATCACCTCATAGCTGTAATTGTGTTGGTGCATGACTCTTTGTATCCATGCATACAATTCAGGCAAAGATTCTACTTCATTGAGAAACGGAATGACAACGCTTATCTGCATCCGGAAATATTAGGGTGCCAATATTTTTTTTACAACTTCAGAAATGGATTTTCCATCAGCCTTTCCTGCCAATTGCTGGTTGGCTGCACCCATTACTTTTCCCATATCTTTGATGGATGTTGCACCTGTCTGATCGATGATGCTTTTGATGGCTGCTTCCAACTCCGCTCCTTCCAACTGCTTGGGCAAGTAGCGCATAATGACGGCTATCTCATCATTTTCCACCTGAGCCAAATCTTCGCGATTCTGCTGTTTATAAATTTCGAGTGAATCCTGTCTTTGTTTTACCAGCTTTTGCAACAACTTAATTTCACTGGCTTCATCCAGTTCGCTGCCACTGCCATCGGTTTTAAATAGAAGTATAGCTGATTTAATAGCTCTGATGCCGCGCATAGCAGCCTGATCTTTAGCCTTCATGGCTTCCTTCAGATCCTCCATTATTTTGGTTTCCAGGCTCATGTCTGAGGTGTTTTTCAATTTTATGGGTCAAATTTATAAATTCTTCTACAGATAATTGTTCGGGACGCAGATTATAGTAAGGATCCGACAGAATAGAGGCATCTTCAACCATATTCTTCAAGGTATTTCGAAGCATCTTACGCCTCTGTCCAAAACTTAGCTTAACTATCGTACGGAATAATCTTTCATTACAAGGCAGCCGGAATTGTTCTTTCCTCTTCAACCGGATTACCGCTGAATGAACTTTGGGAGGAGGATTGAATGATCCTGGGGCCAATTTCATGAGCATGCTACCTTCATAATAAGCTTGCGTGATCACACTGATCACACCATAGTCTTTTCCGCCGGGAGGGGCAATGATTCTCTCGGCCATCTCTTTCTGAAACATGCCTACCATCTCCGGAACCAGTTCCACCGAGTTCAGCATCTTAAAAACAATTTGGGAAGATATGTTGTAGGGGAAGTTACCAATGATGGTAAATTCCTGACCTTCAAACAATTTTCCCATATTGACTTTGAGAAAATCCATCGAAAGGAGATGATCCTGAATTCCTTCATAATGATGCGTCAGGTGCGTGATCATGTCGGCGTCTGCTTCGATAGCCAATAAATTTACCGGTTTTGACAAAAGATATTTGGTTAGCATCCCTCTGCCAGGTCCGATTTCTACCAGATTGGATCCTTCTGGCAAATGATCAATAAATGAGGCTATTCTTTTAGCCGTGTCTTCGTTGACCAGAAAGTGTTGTCCATATGATTTTTTTGCCGGCTTCATATTGTATATGGTTGTAAATGTACCATAATTTGTCGTATTGATGAAATTACTAATGTATAAACCCTGCGCAATCTATATCAGGAGCCCGGTCATTCATTCCTGTTTTCACAATTTCAAAGCAGGTTTAAACTTTTTTTCTTGTTTTTCATTATTAGTATTCATGAATTCAAAGTCATTCACAGAAGCTAAACAACAGTTCATCCAGAACTGGGGAAATATGGCTACACACTGGGGAGTAAGCAAGACCATGGGTATGGTACATGCCCTTTTGCTCATTGCCAACAAACCGCTGCATGTCGATGAATTGGCCCAGGAACTGGGCATCAGCAGAAGCAACGCCAACATGTCGGTGAGATCCTTGCTGGATTGGAACATCGTTTACAAAACCGGTTGCTGCGGTGAAAGAAAAGAATTTTATGTGGCTGAAAAAAATCTTTGGAAAGTTTTTATTCAAATCATTGAACAGCGTAAAAGCAAAGAACTGGATCCCATGATTTCTATGCTACAGGACCTGTCGCACGTACAGGCCAATTGCCCGGAGAGCGCAGAGTTTGTCAAAGTCATGCAAGATCTGGGACACTTCTCTAAAAAAGCGGATAATGCACTGGATAATATCATCAAATCAGAGTCCAGCTTCCTGATGCAGTCTTTCATCAAAATGATGAGGTAGGTTTTAGGGGTTAATTTCGCATGCCTCCTCCTTGCTGCTGACTGCCATCACCTTCGCCTGCTTTCAAATCGGAATTTTTGATTTTGGCCTTTCTTTCTTTAAAATCTACATTTCCAAACTTGTACCTGAAGTTGACACCTATTGACCTGAATGGCAGGGTAAACCTACTGTTCTGTACAAAGTCACTGCCTTTTAAATTGGAGGAGAAGACTTTGTCCGGAGTGTGGGGTTCTATGAGTGTAATGCCTATGCTGGAATTTTTGAATTCTTTTCTAAAGCCCATGCCATAAATGGTGAAAGCCGGATTGTCTCCCTGTAATGCTCGTTTGGGGGATTTAAAAAATCCGAAGAAATCTGCTTTCAGCGTACCCGAAAAGCTAAATTCACCATTGAAAAACAGATTGTATTCATAGGATTGACGGCTGAGATCCTGTCCATTCACCACACCATTGGCATCATAAGTGAATATATTTCCACCTCCGCGTAAGGTCAGTTTTTTGATGGTTTTGGTGGTAAAGAGGTTGAGGCCATAGGACTGATTTTGACCGATGTTTTGGAAAGTATTAATGGAAACGCCATTGTCAATTTTTAGAATCTGGTCAATAATCTCGGTTGTTTTTCTATAATAAACTGCTGAAAAAATAGCGAACCCTTTGAAATTGGTGTTGTATCCCAGCTCAATTTGGTTGGTGAGTTCCGGCTGCAACAGCGGATTGCCAATCACCCTGTTGAGGAAATCGGTATTGTTGTTGAATGGATTGATAAACATCAAACTGGGGCGCTGGATTCGCTGGCTATAACTCAGTTTTACCGTCCTGAAATTGGATAGATTTCTGCTTACCGCAACATTGGGCAAGAAGTTCTGGTATGAATTCTCAAAAGGCATTGCTTCCCCTTGCAAAAAACGGCCATTGATTTGGGTGTGTTCGTATCTGCCGCCTGCAACAAAGTTCCATTTTTTTGCCACTATAAAGCTTGTTGACAAATAGCCTGCTGCTACATCCTGATCATAATCAAAGACATTGGAAAAATTGGGATCCGGCACATAAATGCCTTGTGCATCTTTGATGTTGTTGGCATAATCGCTCAAAATCCTGCGCATGACCATTTTGGCCCCGGCTTCAATTTTTGCTCCCTTGATCAAAGGATGAACGTAATCTGCCTGAACCGTATATTCGTTGTTGTTGCCATCGTTGATGATGCGCGCATCGCGATTGATGAAAGTCAGATAAGAATGGTTTTCAACCACCGACATGTCCTGGTCATTGTTGTCTTTGGTGTATTGAAAAGCAAACGACAATTCTCTGTCTTTTTGATTTTCAAATTTCATGGTGTAGTCTGTATTCCAATCGAAGCCACCGTTGAAATTATCTCCCGTATTGGTTCTTTGGTAAACATCGTTGAACATGCCTACAATTTGATCTTCAATGATGCCGTCTGTTTTGCCATCCATATCAAAACCGAAGCCTCGGAAGTTGAAAGATGAGTTGATGCTGTGATAACCATTGAAGTCATAAAAGAGACTGGCATTGCCATTTCCTCCCAAACGAGAGGTTGTCTGAAAACCGGTTTGTCTGAACACAGAAGTTTTATCACCCTGGGTTTGTATCCTTTCAAAAAACACATCGCCGTCTGCGGGATTGGAATAAAATACAGCTGCCGAAGATGAAAATCCAAGTCTTCCCTTTCCTGCATTGAGGTTGGTAAATAAGCTGTTTTGGCGAATGCCCACGGAAGCGTTGACACTGCCGGCTATACCTTCGATATTTTGTTTGTTGGTAATGATATTGATGATACCTCCACTGCCCTCTCCATCGTATTTGGCAGAAGGGGAAGTGATAACTTCAACTTTTTTAATTTGATCGGCTGGAAACATTTTAAGCGCATCGGCAACATTGTTGCTGAACATGCCGGAGGGTTTGCCATTGATCAAAATCCTAACATTCTGTGAACCTCTGAGGGAAACATTGCCTTGCAAATCAACGGTTAGCATAGGAACTTTTCTCAATACATCGGTAGCATCTCCACCGGCGATGGAGGCATCATTTTCTGCATTGTAGACCAACCTGTCAACCTTATTTTCTACGAGTGATCTTTCTTCCTTGATTTCCACCGCGTCCAGCAACACAGCTGATGGGCTTAGCGACACCACGCCCAGGTCAAGATCCGGATTCTTGAGGGTGGTCTCCTGGCTCTTTAGAACTTTCTCCTGGTAACCCAAAAAGGAAATGATGATGTCGTATTTACCTGTCTTTACATTGTCAAAATGCCAGTTGCCAGTGTCCTCACTCAACACGCCATCCAAATCGGTACTGCCACCGGCTTTCCTCAAAACCAGGGTAGCAAAGCCAATGTTTTCTCCGGTTATCGAATCTTTCAGTGTGCCTTTGATTTTTCCTTTTAAGGTAGTGCCTTGATTACCTCCCATCATGGGAAATTGTGCCCAGGCAGAATGTGCGGCAACCATTAAGAGTAAAAAGAGGGTAATATTTTTCACAAAAATCAAATTTTATGCAAAGTTAAAGTTACTGCCCGGCTGAGGGCTACATTTTTCGATTAATGGTGGAATAACAGCGTCCAATTGATATTGTTTCAGGCAGTTGGGTATAATTCATAAAAAAAGGGGTCGGAACCCCGACCCCTTTTTTTTATCCTTCCAGTTTGAACTTCACCGGCAAGGTATATTGTACCCTCACGGGTCTACCTCTTTGTTTACCGGGTGTCCACTTTTTAGACATATTATTCATGGATTCTACCACAATTTTGGCTGCATCGCCCAATCCGGCTCCCGGATCACGGGCAACAGTGATGTTGGTGATGCTTCCGTCGGTATCTACAACAAACTGAATTACGGCCTGTCCTTCTACACCGTTTTCGCGGGCAATAGGTGGATACTTCACATTCTTGTAGATATACTCCAACATTTTTTGTTTGGCGCAATCCTCCTTTGCCTTGTTGTCACCGGGGGTGTCTTCACATCCGGGAAATCTTGGCATTTGCTCCACAATTTTGAAGATTTCCTCTTCTTTTTTGGGAGGAGGAGGTGGTGGTGGTGGTGGCGGTGGTGCCTTCTCCTCGAATTTCGGCTCATCAACCGTTGTTTCTGCGGTGATTTCCTGAGACTCCATCTTTGGTTGATCAACCACTGTTTCATCCGGCACTTCCGTAATCACGGGTGGTGGTGGTGGTGGCGGTGGTGGGGGTGGTTCCGCTGTTCTCGGTGGCTCCACTTCAATCTCTTCATCCATGGCAAGTGCACCTTCCGGAATCACTACTTTTTCTTCGTGTGTAGTCCAGCTCAATCCAAACAGAGTGAACGCCAGAGCAACCAAAAGGCCGTACCTTAAAAAAGGTCCTGTCATTGAAAAATTGTCAACTTCCGGATATTTAGCCCTGGCTCCAACTTCTCTTACAATGTGCTTATGCCTTTCTGTAAGAGCATCTGGATCGATTTTGCTGTACCTTATCTTGAAGAACCAGATCAGTGCCATAGTAGCAAGGACGAGCAAAAGGATGCTCACCATTACACCTGTTCCTGATAATTCAAAATCCTGTAACATATAAAGTTGTTTTAGTTGTTAGAACTCTTGTGAACAAAAATAGACAAATTATTTATTTACCATAGAAAAAATGCCAATCGACAATAAACTGCCAATTGTATTGGCCATCATATCGTCGTACTCAAAACTGCGACCGGAGAAAAGGTATCTTTGCCCAATTTCCATCAATAATCCTAAAAAGATACTGATGGCTAAAGCAAAATATATACTCCTTTTTTTTGATGTGTAGGTTCTTAACGCCAAAATCCAAAGCCAGGTTAAGATGCCATACATTATCAAATGGCCCAGTTTGTCAATACCAAAAAAATCAACAACCATCATTTTTTTCATGGTGGAACCGGAAATTGCCGATAGCACCACGATGACAGCTGTCCAAATCCACGCTAGCGTTAAATGACTTTTCATTTATAAACTAAAGATGCGCAGCTAACTTTTTTTGGTGTATGGTAATGAAAATAAATTATCCTACCAATTCGCTATAGGCTGCTGCATCCAGCAAATCGGCCAATTGCGCTTCGTCTGAAAGCCTGATTTTCACAATCCAACCCTTGCCATAAGGATCCTCATTGATGAGTGCCGGATTGTCTTCTCCATCTGAACCCAAGTCTGCGTTGAATTCAAGGATTTCACCACTTACCGGCATAAAAAGATCTGATGTTGTCTTAACGGCCTCAACAGTGCCAAATACAGCATCTTTCTCAACGGTTTCACCTACTGTATCTACTTCTACATACACGATATCACCCAATTCGCCCTGGGCAAAATCTGTAATACCTACGGTAGCGGTACCATCTCCATTAACCAGGATCCATTCGTGTTCCTTGGTATATTTCAGTTGATCTGGAATATTCATATCTGTTTTGATTTGGTTATTTACTTTTTTCTATTAATTCTTTGATCCATGGTGTTGTCACGGATTTTGGACGCTCAAGTGCCAGTCCTAAAGCTCTGTCCCAACACAATTGTGCCAAAACGCCCATGGCTCTGGATACACCAAACAATACGGTGTAATAGTTGTATTGGGTAAAGCCGTAGTGACACAGCAATGCTCCTGAGTGTGCATCCACATTGGGCCATGGGTTTTTCACTTTACCCATTTCGCCCAGTATTACAGGCACCAATTCAAACAGATCCCATACTATCTGTACGATGGGGTCTCCCTGACAATAGGTTTCTGCAAAAGATTTTTGAGCCATGAACCTTGGATCCGGTTGGCGAAGTACAGCGTGACCATAACCCGGTACCACCTGACCTGCTTCCAATGTCTCGAGGATATAGGCTTTCAACTGCTCTTTGGTAGGCTGTTGGGTGCCAATCTTTTCTGTCAATTCAAAAATCCATTTTATTACTTCCTGATTTGCCAACCCGTGTAAGGGTCCTGCCAGTGCATTGATGCCGGCGGCAAAAGACAGATAGGCATCGCTTAAGGTCGATCCCACCAATCGCACGGTATGGGCAGAGGCATTTCCTCCTTCGTGATCTGCGTGAATGGTAAGGTACAAACGCATAAGGTCGGTAAAGTCACCATTTTCGAAACCCAGCATGGAAGCATAGTTGGCCGCCCAGTCTTTGGATGGATCATAAGCAGCCGGAGCACCTCCTTTGTAAACCCTTCTGAAAATATAAGAAGCTATGATGGGTAGCCTGGCAATCAGATTCATAGAATCCTCATACATAGCATCCCAGTATTCATCCTTGTTAAAGCCTTCGTCGTATTTTTTGGCAAAGATGCTGTTTTGCTGCATTGCCATGATGGCTATGGTAAACTGCGTCATAGGATGGGTATCCAATGAGGTGGCATCTATCACTTTAAAAACGCTGTCATCAACCACGGCTCTTCTGCCCCACTCTGCGCTCAGCCATTTTACCTGTTCTTCGGTGGGAACTTCTCCTACGAGCATAAGCCAAAACAGACCTTCCGGCAGTGGCTCCCGGGCTCCATCCGGTTTCGGCAGCAATTCTCTTAACTGCGGAATGTTGTATCCTCTGAATCGAATGCCTTCGTTGGCATCGAGAGAGGAAGTGTCCCAAATCATGGTCTTGATACCCCTGCTTCCGCCTATGATCTGACCTATGTTAACTTCATCGGCCTTAAGTTCTCCGTAATTTTTGACAATTTCTTTGAGCTCAATCCTGGCCTGGGAGGATTTTTCGTAAAAGAGCTTTTTTAGTGGATCCATGGGAATTAAATTACTGGTTTCTATTTCAAAAATCTTTAGCTTTTGTTAAAGTGGATGCTAAAATACAAAATGTCTGTTAACATCTTCTATCAATATAACCATTATCCGTAAAAATTGTTACTTTTGGAATATTGGGCTTTGGATATTTTAACAGAAGCTTCTACAAATCAAGAGAATATGATTGCTATAAACGATGTTTTGGTGAGTGAGGATATAGTGGAAAAACACTTTATCTGTAAGCTGGATGCCTGCAAGGGCGCGTGTTGCTGGGAAGGCGATTACGGGGCTCCCATGACAGAACAAGAGGCGGCAGAATTCGAACAAAACAGGGATGCCATTTTACCCTGGCTGGATGATGAAGGACGCGAATACCTCAAAAAAAATAAAGCCTCCAAATATTATAAATCGCCCCAATTGTTGGGTACCCCATTGCTCAAAAACAAACGATGTGTTTACCTTACTTTTGATGAAAATGGCTATGGCCTGTGCGCTATAGAAAAGGCTCATAAGGAAGGGAAGCTGCCATTCAACAAACCGGTTTCCTGCCACCTCTATCCCATCCGCGTGATTAAAAACGAGGCCCAGGGTTTTGAAGCCTGGAATTATGAAAGATGGGACATATGCGATGCGGCCTGTAAGCTGGGTAAACAACATAAACTTCCCATCCACCGATTTGTGAAAGATGCCATTATCAGGTACAAAGGGCAGGACTTTTACGATGCTCTGGATGCTTATTACACTGACCATTACACAGACCAATGATATCCATAATTTATGCCTTGCTGCTTAATTTTCATGTTGGATCCGACCCTGTAAGTGGTTCCAGAGAAAATCAACTCATGCTGGATGCCGTAAACCAGCTGAGAAGCCAGGGCTGCTATTGTGGCAGAAGATATATGCCGGCTGTGCCCCCGCTTCACTGGAACGATACCCTGTATATGAGCGCTATGAATCATGCCATTGAGATGCATGATTTTGATTTTTTTGCCCACTATTCCAAAGACGGTAAGAACATTGGAGAACGACTGGATGGATTCGATTATCCATGGCAATTTGCCGGGGAAAATTTGGGAGAAGGACAAACTTCATTCCCCGAGGTACTCACCGACTGGATAAACAGTCGCAGCCATTGCCGGATGCTCATGAATCCCAATATGAAAGAAATGGCGGTGGCCAGGTATAAAAACATATGGGTGCAACACTTTGGCACCAAACTACCTGCCGGTGCTAAAAGAAAAAATGTAACGGAAGGCAACTAAATAAAAACAGCGGACTCTCGCCCGCTGCCCCTGGTTTTGTTATCTGATCTTTGTGCTCAGAAAAAACGAAACTATGGTAAATAAGACAATCCATTCCTGAGTTTCCAAAGGAAGTATTTTTCCAATAAAACCTTAAATACATCGTAAAATACGTTGGGTATCATCAAGGCAAACTTTCTGGGTTTAAAGAGCGTGTTGCTAAATATAATTACTTCTTTTTTCCCGGCATCCATCACACACAAACCCGGAATTTTTCCCCAGGGTTTTTCTTCCATTTTGGGATTGCCTTGAATGGTATTGATAATGTTGTGGGCTACGATTTTTCCCGTAACATCACTGGGGTAACCGGTTTTAGGAATGGTAAAGGGTACTTCACCTTGCTGGAACGGAGGTTTCACATCCACGGTTAATCCGGCCGCCCATACATTGGCCAATTTTGTGTGCCTGTAAGAAGGCAAAACAGGAATAAAATGATTGGCGCCTGTCTCCAGGCCCGGAGAATTGGAAATAAAATCTACACCTTCAAATGGAGGCATCAACATGGTAAATTGTGTATTGATTTCTTCGCCTGTACTCAAAATTACCTGATGCTCTTTTACCTCTTTAATACCAACCCCTGTTCTGTAATGAATGTGGAACATCTCCATGAACTTTTTCAACATTGCTTCTCCCAAAGGCATGCCTTCGATTCCAAAGTGACCCAGAAAAGGTTCCGGTGTGACCCAGTATAAATCTACTTTTTCTCTGATTTTTTCAGTTCTAAGCCATTTTTCGACGTTGAAAAGAAATTCATAAGCTGCGCCCATACAACCTGCACCCTGTGTAGCTCCAATCACAATGGGACCGGGGTTTTTCTTGAAAGCATCCAGTTTGGCGCGGGTATCCATAGCACCCGGAGGGGTACCGATGTAACAAGCATATTCTTTGATGCCCGGTGCAATATCAAATTTCACTTTAGGACCGGTGGCGATAACCAGGTGGTCGTAGTCATAAACACCTTTTTCTGTATAAACTTTGTTTTCAGTCGGCTCTACCTTTATAGCATTGTCCAAAACAAAGTTGACGCCTCTGCGGGCAAGGATTTTTTCCCTTGGAACCGCAATCTCGTTTACTTCCCTTCTCCTGGTAGGAACCCATATCAAAGAAGGAATGTAAAGAAAGTCCGGACTCCTGTCAATAAGGGTTACCTCTACCTGATTTTTCAGCTTTCTTTTGATCTCCATTGCTGCGGTGGCTCCTGCAAAGTTTCCACCAATTACCAGAACTTTCATTGTCTTATTTTTGATTCAAAGTTATGCCCGACCTTAGGATCCCAGCGTAACCTGACTTACAGAAAGCACTGAGGCACGTCAAATCAAAAAATGACCATGGTCATGGGTAAAAAATTTTAGGAACTACACGAAAGCATGGAACAACCGGGCGTTTCGAAGGCCCAATCGGGGCTTTTCTTCAACCACACTTCATTTTCAGGAGTGATCGCATAAGGCTCTTTCAGGAGTTTTATAAATTGATGGATGAGGGAATAATTGCCTTTCTCAGCTTGACCAATGGCTTCGTGCGCCATATAGTTGCGGATGATAAAGGCAGGATTGACGGCATCCATCCGGCTTTTTCGCTGCTCAAACTGCTCATTTTCGGCGAGGAGACGCTGATTGTACCAGGAGACCCACAATTGCCAGCCATTATCAGTTTCCGGCCATCCTTCCAGAGCCTGGTAGGAGGTTCGTTTCAACAACCGGGGCCAAAATTCAGGGTGCTGGTTTTGCACATCCCATTCACTCAAAAACCGGAAAAAGAGGTTGTAATCAATGGCATCTCTTTCCATGAGATCCAACAATATTTTGATTTGTTGGCCATCGTCCGGTAGCGATTGATACAAACCCAATTTGTTCAACATCATGGCTACATATCGCTTTCGATACTGTTCAGGGTATGCTTCCAGAATGGCTTGAAGTCCTTCCACCGATCCAATGAGGGGGTAAAGTGCGTTGCCAAGTTTCCACAAATTCCAAAGACTAATATTGGCTTGTTGACCAAAAGCATATCGCCTGCCTTCTTTATCAGTGGTGTTGGGTGTCCAGTCATCCCGGTAAGCTTCCAACCAGCCATAAGGTCCATAGTCAATGGTAAGACCCAGGATAGACATATTATCGGTATTCATTACGCCGTGCACAAATCCCACCCTTAGCCAGTGAATGATCATATCCAATGTCTTATCAGCCACTTCTCTAAAGAAAGTCAGGTAGGTTTCCGGGGCGGGACTACCCAGATGAGGATAATGGTGCCGGAGGGTATAGTCTGCCATCAGTTTCAGCAAATGGTGATCTTGTCTGGCAGCAAAAATTTCAAAGTTACCAAAACGGATAAAATCAGGTGCTACCCGGCAGACAATGGCTCCGGGCTCGTAGGCTGCATTGCCGTTGTAAAGAATATCACGTAAAACCTGATCGCCGGAAGTGACAAGTGCCAATGCTCTGGTGGTAGGAATACCCAAATAATACATGGCTTCGCTACATAAAAATTCTCTTACCGATGACCTCAAAACGGCGAATCCATCTGCATTCCTGGCATAAGGGGTAGGACCTGCGCCCTTTAGTTGGAGAGTGAGCAAACCCTTTTGGGTTTCTATTTCTCCCAAATTGATGGCCCTGCCATCTCCCAATTGTCCGGCCCAATGCCCGAACTGGTGTCCGCCATAACAGGCTGCGTAAGGTTTGGAGTCAGCCGGCAATACATTACCGGCAAAAAATGATGCCCAGTTTTCGGGCGTATCCTCTGCCATATCGAGGCCAAGCTCGTGAGCCATCTCCTCAGAAACAGCAACGAGTTGAGGTGCACTTGAAAGATGGGGTTTTACCAGGGAGTAGGCTGCCCCGGTTACCTGTCTGCGAAAATTGCCTTCTTCCGGATCAGCCGGAAAAGCGTCCACAAATCTCTGGTGTAACTTTATATGGTGTGCCTTCATGATTCAAGGAACAAATGTTGATGGCCAAAGGTTTTACCGGTCAATGAATATTACAAAATTGCTTACTTTTACTCTGACTCCGTAAAGAAAAAACCTATGTCTGCACAATCCATCAAAATTGTCAATGCACAAAACGTAATCATCGAGTACCCAAGGGCAGGACTGGGAAACAGAATTGTGGCCAGAATTATTGATTGGGTAATCATCTACGCTCTGATCATCGTATTGATTATTATAGCCGCCGGTTTAAAAAATTGGGTGTTGACCGTGATTCTTGCAATTCCCTTGATGCTTTATTCCTTTCTGGCTGAGCGCATAAGCAATGGTCAAAGTCCCGGTAAAAAAGCGATGAACCTAAGGGTAATTTCAATAGATGGAGGCCAACTCACCACCTATTCCCTGCTGTTGAGATGGGTTTTGCTGCTGGCAGACTTTTGGATTTCTCAAGGCGTAGCCGGAATTATTTCTATTGTAGTTTCTCAAAGGGGACAACGGCTGGGTGATCTGGCCGCCAATACGGTGGTGATTTCTACCCAGAAAAAACAGGAAATCAATACCTTACTTCGCTACATCAGCGACCCTAATTATACGGTAAAATATCCGGAAGCTGCTTATTTATCTGACACGGATATCAGAACTATCCGCGATGTGCTCAACAACCGCAAAATGCACCGTTTAAACTTTATCAAACTGGCTGCCAGAAAAGTAGAGGCGGTTTTAAAAATCAAAGCCCAGGACAATGATGCAAAATTTTTGCAAAAGATAGTGCTGGACAATGCTTATCTTGAAAGGGCATCAAGAGTAAGCCGCGAGGAAAACGACTTATAAAAAAAAAGAAGTCCCGGCTTCCCAACCAGGACTTCAAGGTATGAATACTTCGTAAAAAGTCTTCCTTATTTGAGGCTGTAGCCAAAGCTCACTGTAAATAGCCTGCCCGGCTTGTACAGATCGAAAACGGCCAATGATCCATCGAAGGTATCATAAGATCGAAGCTTTTGGCTGTTCAGCAGGTTTTCACCCAATAGGGAAAGTGAATATTGTTTGTTGCTGCCAAATTGTTTGGACACTCTGGCATTTAAACTCTTAAATGGTCTTTCGTAGATGTTCTCGATCCTGTCAATACCCACGATAGACAATTTGGATGATTGTACATTGTAGGTAGCAGAAGCTTCCCATCCATTCTGGGTGTCAATATAAGATAATGCTGTATTGAAAATAGCGGGCGACAAACCTACCAGTGGCGCGCCGGCCTTAACTACAGTATAGTTGGCAGATAAAGAGAAAGGACTGAATCGCTCTGCAATAAAGTCAAGTTTTTTATTGACCTCCAGCTCAATGCCATATACATCTGTATTCTGGAAATTTCTGGGGATAAAATTGGTTGGATTGGCTGCATCATAAACCGTCAACTGGATAGGATTGTAAAACTGCTTATAAAATGCACTTACCGAAATCAACTCGCCTCCATTCAGGTATCTCTCCAGTCTCAGGTCGTAGTTATTGATGTCTGTTTGTTTCAGTCCTATATTACCCAGAAAAGTTCGGTCGGTGATCCTGTCCTGAATTTGGGCAATGGAGTTTTCCTTAAAAGTAGGCCTTGCCAACGTTCTGTTGAATGATGCTCTGATATTGGTTTTCGGCATCACTTCATAAACAGCACTGATAGAAGGCAGGAATGATGCTTTGTCGAACACTTTCTGGCCATTGTAAATAATGGTTCCCTGGTTGTTGGTGCCTGTGTATCGGGTTTCAGCCTTTTCAAATCGCACTCCATATGCCAGCTTTACTTTTTGGCTCAATGGAAGTTCATGCATCAGGTAAGCAGCATAAATTCTTTGATCAGCATTAAAGGTATTAGCCGGCTCATAATTACCCAATACGTATGCTCCTGTCCTGTTGGCAGGAGTCCAGATATTTTGAGGTAACAAAATGTTGTTGGCATTACCATTGAGATTGAGTTCAGTTTGATTATTAACGCGGATGATGAAATTGTAAATTTCGAAATCTCTTTCCTTCAGGGTAGCATAAGCTCCGGCTTTGATCTTGGACTCCAAACCATTTTTCATGCCCAGGGTATACGTAGCATCCCATCTTCCGTTGTAGTTAACTTCGTTGAGGTATCTGTAAATGCGCGTGACATCCGCACCTACAGCAGGTCTCAATACCGGTGTACCTTCTTCAGTGATGTCAAAGCCTGTAGTTCTTACATCGGGTTCATCAACACTTACGAAAGTGGGGCTCAATTTCCAGTCCATAGAAAGTTTGCCTTTCGCAAAAGCGTGCTTACCACTCAATACCAGATTGGTAATGGCACGCTGGCTGTATTCCAGGTTGTCTCTCTGGATGACAGAAGAATTGAGCTCCAGGTTGGCCTGTGTAAGTCTGGCTGATTTTGTATCGCCATTTTGAATGCGCAATACTTCCAGGCCTACTTTATGGCCTCCTTTTTTGTAACTTAAACCTCCCAGAGCACTCCAAAGTACATTGATTTCGCTGAGGGTACCGCTGGTTTCTCTGTTTACAAAATAACCGGTATTGGCAGTGTTTCTATAGTATTCACCCAGTTGCACATCGCTGTAATGATTGTAACCGTGTGCATAATTCAAACCGAAAATATAACCCAACTTTCCGCCTCCCAATTTTTTCTGATTGCCAAAAGAGAAAGAAAACGCCTTGTTGAGATCATTGCCAACCGGATTGGCTGCCAGTACGGGATTAAACGCACGGGTTGCGGTTTCCAATGCCGGGTTTTTGAGAGATGGATCCGGCAGGGAAATGTTTTTGTAGAAAGGCAAAGCCCTGGTACCATCATCAAAGCCGAGGAAATCTGTTTTTCCTCCATTGTATCCCAGGAAGCCACTCTTGAAATGCATATCGGGATTGTATCCAAAAGAAACGGAAGCATTGAATGTTTTTTCTTCCGGAAAATCTTTGGTGATGATGTTAACCGCTCCTCCTGTAAAATCGCCGGGAAGGTCAGGAGAAAAAGTTTTATACACGAGTAGGTTGTCCACCAGATTGGTAGGGAAGATATCGGTCTGAACAGAGTTCTTATCCGGATCCAAACCGGGAATCTCAACACTGTTGAGGATGATTTTAGTGTAGCGGTCGCCAAGACCACGTACCACTATGTGTTTTCCTCCCTCTACAGACACACCGGTCACTCTTCTGAGCGCTTCACCTGCATTGCCGTCTCCATTCCTTCTGATGGCCTGTGATGATATACCATCCAGCAAATTGGGTGTACGTTGTTTGATGGTGGCAATAGCAGACTCAGAATTTCGGGACTGGGTTGCCGTAATTACCACTTCTTCGATAACCTGGCTGGATTCTTTCATTCTGAGGTCCAGAATATTGACCTTATCCGGTTGAACGATTACGTCGCTTACAGAAAGATCATTGAAACCAATGTAGGAAATGGTGAGGGTGTAATTTCCTGGCGCAAGTATAAGTTCATAGTTGCCGTCCACATCTGTAGTAGTTCCGGATCCTGTCTGTACCACTACAACATTGGCAAACATTACGGGTTCTCCTGTCTTGTCGTCGATCAGTTTACCGCGAACAATGCCGTTTTGCGCATTCACCACAAAAGCACATAAAATTGCGATCAGGGTAAGATAAAGTTTGTTTTTTAGCAAAGTATTCATTTTGTAATTTTTAAGAATGAGCAGGAACAAAAATTGGGAAGGCTGTTCCTGCTCAGGTTTTAATTGTATTTATTGAAGTTTATTTTTGGTTGAAAGGTAGGTCCACGCATTGAACACGGATTTGTCTGCCCCTACTGTAGCATTGGTTACTATTTTATTTCCATTGGTTGCAAAAAGATTGTCAACAAGGGTTTCATAGTTGGTTGAAACTGCATTCAAACAATCTTTTTGAGCAGTGGCGTCAGAAGCTCCGGAATCTGTATATACCCGGGTCACGTCAGCAGCGGTAACATCATCCAGAATCTGGCAGTTTTTAATCACCAATCTTCCGTCTCTCAGGTAAGTAAAGGCATCTGCCTTTTCTGTACAACCGGAGGTGGTGGTGAAGGCAGCTCTAACGCCCAGGTGTTTTCCTTTTTTGTATCCTTTGAAAGCTATGTTTTCCAATGTGCCCTGACATTTGGCTTTAAGGTCGGCACCAGATGTCAATATTTGGTCAACAGCTATGATGGTACCATTTTTTATGGTAAACAAACCATCTTTAAAAGTAGAACCTTCCGGACCATCAAGTTCAAGACCTTCGTCTGTATTGTCGCTACCATGTACGATGTAGAAATTATCTACTGTGCCGGCATAATTTTGATCCACATCCAGGGCGTCGTCACCTACAAAACCAACAGCTAGGTTTTTTACATTCACCGTGCCACCGAAAATTTCGACACCATCGTCAAGATTTCCAACAATCTCGATGTTTTCTACTACAGTGGCATTACCCACTCCACCCAAAGTGAGGCCGTTGATTTCGTTGCCATCACCAATAAGGGCACCACCATGACGGATGGATACATACTTAAGCACACCGGAGTTGTCGGCCACATCATTACCTCCGTATTTTCCATACGTTTGATCTCCGGGGATGCCTTCAATCTGGGTTTCTGTATCGCCATTGGTAGCAGATATGGGTGCTTTGCCTAATACAATCAGTCCACCCCATTTGCCAAAGTCGTATTCACTGAGGGAATTGCCTGCTTTTTGACCCGGACGCACATTGTCGAGGGTTGAAGTAAAGATGATGGGTTTTTCTGCGGTTCCTGAAGCATTGATTTTTGCACCTCTGGGTATAATGAGGGCTGTAGCCAAAGAACCTGTGCCTTCTCTGCCTTTGATTACGGTTCCCGGTTCGATGGTAAGGGTAACGCCTTCTTTCAGGTAAACTTTAGAAGCCAATATATAGATGTTGTCGGGTGTCCATTTGGTGTTTTCTGATATTTCACCGCTTACGACCACTTCACCAAAATTAATGGCTTCGCATTTGCCATTTACGCATTGTTCATCAGGTCCGCAGACCACACCTGCACATGGGTTGTAATTGGGATCTACCACACATTTGTCGTTTTCACACACAAAGCCGGTAGGACAATTGCCATCACAAGGCTCTGAATCGGAACAAGAAGCCATAAAAAGGCCTGTGAGTATTACCAGCAATATCGTTTGTAATTGTAATGATTTCATACTGTATTGAATTTGATGCAAAAGTACAGGGGCAGTATTAAGCGGGCGTAAAGGCTATATTATGGCTTGGTTAATTTGAGTGGCCATGAATTAACAATTAGTTTACAATGGTCGGACGAATACCATATAACATTGTTTATCTGCTATTTATACATAATAATTAATATTAATTTAATTTGAAAAAGTGAATAACTATCCATACTTTTTAAAGGGCATAGCCACAAATTGTAACTTTGTGGAGTATGCAGGTAGAAATAAAAAACTTTACAAAAGAAGAAATTACCCAATTTGCCAGGGATATTGGCCAACCGAGGTACAGGGCTGATCAGCTTTGGGACTGGATTTGGAAAAAACAAGCACTATCCTTTGACGAAATGAGCAATTTGCCGCTGGATTTTAGAGAAAAACTCAAAGCCAACTTCCAACTGGTGGGGCTACAACAGGATCTGGTGCAACATAGTGCTGATGGTACCTTCAAAGTTCGTTTTGTTCTTCACGACGGCAGTAAAATTGAAACCGTTCTAATACCGGTAGTGGATGAAAACCGCTATACGGTATGTGTATCGTGCCAGGTAGGTTGCTCGCTTACCTGCAGCTTTTGTGCCACCGGAAAGATGAAACGCATCCGCAATCTGGAGCCTGCTGAGATTGTAGACCAGATCATTTTGGTGAATAAAATCTGCGAGCGGATGTATGGCAACCGCATTACCAACATCGTGTACATGGGCATGGGTGAGCCTTTGCTTACCTACAGCAATGTAATGAAAAGCATAGATATGCTTACTTCACCGGATACCATAGGCATGTCGCCCAGAAGGATTACGGTAAGTACTGCCGGCATCGCCAAGATGATCAAAAAACTGGCTGATGATGATTCTAAGGTCAATCTGGCTCTTTCCTTGCATGCAGCAGACGACAGCAAGAGAAATGAAATCATGCCCATCAATGAACAAAACGACCTCAAATCCTTGATAGAGGCCATAGAATACTTTTATCGAAAGACCCGAAACCGCATCAGTTATGAATACATAGCTCTAAAAGGCTTCAATGATTCACAGGAAGATGCCAAAAAATTAATCAAACTATGTCATCGCTTTCCGGTGCGCGTCAATGTTATTGAATACAATCCCATCGAAGACGGAAGTTTTGACAAGTCTGATGAAGATACCATCAACGAATTTGCCAAAACCGTAAGAGAAAGCGGAGTCATGATCACGGTAAGAAGGAGCAGGGGCAAAGATATAGATGCAGCTTGCGGACAGTTGGCGAATAAATAGTCAAGCAAATGATTATCCCAGATTAAATAATTAATTGAAGTAAATTTAAATAATGCTTAACCTCATGATCTAATGAATAGACCCATTATGCCCTTACATTTGGCACATGAAATCAGGCCAAATTTTAAGAACCCAGAATAAGCTTTTATTTACCATTGTACCCATGATACTCATCCTCATTGTAATGAGGAATTTGCATAAAAGCGAAAGCCCTAATCAAATTAATAAAGAAGAATGGTATTTTGCAATGGGGTCTGAAATTGAAACCTTACATGATCATTTTAATGTTAATCATCTAACATTTGACACCCTGGTTCGCATTCCTCATACAGTTAACAGACCCAATAGCTCTCTATGGTATAAGAAGGAGCTGTTCATTGAGCGAGATACCATTTGGCAAATAAAAGCTGATGACGGTGTTCAGCTATGGGTAGATGGTCAATCTGTTAAGTCTGTTCAATGCAATTATTTTTATATAAGTGGCAAGGCGGGAAAACGTACCATAATCATCAGGGTATTAAACAATGCAGTTGCCGGAGGACTAAAACAGATCATAGGTTTAAAATCATCGAAACTGAGTTACATCAAAAATCTGAGTGATAAAATCAATTTAAATACTTATCCAGGCTTAGGATCAAGGATCAACAACACAATTATTGGTTCAAAAAATGAAAACAGTCTAAGATTTTCGGCTTGGGGTGACAGCCAGGGAGGATGGGATACATTTCACTATTTAACCACCGTCCTTGCCGGCAGACCTTCTGACTTTACCATTGGTTTGGGAGACTTGACGGCAACAGGGTGCGATGCAGGCGACTGGAACCAATTTTGCAAAGGTTTAATGAACCTGCCACGTAATTTGCAGATATTCCTGATACCGGGGAATCACGATTACGATGGTTACTATGACAAACTAAATGCTGAAAATTTTATGGAATTCCAAAAAGCAAGTAAGCATGACCAAAGTTATTATTTTTTCAGCAATAACACAGCTGCATTTCTCGTATTGGATCCCAATATTAATTTTCCAATATCACTGGATAAAAAACAACTCAAATGGGCTTCCGAGATGATGCATTCAGACAACTGGAAAAATGCAAAATGGAGATTTGTACTATGCCATCAGGTTGCCTATGGTTGCGGCTGGCCCGGTTACAATGGCGAAACATTTTTAAGAAATTTTTTGAACGACAACGCTGAAAAAAATAAAATTGACATTGTTCTTCATGGTCATATACATGATTATGAAAGAATGTCAAAGACCTATGGAAACCAAAAGACCCATTTTTTTATATCCGGAGGCGCAGGAGGCTGTCTGGAACCCAAAGAGAACGATCATACTTATGTTATGGAAAAAATCATTAAAAAACACCATTATCTTGAATTTGAATTAAGAGAAACCAGTGCCTCCGTGTATTGTCGTGACTTAAAAAACAACATAATGGATTCAGTTAATATTGAAAATAAAAACAGATGAGATTAAACATTCTATTTTTAACAATAATATGGGTGAGTTTGCACCAAAACCTTTGTGCCCAAAAAACCGCTAATACCCAGAATGTATTTATTATAACGTTAGATGGTTTAAGATGGCAGGAATTGTTTGGAGGAGCAGATGACAGCCTTACTACAGATACCAGATTTGTAAAGGATACAGCCTCACTCAAATCAAAATACTGGAGGTCTTCATCTTCAGAGAGAAGGGAAATTTTAATGCCATGGGTATGGAACAAAGTAGCAAAAGAAGGAGTGATCCTGGGCAACCGAAATTTTGGAAACAATGCCAACGTAACCAATATGATGTGGTTTTCTTACCCGGGTTACAATGAAATTCTTGTTGGCAGTTCTGACCCGAATATTAATTCCAATGATAAAAAAAATAACCCCAATGTAACGGTATTGGAGTGGTTACACCAAAAACCTGAATTTAAAGGAAAAGTGGCCGCATTTGGATCCTGGGATGTTTTCCCCTTCATCATCAATGAAGAAAGGAGTGGAATACCGGTGAATGCAGGATTCAGAAAAGCGGATCACTCTATGCTATCTGAGGAAGAAAAGTTTTTAAATGAATTGCAGGATCAAATACCATCACCCTGGAATGGGGTAAGACTGGATGGATTTACGCACCACTATGCCAAATCTTATATTAAAACGTATAAGCCCAGATTGACATTTATTTCGTATGGAGAAACGGATGATTTTGCCCATGATGGAAGGTATGATCATTATTTGAATGCCGCGCATAATACGGATCGCCTCATTGCAGATCTATGGGACTATTGTCAGTCAGACCCTTTTTATAAAAACAAAACCAGTTTTATCATCACAACCGATCACGGCAGAGGAGATCAACCGAAAAAAGAGTGGACATCTCATGGCAAAGTCATTAAAGGTTCCAATGCCATTTGGATTATGGCGATAGGTCCGGATACGCCAAACCTGGGTGAAATAGAAACAAAAAACCAATACTGGCAAAACCAGGTTGCGGCCACGGTAGCAAAATGGCTGGGCTATGAATATCAGCACATGGAAGATTTGGGTAAATATATAAATGAGTTTATATTCAAAAATTAATTTGTCTAAAAATTAATTCCCGTAACGATAGCTTAATAATTGTTTGATTTTACCTGCAAAGTATTCAAACATTCATAACATTGCGCATAGTCTGGGTTTAAATGGATTGAGTTGATTTGTGCATTATAACCAAAATCAACTCAAATCATGTTAACAAAATTACAAACACCCAAAATAGTATTCTTACTATTATTAGTGGGCATGTATTTCCCTTTAATCGGCCAGGTCTTGATCAAGGGAAAAGTAGTTTCATCTGCTGACCAACAACCTCTGGTCGGGGCCTCAATCCTGGAAAAGCAAACCAACAATGGCACCATCACAGACATTGATGGAAAATTCGAACTCAATGTAAAAAATCTTAACAGTTTGCTGGTTGCCAGTTATGTTGGTTACAGCACGCGTGAAATCACTGCAAACTCCGGACAGGAAATAGTGATTACACTGGAAGAGGATGCCATTGGTCTTAGTGAAGTAACGGTAACAGCTCTGGGTATTAAAAGAGAAAAAAAGGCATTGGGCTATGCAGTGCAGGAAGTAAAAGGAGATGATATTATCAAAGCAAGGGAAACCAATCTCTTGAATTCTCTTGCAGGCAAAGTAGCCGGTGTCACTGTGGTAGGCAATCCAGGAGGTATCGGCTCAAGCAGTAGAATCAGCATCAGAGGTGAAAGATCTCTGAACATCAACAACAATCAACCATTATTTGTAGTAGATGGAGTACCCATCAGCAATGGTTTTACGGGTTCTTCCGGACGAAGTTTCCAAGAAGTTGACTATGGAAACGGAGCTGGATTTGTTAACCCGGATGATGTAGAATCTTTAACCATTCTGAAGGGGGCCAATGCGACTGCATTGTATGGATCGAGAGCAGCCAATGGAGCCATTGTTATTAAAACGAAAACGGGAAGCAAGAATAAAGGTATCGGAGTTACCATAAATTCTACTACAACATTTGAAAATGTATTGAAGCTTCCCGAATATCAAAATGTTTATGGACAAGGATTAAACGGAGAATTTAATTTCGTCGATGGCAACGGTGGTGGTTTGCGCGACGGTGTTGATGAAAGCTGGGGCCCTGCCATGAATGGTCAATTGCTTGCACAATATGATTCCCCAACATCGAATGGATTTCGTGCCGGAGATGTTGGTAATTTATTTACCCAAATCGGACCCGTTGCACTGCCAGCCCAGCTTGAAGCAAGAGGAACCATTAATCCGACAGAATTCAAGGCCGTACCCAATAACATCAGGGATTTTTTTGAAACCGGTACAACATACACCAACAACATTGCTCTGTCGGGTAGTAATGATAAGTCAGATTTCAGGGCTTCATTTACAGCACTCAATCAAACCGGTATTGTACCTAACACAGATTTAAAGAGGTACACCACGTCTCTAAATGCCGGCTATTCATTTTCGGATAAACTAAAGGCAAGGGTGAATGCCAACTTTATGACCAACAAAAGTGACAACAGGCCCAATCTTAGTTACGGAACGGAAAATATCATGTACCTTTTCAATTGCTGGCTGCCCAGAAATACAAACCTGGAAAGTGCCCGTGAATACTGGCAAAGAGGAAGAGAAGGACTGAATCAGTATAACTTCAATTACAACTACCATGACAACCCCTATTTCAATGTGTTTGAAAACACCAACGGACAAGATTTAAACAGGGTTTTTGGAAATATTTCTGTTAACTATCAAATCGTTCCTTCTCTGTCTTTGATGCTCAGGTCAGGACTGGATATCAATAATGAATTCAGAGACCGCAAGAGAGCTTACAGCACGCAAAGATTTAAGTTGGGTAGTTACAGAGAGGAGAAAGTGTTGTCTGAAGAACGCAACTCTGACTTTCTGCTTAGTTACAACCCAACGCAGGCCGGCTCACTAAAATACTCATTTTCATTGGGAGGCAACAGATTGTACCAGCGTTATAATTTATCCGACATCAGTGCACCTGAATTAGCTGTGCCTGGTATATACTCCTTAAACAACAGCAGAGTTGCTTTGCAGTATTATTCCTTCAAATCCCAGAAGAGAATAAACTCTCTATATGCATTTGGAAACTTTGCATATAATGATTATCTGTTTTTGGATTTGTCCGTCAGAAATGACTGGTCGAGCTCGCTGCCCAATGGAAACAACAGCTACCTTTATTTTTCAGCCAGTTCGGGCTTGGTATTCACCGATTTGTTAAAAATAAATTCAGAGACCCTTTCTTATGGTAAATTGAGAATGGGCTTGGCTCAGGTAGGTAATGATACCAGTCCCTATCAATTGGCAGCCACTTATGCATCACAAACCCCGGCCAATGGCAATCCAAGCTACGAAGAGTCAGGCGCGCTCCCCAATTCAAATTTAAAGCCTGAAATCAGCACTTCTTTTGAGGTGGGAACAGAACTTAAGTTTTTCCTTAACAGAGTAGGACTTGATTTGACTTATTACAATACCAACAGTAGAAACCAAATCCTTCCCATTCAATTGAGCAATACCTCCGGATATACATCCAGGATTATCAATGCAGGTCTGATTCAAAATTCCGGTATTGAAGCAGTACTTCATCTTTCTCCCGTTAAAAATCCAAAAGGATTTAGCTGGGACATGGATATTAACTGGTCTACCAACAGAAGTAAAGTTAAAGAATTGTATACAGACCCTGAATCCGGACAGGAGATCAAAAGTTACGTTATGGCATCACAATATGTAACTGTAGAAGCCAGAGTGGGTGAAAGAATGGGCGACATGTACGGCATTGGGTTCGTTAGGGTATCTGCAGATCCATCCAGTCCCTATTACGACAAAACAGGTCAATATGTTGGAAGGATCGTGTATTCTCCAAATGGAAAGCCATTGGCAACGACAGAAAGAGTAAAATTAGGAAATTATAATCCAGACTGGTTGGCAGGAATAAGAAATACATTTAGTTATAAAGGAATAGCCCTAAGTGTATTATTTGATCACCGACAAGGCGGAAAACTATATTCTCACACTCAGACCGTAGGAAGAGAGGGTGGAATCATTGTTGAAACCCTGGAAGGCAGAGCAGATGGATATGACCTTACAAAAGCAGGAAATGGAGTTATCGGGGATGGTGTAGTTCAAAATGCAGATGGAAGTTTTGCAGAAAACACCACAAAACTATCTGCAAGAGAGTGGCATACATCCATCACCCTTGGCAGGAGACTTATTGAACCCATGATGTATGATGCCACATTTACCAAATTGAGAGAAGTTCAGCTTTCTTATACATTACCCAACAAGATGACATCTAAGCTCAAGATAAATGATGTATCCATTTCTCTGGTAGGCAGAAACCTTATGTTGTGGTCAAAAGTACCACATATTGATCCTGAAACGAGTGCAACCTCGGGTGGTACCATCATACCCGGCGTGGAAGCAGTTGCGATACCTTCTACCAGAAGTTACGGAATAAATCTGGGTTTAAAATTCTAAGTTATAAATTAAAAATAAAATGAGAACAATATATATAATTGCGCTTTTTGTAATGGGTATTTCCATTATATCATGTACCAAAGATTTTGAAGAAATCAATAACAATCCAAATGGGCCTGTGGAAGTAACAGCACAATTGTTATTACCCGATGTACAAAGGGATGTTATATCTACTGTCCTGGGAGAAACCTGGGGCATTGGCAATATCGTCATTCAACATACAGCAAAGAATCAATTTGTAAACGAAGACAGATATTTGTGGGGTGAGATCAATGGCATTTGGAATACTTGTTACGGCAAAATGAAAGATGTTAATAAAATCATCAGCATTGGAGAGGAGACAGGGGACAATGGCGTAAAAGCTGTGGGCATGATAATGAGGGCCTGGATGTTTAGCTTGCTTACAGATGCTTATGGCGACATTCCATACACAGAAGCAATTAAAGCAAAAGAGGGCATTTACTATGCTAAATACGATTCCCAGGAAGAAGTTTACAACGGCATACTTTCAGAATTAAAGACAGCGAATGATTTATTGGCCGGTTCTGCAGGAAAAGTGGGTGGAGATATAATATACGGAGGAGACCTGACTAAGTGGAGGAAACTAGCCAACTCTTTACGAATCAGATATCTCATACGAATTTCCTCCAAAAAGTCTCCATACAACGATTTAAAAGCCATTGTGGGAGATCCGGTAAACAACCCGGTGTTCGAATCCAACACCGACAATGCGGTTTATATTTTTAAGTCAGCAGCTCCTGATCAATTTCCACTGTACACAACGAGAAGCGGATCCTTCAATGAATTCAGAGCCAGCAAAAAACTTTTGGATACACTCAAGTCAACAGAAGACCCCAGACTATTTGTTTTCTTCAGACCTACACCGGCAACAGAATCAGGGGCAACACCTGAATACATTGGCATACCCAATGGTCTGGACGATGTAACAGCTCAAACCTATGCGGGTGGACAGCAAAATCATTCACGCATTGGAGCCCTTTATTATGAAGATGCCATTACGCCCAAGGGTCTGAGTATTGCAATGGGTGTAATAATGACTTATGCTGAAT
>CALJKQ010000052.1 GCA_937973565.1 uncultured Saprospiraceae bacterium | reverse complement strand
AAATCATATTTATAAAATATATAATATCAATTTTTTACAATTTAAATATAATATGTATATGAAAAAATGGGACTATTATCATAAAATTCTGATAGTCAACAAATAAAGAAGGGGTGATTTGTTGCAACAAATCACCCCTTCTTGACCTAACGTCTTGATTTTTATACGCCAGAAGACTTTTTTTGAGCAGCCCGCATCGGATTGGGTGTTGCTCCTTGATTGACTCCTTTTTTCATTTTATACAATTCAAATTTACTAGGAGGCATTTCTTTGCCCCAAAGATTGTTGGAATTATCCACATCTGCTGTTTCTTTCATGGGATCCAGTACGATCGAGCTCACTTCTTTCCTTTTCATAAATGATTTGGTAAAAGTATTTTCATTTTTCCGCCAAATCTGGGCCGGAATTCTTTCAATTTCTTTGGTTCCATCAACAAAATTCCACTCGATAATGATGGGCATGACCAACCCTCCTTTGTTGGAAAATTTAATTTCATAGAGATGGACATCTTTGTATTTTTCCCTTAATACTGTATCCAAAGGCTCATTGAAGGCTTTTACTTCACTTACGTATTTATTGGTATCATAAGGTTCCATAGCCCTGTCGTATTTCCAGTAAAAATCTCTTAAACTGGTATCACGGTCTGTTTCAAATACAATGTTTTTATCGTTTTTATTCCTCAACTTTGAAATGTCCTCAAATTCATTGACAGCAGGTTTCTGAAGATTTACCATCCTGATGGTGTCGTTCATTACCTTTGGCTTGGCGTACAAATCTGGTACAGCATGTTTTACAGTATCTATGGCGATATCGCAATTTTCAGTACTGAAAAACCAGCCTCTCCAAAACCAGTCCAGATCTTCACCCGTAACGTCTTCGATGGTACGGAAAAAATCTGCCGGAGTTGGATGTTTGAATGCCCACCTTCTGGCATATTCTCTGAAAGCTGTATCGAACAGCTTCCTGCCTATTATAGTTTCTCTGAGAATATTCAAACCGGTAGCCACTTTATCATAGGCGTTGGCACCAAAATTGATGATGTTTTCTGAGTTGGTCATGATGGGTTCAAGATCATCTTTGGAGCCTTTCATATAATCAACCATGGTGTACGCTGGTCCGGCATCCGATGGAAATTTATCATCCCACAATTCCTGTGTCAAATACTGCAAATATGAATTTAAGCCTTCATCCATCCAGCTCCATTGCCTTTCATCGCTATTGACGATCATCGGGAAAAAATTGTGCCCTACTTCATGGATTATTACCAAAATGGCTGCATTCTTGGCTCCTTCTGAATATGTGCCATCCTCAGCAGCGCGACCAGGATTAAAACATATCATGGGATATTCCATGCCGTTGGCAGCTTCTACACTTTGCGCTACCGGATAAGGATATGGAATGGAAAAATCAGAATAGGTTTTGATTGTATGTGCAACGGCTTTGGTAGAATATTTACTGTATATAGGATATGCTTCTTTCGCATAAAAACTCATGCACATTACTTTCTTGCCTTCAATTTGGACCGGCATCGCATCCCAAACAAACCTTCGGGAAGATGTCCAGGCAAAATCCCTGACATTTTTAGCCTCAAACACCCATGTTTTGGTCTGTTTGCTTTTCATTTTACTTTTTTCCAGTGCTTCCTGCAATTCAACAATCTGCACAGGTTCTTTGGATACTTCTGCTTTCTTGTAACGAGTCAATTCATTTTTGGACAACACTTTTGCATAATTTCTGCACTCCCCGGTAGCCCCCACCACATGATCTGCAGGTACGGTCATCTCAACTTTAAAATCACCAAAACAAACAGTAAATTCTCCCCTGCCGGTGAATTGATGGTTCTGCCAGCCAACAACATCATTGTACATGCAAAGCCTTGGATACCATTGGGCAATGGTTAAAATATGGTTGCCATCTGATTCAAAAAATTCATAGCCACCCCTTGCATCAGAGAAGTCAAAAAAGTTCATACGATCTACGATTTTGTATGACCAGTCAATCTTCATTTGGTACTTCTGGCCGGGTTTGAGGGGCGTTGGCAGATCAACGCGCATCATCGTTTTATTGATGGTATATTTCAGTTTATTGCCCTTGGCATCTGTAAATTTAGAAATCTTTACCCCATACCCGTTATCCTCTTTGGCAGCTTCTAAGGATTCCAGCATGCGGTCTGTTGTCCTCTTAGGATTGGTATCGCCAAACTGATAATTGGCATTGTCAACCGTACTGTGTTGATTTTCATCCAATTGAAACCATAGATACGACAGTACATCAGGACTGTTGTTGTGGTAAGTTATGGTCTCACTTCCGCTGAGAATGAGTTTGTTTTCGTCCAGGGTACATTTGATGTCGTAATCCACCTTTTGTTGCCAATAAGCTGAACCGGGTGCACCGCTGGCCGTCCTGTAATCATTGGGAGTAGGTAAAACGGTACCCAGTTGCTCAAAGCGGTTGCCGTGGTTGGATCCCGGATTGTGCTGAATGATTTGCGCCCGCAATGTATGCAAGGCAAACAAAAGCAATAAGAAGCTGTAACGCATGTTTTTTTCTATTAAGTGAGCAAAAATATTAAAATTGCAATAGCATCAGCATTTATTTTTATTCATGAAAGCCTTCAACTCGAAATTTGGAGGGCCACTAGGATCCGCTCTTTATTCGTTTGTTTTCGTCTTCCAGACCGGTAGATCTTCTTCTGGCAGATTTTACTTCTGAGTTGCCAAATCGATAATTGAAATTGATATTCACGCGCTGGCTTTCCCAGGCACCATTTCCACTGATGATCAGGCCGGGTATGGCTTCGCTGTAGGATCTCCAGGGAGCTGTATACAAGATGTCGGTAACACTTACTTTAATGTTGGCTTTACCACCCATCAATACTTTTTTCAAGCCCAAATCAAGGCTGCCCTGGGGTTTTGTCAACCATGAACCACCCCAGATGGAGGCTGAATTAAACCAACCACTCACCTCAAAAGTGTAATCTTTTGGCAATGAAAAGTTGTGTTCCATATAAACATTGGTTGCTATCGGTGTTTCCACATCAAATGTATATTCCGGAAATCTGGCTTTGTAATAGGCCTTGTAAACGGTTGCAGAAAAATAACCGTTCCACCATTTTGCCAGTGGAAGCGGCGTGTTTAGGCTCAAGGAATACTGCTCCTGGCTGGCAAGGTTACGAAAGTTGATAAATGATCTTCCCGGTTTGTTGGGATCGCTTTCCACAATATCTGTAACCACATCCTGTGAGTTGCTGTATCCCAGACTCAATGTGGCGGCTTGTTTAAGTGTATACGATAGCTCAACATTGTGGTTGTATTGCGGCACGAGATAAGGATTCCCTTTTCTGAATGACAATTCATCTAGCCTCCATTCAAATGGATTCAGGTCTTCATAATTGGGCCTGTCAATCCTTCGGCTATAGGTCAGATTAAAGCTGTGCATGTCACTGTGATTGTAGGTAAGCGCGGCACTCGGGAAAAGACCCGCATAATTTCTGTCTACATAGTCATTGGGTTGAACCGGTATGCTGCTATCTCTTTTCAAGTCTCCAATGGAATGGGTATGTTCCATTCTCAATCCTGCCTGGTAATTGAATTTTCCTCTGCTCCCGGCAAGGTTCACGTAAAGGGCAGATACTTCTTCTGTGTATTTGAATCGATTGGATTGATTGATGTCTTTAATGGGACTTCCATCGACTAGATTGAAGAAATCAAATGTATTCTCTGTGCTTACATGGGCGTATTTTCCTCCTGCACTGAACCTTAAGCCTGACTTCTTATAGGTATGCGTATAATCCAGTTTGGCTGTCATGATACCAATATCCGAAGGGGTATCATTGCTGAAATCACGCCTGGTTGTGACCTGACCCGACTCGCCATTGATGTATTTGTTGGGCTGCATGCTGGTGGATGTGCCATGGTACATGCCTCTGTCGAGGTCAATGGACATTTCATTTCCCAATGTATCTGTGTAACGATAGTTGAGGTTAATGTTGGCATTCAGTGACCTTGACATAATGGTATTGGCTGCCTCTAAGGTTGAATCCAGTTTTGAAGGTGATTGCTGAGCGTATATATTAGTGATACTGGTACTTAAAAATTCTCGGTCGGCCATCTGGGTATTGCCATTCACCAAAATACCAAAAGTGTGTTTGTCATTTGCATAATAATCAAAACCTGCTTTTAGATTCAGTGGTAGATTGGAATTTACCTGGGATTGTCTTTGGTCATAGACTGCCCCATCCTGCTTTCTGTTTAAATTGAGTTCATTGTAATATTTATTGCTTCCAATGCCAAGATTGCCAAAGGTGTTGAATTGCTTGTTTCTGTTGTTGAGATTTAGGGAAGCATAGGACTTATGGTATTTGCCATAGCCGCCACTCAGATTTAGGTTTCCATTGGTGCCAAAGTTTTTGTTTTTCCTCAGCCTTACATTGATAATACCTGCGTTTCCCTGAGCATCGTACTTGGCTGACGGATTGGTAATAATCTCAATGGCTTCAATGTCGGCGGCGGTCAGCCCTTTCAAAAGACCGGCCAATTCTGCCGGACTCAAATAGCTGGGTTTGCCATCTATGTAAATATTGACTCCATTCTTGCCCTTTAGCTGAATGTTTTCATTGTTGTCAATGGTTACGCCCGGTGCTTTGCGCAATAAATCGAGGCCGTTGGAACCCACTGCAGATACACTGGCATCGGTGTTCAATATCATTTTATCCGCTTGTATCTCAATCAGTGGCTTTTTAGCCTTAATGGTTACCTCTTCGATCATTTGAGATGATGTGACCAACACGATTTTTGACATAACCAAAGGTTTGTCTCCAGTTAGCTCAAAAGTTGCTGATTTGTAATCGTCAAATCCAATAAATGAACATTCCAGATAGTAATTTCCGGGATTTACGGATTCAAATACAAAATCTCCGGCTTCATTGGTAACTTCTCCTTTAACCAGCAGGCTGTCACTGGATTGGTACAATGTTACTGCCACATACTCAAGGGCTGTTCCTTTCTCATCGCGCACTGTTCCTGAAATTTTCTGGGAAAAAACCGGAAATAGACCAAAAGCAAATACAATTGTCAATAAATGTTTCATAAAGGTGATTTGTGTGCGTAATGACGATGTAAGTTCCGCATCCGTTGCTCCTGATTCGTTTTTCTTCGATGAATCCATCATTTTCATCGACATTTATTTTAGCAGAGGCCTTAAATACCTACCTTCGCTCAATATAATTTTGACCATGAAGACATTTTTTCAATTTTTTTGTTTGCTTTTCACTTTGAATTTATCATTCGGTCAGAGCCCCACAGATCTGGTGCATACATTCTTTAAAGGAATGGCCAATGCTGATACCTTGGCTTTATCCGGTATTGCGGTCAAAGGAGCTAGTCTTTGTACTTCCACATCAGGAAGACAGGGTTCTTCTGCCATTGACTGCACCGATTATTCATCGTTTGTCAAATCCCTAAGTGGCTACAATGCCGGTGAACTGGATGAACAAATCAGAGGGGTTAAAGAAGAAGTGCGGGATGCGGCAGCTACCGTCAGTATGGAATATGATTTTTTCTTCAGGGGACAATTCAGCCATTGTGGCGTAAATGTTTTTCATTTTCTAAAAGATAAGAGTGGCTGGAAAATCACATCCATTGACGATACCAGAAGAAAGATTGACTGTCAGGGTGAAATGAAAGCCAGGGCAGGCCTATTTTTGGATTCCTGGCATAAGGCGGCAGCCAGTGCTGACAGTACCACATATTTTGATGCTTTGGCAGATGACGCCATTTTTATAGGTACTGATAGCAGTGAAGTTTGGAACAAAGCGCAGTTTCTTGCCTTCTCTGCGCCCTATTTTCAAAAAGGAAAGGCCTGGAATTTCACCAAAATAAGCAGGAATTTACACTTTGATGGAGAAAGACAGATGATTTGGTTTGATGAAATGCTGGATACATGGATGGGCCCGTGCAGAGGTTCAGGCTGGATAGCCATTGAAAACCAGGAATTAAAAATCAAACAATATGTATTGTCGGTTACTGTGCCGAACGACAAAATCGAAGGCGTACTGCAGGCAATTGGAGCCAACAGAAAGAATAGAGGTTAATCTTTTTTCTTTTCCACATCGAGTTGGGTGCCTCTGCAATTTTTGGCACCACAAAAACATGCGTACTTTTTGAGGATTTTTTTGGTGATTTTTCCCTCAATTTCCAACCTGTAATCGTAAAAGAGTTCTTTGCCTTCTTTTATGTTCTTCTTGGCATAAATGAAAATTCGCCCATCTTTATTTTTGGCAACACAGTTGGGTTTACAGCTATGGTTGATATATCGGGCTTCATTTCCATTGTCGGCGCCATCTATCACCCGTTCTTCATCTATTCCGAAAAACATGGTGAAAGAATGCCCATCGTTGTCGACAAATCTTTTATTTGCCTCCTCCCAGGAAATGATATTGCCGGTATATTCAATGATTTTTTTGCCTTTTTTAATATCTTTTGCTGCAAAAACGCCCCTGCCATGAACAGGAGATTCTTTGACGATGTATTTTGGTTTTTTTGCCACTGGTTTTCGTTTTTCAAAGGACAAATTTGATGAAAAAAAACATACAGTTACTTTTTATCGGACATTTTATTATAAAAATGATTTTATCCACGATGCCACCCATTGTGACGAAATTAGGACTCACAAGAATTGTATCTTTGCATGATGATGAAAATTTATGCTTCCGGAATCAAAGATCTCACCGTTGCAAGGTATTTTGCAGCGATGCAGGTAGACTTGGCCGGTTTTGAAGTAAACGCGGAAAATCTCCCCGCAATTAAAGCCATAAAAGAATGGATTTTAGGTCCCTTGTCAGTAGCAGAACCATCCAAAGAAATGGGTCCTATGCAGGCAAAAAAGCTATTTCTTGAAAGCGACATGGACTTTTGGTTGCAACCCTATTCTTCATTATCTGAGGTAGAAAAAAGGCAGATTTACACCATTCCTTTCGGCCAAATGCCGGCCTATCCCGGAACGTTTGTTGTACAAGTAAACACATTAGATAATTTCGATGACTTCGATCCAAAAGTGTATGTCCCTAGCGGAGATAGTTTTTATTATTTCGACCTCCACTCTATTTCAGACGATTGGATTAACGCATTATCCGGACATGATCATTTTGGCTTACTGATAAGAGCCGGCATAGAAGATAGACCGGGGATCAAGTCGTTTGATACCATCGATGCCTTGTTTGAGAAGTTGGGTTTTTAACTTAGTTATTTTCTTCGGATGATCAGCAATGCCACCAGTATGCAAACCATAGCAATCACATGAAAGACCCCAAAGTCCTCTCCATCAATTAAACCCCAAATGGATGCCACTACGGGAATTAAAAAAGTAACGGTAGAACCAAAAACAGCATTGGTGTTCTGGATCAGCTTATAGAAGATAATATTGGCAAGAACTGTACACAGTAAAGAAAGAACGGTAACCGCCAAAAGAGAATAATGGGCGGATGTGTCGAAAACTACTTTTGATAATGTACCGGAAAACAAGAGAAACAGCAAAGCCGGCAAACCTACCATGACAAAGGCAACTGCTGAAACAGTTACAGAATTGGTGGTTGGGAAAAACTGTTTGACAGCATTGGCATTGAATCCATAACACAGGGTGGCTATCAAAATGAGAAGGCTGTAAAAGATACTATTGCCATGCACCCCTCCCCCTGAATTGTAAACCAACATGCCGGCTCCCAGAAAGCCGATCAACACACCCAGCAATTTTCCCCATTCAAAAGGTGCTTTAAACATCCACACACTGATCAATAGTGTAAAAATGGGCGTAAGCGAATTGAGGATACCTGCTGTGGCACTGTCTACATGGGTTTGGGCAAAAGCAAAACAAAATGAAGGAATGCCGGTCGTGGTGAGACCAACAAATAAAAATTTGTGCCAGGAAGACCAGTCAATGCTATTATATCGGACGACAACAAATGGCAGCAGCGCAAGGCAGGCAATGGCAATTCTGAAAGAGGCCACTTCTACAGGAGAAAGTGCCACCAGAGATCTTTTAATCAGGATAAAAGAACTTCCCCAAATAATGCCGAGGACGATCAGCTGAAGCCAACTTGACCAGCCTATTTCATTTTTTGAACTCATGGCACCAAAGATACTTTATTTTTAATCTAAAAATGTATAGGCAAAAAGAGAGTTGTCTCTGATCAATACAATTCTTTTTATAATTTTGGGTATGGAAATCATTTTTAATTCACTTAAGGTTATTGCTTTTGATGCCGATGATACGCTCTGGGACAATGAGACCTATTTTCGGGAAGCAGAGGAGCAGTTTGTAGCCCTGTTGGAAAATTATCTTCCCCCACACAGCACATTGAGGGCGTTGTTAAAAACAGAAATTGACAACCTTCCTTTGTATGGCTATGGTATAAAGGCATTTGTGCTTTCAATGATTGAAACCGCTATCCGTGAAACCGATCACCACCTCCCCTTGTCTGCCATTGTCGAGATCATTCATCTCGGAAAAACCATGCTGAGCAAACCGGTTACTCTGCTGGAGGACGTTGAGATTGTACTGGCATCCTTGTCAAGAAAATACAAATTGGTTGTGGCCACCAAAGGCGATTTGCTGGATCAGGAGAGAAAATTGAAAAAGTCAGGACTCGCTCCTTTTTTTCACCATATTGAAATAATGACAGAAAAAAAAGAGGAAGATTATCAAAAACTGATCAAACACCTGGACATTCAGCCCGATCAATTCATGATGGTAGGCAACTCCCTTAAATCCGATGTGTTGCCTGTGCTGAACATAGGTGGCTATGGCATCCATATTCCCTACCATACTACCTGGGCACATGAAGCCATTGATGTGAGCATTGACAATGAACGGTTCTTCCAGAAAGACAAAATAGCCGAGCTGCTCAACTTCCTGTAAAATGAGTTTATACCTTGATATTGCGACATGGAACCGAAAGGAACACTTTGGTTTTTTTAAAAACATGGACCTTCCCTACTTTGGCCTCGTGCGTTCGATTGAATGTACGGCAGGCAGGAAATATTGCCGTAAAGCAGAAATACCCTTTTTTATCTATTACCTGCACAAATGTCTGGTAGCCTGCAATGGTATTGATAATTTTAAATACCGAATCGAAGGAGAAAAAGTAAGGGTCGAGCCCAAGATCCATGTTTCGCCTACCATTGGCAGGGACGACGGCACCTTTGGTTTCAGTTTTATGGAGTACGATGAAAATTTTGATATTTTTTTACCAAGAGCCCTTAAAGAAATTGACCATATACGTTCCAATAGCGGTCTGTGTTTAAGACCGGATACCGGCAGAGAGGATGTGATACATTTTTCGGCGATACCCTGGGTTAATTTCACCCATTTGAGTCATGCTGGGTCTTTAAATAGTGGAGATAGTGTACCGAAAATTTCCGTAGGCAAAATAACGGAGGAGAATGGAAGGGAATATATGTCGGTTTCCTTACACTTACACCATGCGCTTGCTGACGGTTTCCATGCGGGCCAATTTTTTAACAACCTGGAGGAATTGCTGAATTCGTAAAATTTAATAAAAAGCTTATCTTTTCATATCCTGCATCCTGCGGTGCTTCAAATAGTTTATGATAATTTCCCATAGGTTTTCGTAAGGAATAAATTCCACTTCAGCAGCTTCGTCAGAAGTCAGTTTGGGATTGGCCAATAACTTGGAATGATATTTTTTTGCATGCCGCTCTATAGCCACAACGTGAAAGTTGTTGCGTACAACCTCCAAAAGCATGTTGATGAAACAGTTGCTTCGAATACTGTCGCTTTTGGTAATGTACCTGCTGGAGTATTTTTTTAATGCATCCATTCTGTCGATGATTTCTCCCTCGCGTTTTAAAACGATGGCTTCCAGGAGCTGGGCAATGATGATAGGTATATTCATAGATGCTTTATCGCGTGTAAATTCAGGATATTCGCTGATGTATTTCCTGATTTCAGATTTTTGCCCTTCCTTATATCCGGGAATAATATTCATCAGGCGAAATACATATAAATATACACCGATGAGTGCGATTTGCCTTTTATAGGCACTTACCGCTTTACCAAAATTGACGTTGTTAATGAGCATCGTATAAATGCCATCTGCCTTTAAAAAGTCTCTTTTGTTCAGATATATAAGCAGTAGCATTTTATAGGCATTGATCCACAGTGATGTGCCTTCCGCTTCCAGTGCAATGATTTTTTCTGTTTCAATTAATGCTTCATCATAGCGATTGAGTAGCACAAGGTGCTCGGCCTTCTGCCTTATCGCATTTCTTTTAATTACCAGAGATGGGAAGCTGATTATTTCGATGTATTTAAGCAATTGATCACAATACTCAATAACCTTGTCATACTGATTTTGAATATGGTGGTAAACCATATTCAGGTTGTAAAAATTACGATGAAATTTAAGGGATCTTATTTTATTTTCAAATGGCCTCAATTCAGCAAGGTAACCCTCAATCTCGGCAACCATCAATTCTTTGTTTACCTTTTTATTTTTACCAAACTGCAGGTTGATGGATTCATAATACAAAGTAGACTTGTTTTCCCAATGCAGGTGGTCTATGGTTTCTGCATAAATCTGTGTGTAATATTTGTATTTTGACATGTTGGGCTCTGTCATGCCGTAATACAACCTCAACACATTGGCCATATACAATACTTCATTGTGGAAAAAGTACTTGTATGCATTGTCAAAAGTCTGGTCGATCAGAGGCAGTGTCAGATCCCGTCTGGTGAAATAGCCAATTACATTCAAGACCGCACCCGCTTTGTGAATTTCCACAAAATCATCAAATTCTTTGGGTACTCCCTTAATGGAAGGTGTAATAAAAAGTACGGAATTGTATAGTTTCTCAGTAAGCTGCTTTTTGATTTTTTGGTATTTGGGTGTATTTGACTTTATATTGAATACTTCCTGAGCCGCCTGGATATCTGTTTGATACTTCTTTTGATAAATTCCATCGAAAAGCTCCCGCTCTTCCACAGACAAATTATTGTTAATGGTCTGCAGGTCCGATTTTTTAATATTTTGGACTAAAAATTGTATTAATGGCAGCAGGGTTTTCATGTTAATGCGATTCTTTTTATCGATTTATGAAATCAAAATCAAAATCTTATTCAATTATTGATTTGATTTTGTGAACGTTATAAATTATGAATACAAATTTTAGGCCAATTTTTCTTGTGTATTTAATATATAAATTGGCATTTTTTAATCGTACTGCCGCTTATATCTTTGTGTTGTGAAAGAAATGGAGATAATACCAAGTGTGCTCCGTTAGCAGTTCTTATAAACTAGATGATGAATAAAGGCGGGTTTTAAATCTAACAGAATTTCTGTGTAAGATATTTTTATTATGGATGCTCCGTAATCCTAATATTTTGCATTGAAGACTTAGAATACTATTTCAAATTAGATTGCTATAATCACCTCATTATGAAGATATTGAGGTGATTAATAGCAATTAATCGGTCTATTTTTGACATATTTTCAATTAGTAAACTGTCATTTTTTGAGTGATAATCTGGCAATAAATTTGCAGTAGATTTTATAACTCAATTAAATTTTTTTAAAATGGTAGCTTATGTAATTGGACTTTTGATGGCTCTTGGCCTTATTTCATCTTCGACTGAATTCAATAACATGCCACAGACTACTAAGTCTTTTTATATGGACTGGGTAGGAGATGAAGACGGTACAGGCCTTTAATAAACCTCTTAAAAGGAGGTTGTTAAAAACGAATAATATATTGACTATTAATATATTGTGCTGTAAGTGTAAGTTTTTAATAACCCACATTTCTTAAAGTAGTTGTGGGTTATTTTTTATGAAAGTTATTTAACTCAAGATATAATATTGTGCTTTTAAGTTTTAGAATCAGCCTTGGTATTAAAGAATGTCAGGGCTGATTTTTTTTTGTTCAATACCCATCCCGAATAAAGCATAGTCATATTTAACCGGATCCTTATTATCCAGTTTTCGGCAAAATGCTGTCAATTCTTCTACGCTTTTCCAATCGCTTTGTTTTCTTTGTAACATACCCAGACTGCGTGCTACCCTATCCACATGGACATCCAATGGCATCATTAATGCTTTTTTAGGGATTTTTTGCCATAGTCCAAAATCTACTCCCCCTTCGGCCGGTCTTACCATCCACCGCAAAAGCATATTTAATCGTTTACATGCAGAACCGCGTGCCGGATTGCTTACATGCTTCCTTGTTCTTGATAACATGTGATCCGTTTGCGCAAACATTTTTTCTCCCAATCCAATTAAAGATTGCTCCACAGAAATGAATTTTCCTTCGTGAAGAAAAGCCTCCTCCAGGCTCGCATGTTGTTTGTAGTGAAGGTTCAAAAAATGTACAAATCCCAATAAATCATCGGTTTGAAATGTACGGTGCCCCCATTGGTGCAACTTTTTAAGATCAGCTTGTGTGTGATTTGCTATAAACTCAAAGGGGGCGCTATCCATCCTTCTGAAGAGTTCCTCAGCACTTTTTATGATGCTTTTGCGATTTCCCCAGGAAATGGTAGCTGTGATAAAAGCTGTAATTTCTATATCCTTGTGATGCGAATAACTATGCGGAATAGAAATGGGGTCGTGCTCAATAAAGCCCTTTCTATGATACTGATCATACTTCTGATCCAATATCTCTTTTAGTTCCGACAGATTCACTGCCTAAAATAAAGCTTATTTCAGTTTTTGTTTAATTTCTATAATTTCATAAGCTTCAATGGTATCACCCATTTGAATGTCATTGAAGTTTTTAATAGAAATACCGCATTCCAAACCGGCTTTTACCTCCTTGGCATCGTCTTTAAATCGTTTCAGTGAGTCGATTTCGCCGTGAGCCCCTTCTTTTGTTGGGAACACAACAATACCATCTCTCACCAAACGGATGTGGTTGCCTCGGGTAATCTTGCCTTCTGTAACATAACAACCGGCAATGGTACCTACTTTACTGATTTTGTACACTTCACGAACCTGAACCTGACCCACAATTTTTTCTTCTTTGGTAGGTTCCAGCAAGCCTTCCATGGCCATCTTTACTTCGTCGATGGCTTCATAGATAATGGAGTATGTTTTGATCTGAACTCCTTCTTTTTCAGCCAATTGTCTGGCATTCGATGAAGGTCTCACCTGGAAGCCAATGATAATCGCATCAGAAGCAGAAGCCAATAATACGTCAGATTCTGAGATTTGACCTACCGCTTTATGGATTACCCTTACCTGAATCGTTTCAACCGATAGTTTAATCAAAGAGTCTGTTAAGGCTTCAATCGAACCATCCACGTCTCCTTTAACAATGAGGTTGAGTTCTTTGAAAGTGCCCAAAGCAAGACGTCTTCCGATTTCATCGAGTGAAATACGCTTGGAAGCCCTGTTGGATTGTTCTCTCTCTATCTGAGATCTTTTGGCAGCAATTTGTCTTGCGTCCTGTTCGTTTTCTGTTTCTCTGAACTTCTCACCGGCTTGTGGCGCACCACTGAGTCCCAATAATAAGACTGGTGTTGACGGTCCTGCCGATTTTAGTTTTTTGCCTTTTTCATTAAACATGGCTTTGATCTTGCCACTATAGGCACCTGCAACAATAGGGTCACCTATGTTGAGTGTTCCGTTTTGGATCAACACCTTTGTAACATAACCTCTTCCCTTGTCCAATGATGCTTCAATCACGGCACCAATTGCTGCGCGTTTTGGATTGGCTTTGAGTTCCAGCATCTCCGCTTGCAACAAGACTTTTTCAAGCAGTTTATCAACATTGATGCCTTTTTTGGCCGAGATATCCTGCGATTGGTATGGGCCTCCCCAGTCTTCCACCAAAAAATTCATGGAAGCCAGTTCTTGTTTGATTCTTTCAGGGTCAGCTCCGTCCTTATCAATTTTATTGATAGCAAAGATGATGGGCACACCGGCAGCCATCGCATGGCTGATCGCTTCTTTGGTTTGAGGCATGATATGATCATCTGCTGCAACCACAATGATTACAACGTCGGTAATCTTGGCCCCCCTCGCCCTCATCGCCGTAAAGGCTTCGTGACCGGGTGTATCAAGGAAGGTTATTTTTTTACCGTTGACCAATACTTCATAGGCCCCCACGTGCTGGGTAATACCCCCGGCTTCACCACTGGCAACATTGGCAGATCTGATGTGGTCCAACAAAGATGTTTTACCGTGGTCAACGTGTCCCATTACGGTGACAATCGGTGCCCTTGGTTCCAAATCTTTTGGATCGTCTTCTTCTTCTTTTTCTTCATCGTTGATCGACTCAGCAGTGGTGAATTCGATTTCATGACCAAATTCATTGGCTACCAATTCTATCACTTCGGCATCCAATCTTTGGTTGATGGATACAATCACTCCTAGGTTCATACAAGTAGTGATAACTTCAGCCACGGGTACATCCATCAGACTGGCCAATTCAGAAACAGATACAAACTCAGTGAGCTTGAGTTTCAGTTCACCGTCACTCACATTTTGAAGTTCGGCCTTTTCTCTCTTAACTTCCCGGCTGTCTCTTCTGATTTTCTGGCGTTTATTTTTGCCGGTCACGTTCAGACGAGCCAAAGTGGCTTTAATTTTTTCGTCGATCTCTTTTTGGGATACTTCTTTTACTTCTTCTTTGTCCTTAGTCTTTCCTGCGTTGTTGTCTTTGTAATTCTCAGCCGTGATTTTTTTACGCTTGCGTTTACGTTTGGTTGCGTCAGAAGCAGATGCATCACCACCTTCCTGAGAAGGTGCTGGTTTGTCGTCTGTCTTCCCGCCTGCTTTTTTGGCAGGAGCAGCACCTCTTTTGGTGTCAGCCACTTTCTTACCCTTTGATGCCGGAGCAAATTTCTCAGTATCAATTTTACCCAGAATCTTCAAACCAGCCAGCTGAGGAGTAACAGCTCTATATTCTTCTATTTCTTCTGTTTCCTTGACAACTTCAGCCTCTTTTGCAGGAGGAGCAGTTGTTTCCGGTTGCTCAGCTACAGGAGTATGTACCGGCTCTTCCTCCTTAACCTCCGGAGTCTGTTCTTGCTTTGGAGCAGCTTTTTTAGGCTTGGGAGTAAGGTCAATTTTGCCCAATATCTTGAGCTTAGGGGTTTCTGCTTTGGCTTCAACCACTTCTTGTTCAGCAGGCGGCGCAGCAACTGGTGCTACCTTGGCAGTTTCTTCCACAACAGGCTCCGGTTTTGGGGCTTCCTTTTCAAGTGGCTTTATTACCGGCTTGAATACAGGCTTCTCTTCTGCCTTTTTAAAACTGGTGCCAATCTGGATCTGGTCTGCCTTTTCTTTGATATCGGCCGAACCCTTAAATTCTTTGCCCAGCGCATCGTACATTTCGTCCGATACCTTGGCATTTGGCTTGTTTTCAATGGAAAAGCCTTTGGAAATCAAAAAGTCGACAATGGTAGTTGTCGCTACATTGAATTCTTTGGCTATTTTTAATAAAATTCCTCCCATTTATTGGTTTTAATAATAAAGTGTCTTTTGCTTAATCTTCGAATTCTGCAGCCAAAATGCCGAGTACTTCGTCGATGGTTTCTTCTTCAAGGTCTGTTCTTCTCAACAACTCTTCCTTGCTTAGATTTAATACGCTTCTTGCTGTATCACAACCAATATTTTTCAATTCGGTAATGATCCAGTCTTCGATTTCATCTGTAAATTCATCCAATTCAACATCATCCAGTTCTGCTTCATCGCTGTCTCGGTAAACATCGATTTCGTAATCCACGAGTTTACCGGCCAATTTGATGTTGGATCCTCCTTTACCAATGGCCAGTGAAACCTGGTCAGGCTTCAAAAATACAGCCGCCCTTTTCTGGTTTTCATCAAGGTTGATCGAAGATACCTTGGCAGGCGTCAACGCACGCTGGATGTAAAGCGATGTATTGGTGGTATAGTTGATAATGTCAATATTTTCATTTTTCAATTCACGAACGATGCCATGAATTCTGCTTCCTTTCATACCTACACAAGCGCCCACCGGATCGATTCTGTCGTCATATGATTCCACAGCCACCTTGGCTCTTTCACCCGGCAAACGGACAATGCGTTTAATGGTGATGAGTCCGTCTTCGATTTCCGGTACCTCCTGCTCAAGCAATTTCTCGAGGAAAAGATTGTCAGTTCTTGAGATGATGATATGAGGCATATTATTGCGCATCTCAACTTTTTTGATGACAGCACGGATCATATCCCCTTTCCTGACAAAATCACCTTTGATCATTTCTGTCCTGGGAAGTACCAATTCATTGCCGGTAGCATCATCCAAAATCAATACTTCCTTTTTCATGATCTGGCTGACTTCTCCAACTACAATTTCGCCCAGTCTCTCTACATATTTTTTGTAGACCTCATCTTTTTCCAAATCCATAATTCGGGAGATAAGGGTCTGACGGGCTGCCATGATAGACCTTCTGCCGAACTCTTCCAACGTGAGTTGTTCATAACATTCATCACCTACGTCGTAGTCCGCATCTATGGCCTTGGCTTCAGTTGCTGAAATCTGAGACATTTCATCGGTCACCTCACCATCCGGAACAATCGAACGGATCCTCCACATTTCAAGGTCACCATTTTGTGTATTTACGATTACATCAAAATTGTCGTCTGAGCCGTATTTTTTCTTGATAAGGGTTCTGAATACGTCTTCCAACACCCTGACCATGGTAGGCCGGTCAATATTTTTGCCGGCTTTAAATTCTGAGAAAGATTCAACCAAATTCATGATTAAAAACTTATTTTAATTTTTGCTTCAATAATATCCACATATTCAACTTTGTGGTTTATAATTTCTGTTTTCTTTTTCCCGTCGACTTTTACAGTAGAGGTCACTTCAACCGTACAATCGTGATCACTCGCATCCCGCAGAATACCTTCCAATTTGCCGGCTGCAGTCTTCACTACGATGTTGCGACCCAGGTTGTTCCTGTATTGTCGGGGAAGTTTTAGCGGACTTCCGACACCGGGCGATGATACCTCCAGGATGTAATCCTCGCCAAATCTTTTGTCCTCATCAAAAAAAGACTCTAAGTATCTCGACAGTTTGTGGCAAACATCAAAAGATATACCCCCGTCCCTGTCTATGAATACTTCAACCTTTTTTCCAATGTTCTTTGCATCAACGAAATAGCAATTTTCCATGGCATTTTCCATGAAAAACCTTTCAACCATTTCCTTGATTCCTGTAGTCTCCAAATTTAAAACTGATTTTAAATAAAAAAGGGAACTTTTGTTCCCTTTCCTTTGAGTGATTTAATGCAAAGATATGTCAAAATTTACTGAAAATCAAACTTTTGAATTCTTTTTTTCGGCTTACTGCTGATCCTAAAATCAAACTACCTTTCTGAGGTCTGCTTTTAATTTAAATCTCAAAAAATGTGATTCAATTGATGACTGACAAGCATATTAAAACTTATAGCCGGACTAAATTTTAAAATTACAGGTTAACATCAAAATTTTGATCAAATGACAGGTCTACTTTTTTAAAGGGTACAACTGTTAAAACAAATATTTAAAAAATAAATACATATTTTATACCTATTTTTAAGTTTATTTGAATACATTTACTTATATTTTTTAACTAAAACAAAATGTCATGCAGTCAGTAATCAACTTAGGCAAATATTTGTTTGCCTTACCTCTCCTTATTTTTGGCCTTATGCACTATATGAGCGCAGATCAAATGGCCGGCATGGCTCCGGGTGGAGCTATTATGGTTTATTTTACCGGAACCTGCCTTTTGGCCGGAAGCATAGCGATTATGATTGGTAAATACGACAAACTGGCCAGCATCCTGATGGCTCTATTACTGCTACTATTCCTGATTCCTCACGTTCAAGGTATGATGTCTGCCACTGATGAAGGCACGAAAGCGATGCAATTGATCAATATTTTGAAAAATATATCGATGGCAGGTGGGGCTCTGGTCTGTGCAACATTGGCAAAAGATAACCGGTACGTATCCTGATAAAATCAACACCTTTTTTACATAAGAAGCCGGTTTCTAACCGGCTTTTTTTGTTGTGCGCCATTACCGCTATGAAAATCAATAAGGGCAATGATGCTATGAAAATTTTATCAACTCCTTTGGCAACATTGAACCTGAAAATATACAAAACTTAAAATCCAGTTAGAATCTATCTGCAATAGCTTTTTGCATTTTCACAAGCGTAACTTTGCAAAAAATTGATCGGATGAAAATTCTCAAACATTTGGTGGTGGGTAGCTTGATGATTCTAGGTCAACTATTGAACGCGCAAGCCGATACCCTTAAAAAAGTGAACGTAGATCAGGTTACCATTACCTCTTATCGCTACAACGCTCAGGAAATCAAATTTTTACCTTCCATTAATGGCACTATGATCACTGAGGGTAAAAAAAGTGAATTGATCAGCATCCAGGATGCGCCCATGAATGTGGCAGAAAAATCAGGCAGACAGGTTTTTGGCAAACTACCCGGAGCCTTTATTTACGATATGGATGGTGCCGGTAATCAAATCAACATTGCCACACGAGGATTAGATCCTCACCGGAGTTGGGAATATTACGTCAGCCAAAACGGTATCACCACCAATTCTGATATCTATGGTTACCCTGCATCCCACTACAGTGCTCCGCTGGAATCCATCAAACAAATCGAAATTGTGAGAGGTACAGCTGCTCTTCAATACGGAGCCCAGTTTGGAGGTGCCATCAACTACATAACCAAACAAGCAGACACTACCAGGCATTTTGGTGGTGAAGCTATTTTGTCAGCCGGAAGCTTTGGACTTTTCAGTGGTTATGTGTCAGTTGGCGGGAAAATTGGAAAATGGAAGTATCAAACCTATTTTCACAAAAGGCTGGCACAAGGCTACCGAAAGATTGCCAGATCAGAAGCAGATGCACAATTTTTTTCCATTCAGGGCCAACTTACAAGTCGAATAACTTTGAAAGCGGAATTGGGCAGAAGCACCTATACTTACCGCATTCCGGGACCATTGACTGATCAGCAGTTTTATTCAGATCCCCGCCAGGCGACTCGTAGCAGAAATTACTTTAACCCTGATATTTACATACCCTCCCTTTCCCTCCAAATTCAGGCCACAGAAAAGCTCTCTTTTACTTTGAGTTCTTCAGCTGCGCTGGGGGATAGAAACTCCATCCAATTCATAGGTTTTGCTGACCAGGCCGATACCATTCAGGCAGCCACACTGCAATACAAAAACAGGCAGGTAGATATTGATAATTTTAACTCTTACAACACCGATCTGAAAGCCAGATTTGATCACCCATTTTTGGGAATTGAAAATGTGTTGGTTGCAGGAGTTCGATATACAAACAATGATTTGCACCGAAGACAACAAGGGGTTGGCTCTACCGGAACTGATTTTGACCTGAGTGTTAAAGACAATTACTTTGGAAGAGACCTTCATTTCAAAACCCGGAATATTGCCTTTTTTATGGAGAATTTGTTTAAAATTAATGCAAGATTATCCATATCTCCGGGATTTCGAATTGAAAATGGTAAAAGTGACCTATCGGGCAGAATTAGCTATTTGCCGGGAGAGAGGGTTCCTCAACAAGTCAAACACTACTACTTCCTGCCTGGCTTAAGTGCACAATACAATTTAACCTCAAAGTTATTTATATATGGCGGGTATTCACAAGCTTACAGACCTGTAGTATTAGCCGACCTGATACCGGGATCTGTCCTGGAAAAAAATGACCCCGAAATCAAAGATGCTTTTGGTTATAACCTGGAATTGGGCATAAAGGGAAAAGCTTCTGATTGGCTGAACATGGATATCACTGCATTCCAATTACAATATAACAATCGAATAGGCAGTCTGATTCTCTATGATGATGCAGGCAGTGCTTATATTTATAAAACCAATATAGGCAATTCACTTACACGGGGACTGGAGTGGCTTTCTGATTTTAGAATCATGCAAACAGAAAATGCAAGAATTTCTGTTTTCTCTGCTACTACCTATATGCATGGTGAATATACTTCAGGACAGCTGAGAAACGGAAATGAAAATGTAAGTCTGGTGGGCAATAAACTGGAAACAGTGCCTACCTGGATTTCACGCAATGGCATACAAACAGCTTATAAAAAGCTCTCCTGCAACCTGCAATATTCGTATGTTTCTTCCTCTTATTCTGATGCCCTCAACACAGAAACACCCAGTGCCAATGGTGCCAGAGGTTTGGTACCCTCCTATGCATTGTGGGATTTTAATCTGGCTATCAAAATGAACAGCACCACCGGTTTAAGAATCAGTTTCAACAACCTTACCAATGTGTCCTATTTCACCAAAAGACCTACGGGATATCCAGGCCAGGGGGTTTGGCCATCGGATGGCAGAAGCATGACAGCTTCTGTGAATATTAAATTTTAACCAACGGACAATATCTATAATTAAAGATGTGCTATGGGTATATTCCCTTCACGCATCTTCAATTATGTGCTGTGGCAACAGGGTGACTCTTCCAATACAGTGCTAAAATAAAGGAGGAAACCAGGTGCCAGATGCTCCACCAGGCGGCAATCAGAGCCATGCCGCCATTGCCATTAAAAAAATTAAAAATCAGGATCAGTGCAAGTCCCGAATTTTGAATGCCTGTTTCTATAGAGATTGTACGTGCATCTTCTTTGGGTCTGCCTAGCCATAATGGAAAAAAATAACCCAGTGCAAGGGCCAGTCCATTGTGGAGCATCACAATGAGAAAAACCCGGTGCAGGTGTTGCCGTATGTTTTCCAAATTTCCAGCTACTGCAAATAAGATAAATGCAATGAAAATCAAAAGACTTACCCTCTTGACAGTGGGTATAATTTTAGATGTAAACACCGGTTTCCATTGACGAAGCAACATGCCAAGGATCAGAGGCACCAGAATCAATTGCACGATGGATAAAAACATACTTAAAAAGTCAATGGAAAAGACTGCTTTTGTATGAGATAAGCTATTCAAGACAGACAGGCCCTGTTTAAATACAAAAGGAGTCGTGAAAGCTGCAGCCAGGGTTGAAAATGTTGTCAATAGTACAGATAAAGGTGCATTGGACTTACTAAGGTGGACTGCATAATTGGATACATTGCCCCCCGGGCACGCTGCTACCAGAAGCATACCGGCTGCTAATGCGGGATGAGGTTGGATAACAGCAATGAGCACCAGGGTAAGAATGGGAAGCATCACCATTTGACTGACAAGGCCTACAACCGTGCTTTTCTTGTTTTTGACAAGGGCTTTAAAGTCATCAGGTGTCAGTTCCAGTGCAATGCCAAACATCAGAAAACCAAGGCAGAAATTGAGTAAAAACAATTGTTCTGCGTTGAAATTTACCCTTATGTGATCCAGACTTTCCAAAGTTTTATTTCAAAACTACAAAAAATCCTACATTTGTGGCTGCATACCGGCCTGTCGCTCGTTTCATTACGGGAGGAAAGTCCGGACAACGTAGAGCACCACACCACCTAACGGGTGGGCATGCAACGAAGGTTGTATGACAGATAGTGTCACAGAAAACAATACCGCTTTGTCTGCAAAGGCAAAGTAAGGGTGAAAATGTGGGGTAAGAGCCCACGCTGTCAGAGGGTAACTTAGGACAGGGATAAACCTTGTGGGTTGAAATGCCATGTATATTCCGGTCTGCTTCAGCAGAAAAGGTGACTCGCCTGATTGTCGCTAGCGACAAACCGGAAGGGGTAGGCAGCTTAGATAAATGACAGGACATCCGGTTTTACCGGAGGACAGAATCCGGCTTACAGGTATGCTTTTAAAAAAAAAGAGCGGACACACTAAATGTCCGCTCTTTGCATAATTAGAGACCTTCAATCGAATATATTTTAGTCGAGGACAATCATCTTTCCTTGTTTTGTCTCTCCATTAAATTCAAGTGTATAAATGTAAACACCTGAGTGTTGGATCATTTCTCTCGTAAGTTCCAGGTTATGTTTTCCGGCCTGCAGTTGCATTGATTTGCTTACCACCAGTTTACCTGCTGCATCACGAATACTCAATTTTACAATACCTGAGCCTGGAAGCTGAACAGCCAATGAAGCCGCCTCACTCCATGGATTCGGTCTGATTTGGTCTACCGCAAAATTGTCGGTATTTTCAATTTCTCTGGCCCTGATGGACATATCCATGGCAGCAATGTTTTCACTTGCATATACCTCAGCTGCAAAGTTTCCATCCAACAACAACATGTCACTCAATTTTCCGCTTTGAAGTGCAACTGCTTCGATAACAAAAATGGTCTGATCAGCTCCTATCACTTTACCATATGAAACTGCCATACTCATTTTTACAGTGTTGTCGTTGAAAATAACATATTCCTGTGGTGTCACACCCAGTTCAGCGGCCATTAATCCCTTCACTTCAAGGCCATTGGTAAACAACTTCCATTGCATACCATGCATCAAACCTGAATTGACAGCGTTGATTGGAATGGTAATCAGGTCACCGGCTTTTACAGCCTTATCTGCATACCACATGTCAAAAGATTCTCTGCTTCTGTTTTCACTGCCTGTCTGGTGAACATTAGCGGTAGCGTTACCATCAATATCACCCAATTTTACACCTGTGAAATCAATCGCCATATCACCGGTAAGTTTATCGATGTTGTACTGTTCGCCCATGTCAGCAGACCAAGGACTGGACGGATCTGCAAATACATGTCCATCCCAGAAGAACCTCCAGCTCTTGTTATTGGCCAAACCGGATGATGTACCCAAAATCAATTTTCTCAAGGCTACTAAATCCGCAGCGCTCACTTTGTCATCTTGTGTAACATCAGCCGCGATCAGCTTATAGGGTGTATTCAGTTTGCTAACACCCAGAATGTGACGCTGAATTAAAACCAGATCCAGGGTACTTACTCCGTTAAGATAATCGTCATTTTTAACCGGTAAAACTTCATAAGACTTTCCTTTGGTTTTGTTGTCAAAGGTATACTTACCTGAATCTTCAGTGTTGCCAATGTTCTCTTCAGCAGAGATTAGTTTTACCGTCACATTCTCGATTCCTTTATCATCGGAAGTGTGAATTCTTCCGTAAATATCTGACTCAATGATGCCCGGTGGACAAATATTTACATTGTTGTTGTCCTGTACATCCACAAAAGTGGTGCAATATCCCTGGTTTCCGTTTTCATCGGTTACCCATAATTCAACAGGATACAAACCAATATCATCACAACTCAACACCAAGGTATCATCTTCCAGATCGGCAGAGAAGCTCAATTGAATTGAATTGCCACAACTTTGGTAACTGCCATTGTCGAAGAATGACGGTGTGAGTATTGACATTTCTGCATCCAGGATGCCGTTGCCATCTGTGTCCATAGCTACCAGTCCCGTGCTAAGACCTTGCTTACAATAGGCTACAGGAGGCTTACAACTCTTAACATCAAACAGATAACCAGTGTAATTGATGTTTCCGCATTTGTCTTCCACTTCATAGTCCACTCTATGGCTTCCAAATGGATAAACGCCTGAAGCATCATTTCCTGTTCCATATAATTTATTTCCATTTTCCAGGGTAATGGTCCACCTCCACTTTAATTCATTGACAGGGGTACAGTCATCTTCTGCTGCAGCTGTAAGTTTAATGGAAACCGGTGTGCAGTCTGCATTGTAGCTGCATACTTCTCTTTTGGTTGTCTGACTCTTAATAACAGGCGCTTTGGTATTCATGATTACAATGACCTGATCCCTGCTTTCCTGCCAAATGGTACCATCTGTTCTTCGAACACACCAGTTGATTACTGTCCATCTTCTTACTATTTTAAGACAAGCCCCATTGCTGGTGAAGTAATATTCGTCATCATCGTGGCTGCTCGCAACCAGGTCACACACTCCTTCTCCACTGATGATCGGCGCACCATATCCTGCAGGGAGGTTTTCAGGATCCAAATCAAAGGAAGTACAAAGGCTGTTAATGAATGTAGTATCCTTTGGCCATGTAATCATATTGGCTGTGAAGGGTCGGTCAGGTACCAAAGTTACGGTCTGGCTACAGCTTCCCACCAATTGATTGTTGTGATTAAGGGTAAAATATCTGATCAGGTTTCCTACACGACAATTGTTGATTTGATCATCAAAGTCTTCTTCAACATCATCTACATCGGCACATCCTCCACCGCTAACGGTAGGATAGCCAAAGGTAGCTCCCAAATCATTGACATCAAACGGTGTTGTGCAATCAACCGTGATATTTGCAGGACACGCCAATGTTGGTATTCTTTTATCTTGTACTTCAACTGTAACCATACATTGATTGGTTCTTCCTACCTGGTCGGTAACCTGAAGTACTACCATATTTTCTTTTCCTACGTCTTCACAGCAGAACAATACATCGTCACTCCACTGTGTACCAACCTGGTCACAGGTAGTGGCCATTCTGCGGATTTTCAATTCTATAGGACCGCATTCATCAAAGCTACCATCGTCGATGGTGGTTTTATGAAGCCATGCAGTACCATCTTCTTTCAGGCTGATAACCGTGCGTGTTTCACACACAGCTATGGGTTCAACCCTGTCGATCACAGTAACCCTCATTGAGCGAGTACTTTGATTGCCACAAAGGTCTGTTGCCGTATAGCTCACAGAGTGAATACCTGCTGTCAAAGTTGTAGTGCCGCCATTGGTATTCAGCACGCCTTCGCCAGTATTGATTTTTACAGACCAGGTATTGCAGTTGTCGGTGATGGAGGCAGCAGGAAGATTAACAGCTGCAGTGCAACTGTTGGATCCGGTACTAACAGTCATATCCGGTATAAGGGCAATAACTGGTGCTTGTTTGTCTTTTATTTCTATGGTTTGAACCCAGGTCTGGATGTTGGTATTGTTGCACCACCACTCTCCTACTTCCCAGGTTCTGGTAATTATTTTTTTACAATCCGAAGTGAACGTCAATTTATCTGTATATGTCACAAAACCATTACAAATGGCAGACTGAACAAAAGGATACAAAACGATTCCCTTTAAAGTAGGCACACCGGTAAGGCTTACAGGTGGGAAGCCATTGGCATCCGGTGTAAAGCTTCCGCAGGCAAGGGCATCGCTGCCACTAAAGTGACGTGGGAACGCAATTCCGGTAAGGTCTGTTCTCTCAATATAAATCACCTGTGTACATGTATCAGCCTGATTTCCATACTTGTCAACACCTGTCCAGATTTTTGTTATTTTTTTCAGGAAGTCAACATCGCAATTCAGATTTTCCTGTACTTCTGATAACAAAATCAATTTACCACCCGGACAATTGTCAATAAGTTCCGGCTTTATAGCATTTGACAAAGATTCTACACAAGAAAGGGTATCATTGGTGCATACAACCTGAGGTCGGAATTTATCTTCAATTTTTATGCTACCCCAACAATAGAAACCATGAGATGGATTGGAAATTACATAATCCAGGGTCTTGCCCAAATTGTCGCCATCAACTGTATTTCCCAAATCGTTGCCATGAGCATCTTTCACATTCACATAAAATGAATCGAGGCATCCCAATAAGGTGTCTCCAAATTCATTCTCATATCCTGTAAGTACCATAAACGGATCAATAACCGCAGTACAATTCTCATCCAAAGAAACATTTCTATTGATACAACCCAGTGATGAATTGAAATAATCTACTATGGTTACATCAAAGCTGCAGGATGAAGTATTACCGGCTCCATCGGTAGCAACGAAAACTACCTCGTTGGTTCCAATTGGAAATAAATCACCGGATTCCAGATCGGTGGATACCTCATAGCTTACACCCGGACAATTATCTGAAGCAACCGCATCAAAAATTACTTCTGTTTCGCATTCCAAAGGATCTAATTCAACCACGATGTCGTCCGGGCACTCAATGGTTGGATTTTCAGTATCTTCAACAGTAACCGTAAACGAGCAGGATGCTGTATTTCCATTATTATCTGTAACCGTAAATGTGTTGGTTGTAGTTCCAATAGGGAAAACATCTCCGGACGCAATTCCTGTGTTTTGAACCAGCGTAGGGTTAATACTTTCCATGTAGGTAAAGGACATGGCAATGGTTACAGCTGCACCAAGCGCCTGATCTGTCGAGAAGATTCTGAAGCAGAAAGTCTGACCCGGCATCAGCATTATGCTAACCAGGCCATTTTGTGTGGTACTGCCTGCATCATTAGATAATTGGGTAAATACGCCATCAACAACATATCCAAATTTATCAAAGTTGGGACCATCAGCATCTGAAGTATTGTAATCCCAATCAAAAGCAAGGGTTCCACCATAGTCACCCGGGATGGTTATACAATAATCGGTATTATTTGAAGGTCCAAAAATTGATCCGTTATTAGAACCTGTTATGATAATACTATTGGGGGCATCTGTATCATCTACAAAACCATCGCCTCCATTGCTATTGCTCAACGTCCAATTTGCCGGTTCAAATTCATCGGCAAATCCCATGGCATTGACACCAAAACAGTTGTCATCGTAATCTACAGTGTAGTTATACAAAGCACTGCATTCTCCAGGATCTGTTCCAATCGTAACATTTTTTGGGCAAAGGATAGTAGGCGATTCATCATCTTCAACCGTAACGGTAAATACACACGTATCTTTATTGGCAGGTACGCCATGGTCAAAGATTCTGTACACAACCTGGTTTACACCTGTGTAAAAGAAATTGCCTGATGCATCGCCATTTCCGCTGGCCATGGTAGCGCCGCTAATGGTATAATTAATGGTAGGGGAAGGACAGTTATCCGTGGCTGGATCAGCATTGATGCCTCTCACAATAGCTCCACAATCACCGGGCTCTTCATCTGTATTGGCACCTGTACTGGTGCTAACCGTAATATTACCCGGACAATTGATAGCGGGCGGGTCATAATCATTTACATCAACGATGTAGGCTATGTAGTCACTGGGACATTCATTGCCATCCAGAATATTATTGTTGTTACTGTCATAAAATGCTCTGAAATACATATCCAAACCGCCATTAACAGTTGGATTTGTCAGAGACACATTTCTATCAAAGGGTGTTCCAAATGCACTAAGTGGGAAAATACCATCAGCTGGTGCAAATGTGGTATTGTTTCTGGTAAACGTTTGTTCAACTTTTACCAATGTTTTCGGAGAGATCACTGAAATATCAGAAAACTGTGTGAAAAAAAGATTGTTGGATGTGGTATTACAAACAACCAAATCTTCTGATTCGTCAGAACCATCATTTATATTAGTAAGTTGAATACCATTCACTGTTATTTGAAGTGATGGAATCAGACTGGAAAATCTAAACGTTCCTGCATGAAATACATCTGCATTGGCATAAAAGGTTGTAGGCAGACCAAAACCTGCTCCTCCATATGAAGCATTGTTTGGAGTAATTTGCCCTCCTCCTGAATTCAGGGTTACCGGCAGGTCACCTTGTGTCACATTTCCATTCATTTCTACATTGGAATATCCAACAGCCACTATCACATAGCTACCAGGCTGAAGGATCACAGGCGAAATAGTTCGCATTCTGTGGTTTCCGGATAAGCCATCTGATGAACCTGACATGGTGATAGGACCAGCCATAGTTACACCATCGGTCCGGATAATTCCAACTTCAATGGGAGAAAGAAGACCGTCCTGGTTGCTGTCAAATGCACCCAGTTCAGTTACCATTATAGGCGAGTTTACAGTAAACTCCATACCCAATCTTTCGTTATAGGGCTGATTGCCGGCAGCTTCAGTGCCTGTTAACGCCTGAACATTACATTGCGCATAAAGGTCCGAACCGGAAAAGGCACCCAAAACCAATAGGGTAAATAAAAACAAAGTACGACACAAGTGAGCAACATCCTTGTTCTTTCTTTGTCCAACCCATTTTGTAAGTAAAAATGAACGTTTCATTTTAAAGTAGATTTCACTAAATGATTAATTATTTTCCAAAACAATGCAAAGGATGAACTTTGCAAATTCAGGTTCTATTCTGATTTTTAAATAGAGGGAGCAGTACTTCTCAGTTTACTGCTCCCACTTTTATTTCTATTGAATTCTTATCATTTTTCCATTGGAAACTTCGTCACCTAATCGAATTTCATAAAGGATTACTCCGGTTTTTCCATTTAATACATCAGCCTTTATTTCAATGTTGTTTTCACCAACATTGACTTTCTGTTCGCCTGCATAAATTAGTTTGCCGGTTGCATCCATCAACTTGTACGTAACTGTGCCAGCTTTATCTGTATTACAAACAATTGATGTCTTATCAGTCCATGGATTGGGTGAATTTTGTTTAACACTCCATGCAGAAACAGATCGGTTCCATTCCAATGATGCACTTCTCGGTGTCAATGCAGTGTATATTTCCGATGTACCTTGCCTTGATTGTGTAATCATTTCAGACATGTAGTCTGCCTTCAAGGCATTAGCCTTTATCACAAACAATTCTCTCTCATTTACCAAAACTGCCTGATCCAATGCTGCCAGCACAACAAGTTTACCATCCTGAATGTGGTAATTCAATTGTTCTGCAAACAGTTCTGATGAGACTTGCACATCATCCAATTGATCAATGTCGAATGTAAACTGGAAGCCGTCGATCCATTCTTTCTGACCCAAGTTTACACCCAAAGCAACTTCAGATCCAATCTGAACAGCTTCATCCTGTGCATTTAGTTTAATGCTGCTTCTGGTATCAGCCTGACTGCGGATATTGGCAGTATATGAAGTATTTACATCTCCAATCTTAACACCCACAAAGTCCGACCACATATTGCCTTCAGGCGAGATAAACTCATGGTATAGTGGATAAGCATGATTGAATGGATTTGTAGGATCAGGGAACTGATACCTGCTATCGATCATTTTCCAACTCTGATTGTTTTTAAACGACTGGGTGGTACCCAGGATAGCTTTCTTCAATTCCACCAAATCGCTGGCTGAAATCTTATCATCGTTGTTTACATCTGCAGCTACCAACCTGTATGGCGATATTATTTTACTGGCTCCCAAAATATGCCGTTGTATCATAATGACATCCAGCGTTGATACTCCTTCGAGTAAGCCGTCGTTTTTCTCCGGTTTCAGCATATAATTACCAGCGGACGGCATTGAATTGAATCTGTAACTTCCATCTTTACCGGTAAATACAGAACCCATTCCATCCAGACGCATATTAACGGCTTCAACCGGTACAGAATTTTCTGTCAATACCTGACCAAACACTCTGAAAATATTTCCGGTACAGAAGTCGTTTGGATCCAGAATCGTAACAATTGATTTACAGGAATCAAAATTAACGCCGCTTTCATCGTACCAGTAAATCCATACTAAGATATCTCCAATATCATCGCAGAAGTATCGGCGGATGGTATCATTGATATCCGTCCTCGAATAAGAGAACTTGAACGTATCTGGATCACAGGTTCCGTTGATATACAGGACAAATTCTTCTGCTTCTACATCTACAAATTCCTGATCTGTAATATTTCTTACAATCTTTTCACAGAAGATAAACGGAGGACCTGTCAATGTAACCGTTATACTAAATGTATCTGTTGCCACATTTCCACAAGCATCTGTAGCTGTTACTACAATTTGGTAAACACCTTCTTCATACTGACCAGATGGGTCACCTGAGTTAGGGTTGGTTGCAAATGGAGAGTTATTGGTAACTGTCACAGGTGAACAATCGGTGATGCTGACTCCCACCAATGGGTAAGCAACTGCCGTAGGACAAGTAACCGCATTGATCGTAATATCTGCATAACCTGAGATAACCGGTGGTTGATTGTCGTTGACCGTAATCAATTGGATATCCGTAAAGATACCGGCACCGGTTGATGTGTTGAGCGTACATGAATCAATTACAGTCCATGTTCTTTGAATTACAAAATTACATGGAGTATTAGGGTTGAGGTTCACATCTACAAAACTTACTGACGGATTTACACATGATGCTGCTGCAGTATTTACAACAGGGCTTCCTGTTACTGCCGGTGAGATGGTAGTACAATTTTGAACCGTAATATCATTAGGGAAGGTAATATCTGAAGCAGTCAAAGGATCGGTTGGTCCAGTGATGGTGATCAGTTGGGTGCATTCTGATGTATTACCTGATGCATCTGTTGCTGTAAAGGTTCTGGTAATGGTACCAATATTACATGAATTGGTGGCAAACAACACCTGTGGTGTAATACCGGCAGGTGGACAGTTGTCTGTTGCCGTGGCACCAGGCAGGCCTCCTATTCCACTGAAATTGGCGCAATTGATGGTTTGGTTGGACGGACAAGTAATTACCGGAGGTAATGTATCCAGAACCGTTACCAGCGCAGTACATGTTGCTGAAGTACCATTGGTGGAAGTAACCGTCAACGTAACTGTCAATGGAGACAAGTTGATGTCATTACAGAAGAACTGGTTGGGACTCACACTAAAGGTAATAGGTAAGTTATCGCAACCAGGTGAACTTCCATTATTCACAGAAGCTGCTGCAAGGATTACCGCACCATTGGCATCCAGATAAACCGTAACATTTTTACAAAGTGCTACCGGTTGATTATTGGTAGAAACTGTAACCGTTACAGATTCTGTATCTGTACAGCCATTGGCATTGGTTACGGTAACTGTATAGGTTGTATTTGTT
>CALJKQ010000051.1 GCA_937973565.1 uncultured Saprospiraceae bacterium | reverse complement strand
GCCACTGTACTGGTAAATAAGTACAGGGTATTTTTTGTTGACATCAAATTGATACGGATTTATTTTCCATGCGTTTAATGTCACGTTTTCAGATGTGGTAAATTTAAAAAAGGTTACCTCACTGGGTTGATACTTTTTCATCTTTGTTTTCAACGATTCATTGTCTTGCAAGATCTTTATTTTTTTACCTTCAGCGTTACACAAAGCGACTACAGGAGGCAAATTGATGGTATTGTGATTCCAGGTGTAGTAATCAAATGTTGGGGAAAAAGTTACATTGTTGTCGCCTTGTGCAGGAGTAATACTCACTACAGATCCTCCATTTACCGGCACTTTATATACCTGCCTATCCATGGGTGAGTCTATAGCAGCTTTAAAATAAATCACATTTCGCTTTTTGTCAAGGCCATACACAGATAAAACATCATAACCGTTGGTTGTCAATTGCCTGACTTCCTTTCCCTGCATATTGTAAACATAGATAGAGTTAAAGCCATTCTTTTCTGATGTCCAGATAAAATGCTGACCATCGTCCATAAAATCCAGGTTGTCGTGCATTTCTATATAGTACTTGTTTTTTTCTTCCATCAACAAAGAGGAAATGCCACTGGCTGCATCAACCAACATCAACTGCATATGGTTCTGCAATCGATTTAATTTGATGACTGAAACTCTTTTATTGTCATTTGTCCATTTAAGACGGGGCAGGTACATATCATTCAAATCTCCCAATTTGGCGTCGATGGTTTTTGCTTTTTTACAATCATAGATTTTCAATGATACACTGGCATTGGTGTCCCCAACTTTGGGATACTTGAATGTTTCATAGCGGGGATGACTGCCATCCTCGTACATGGGCATAATAAACTCAGGAACCCGTGATTCATCAAATCTTAAAAAAGCAATTGAATTACCATCAGGTGACCAATCGAATGCCCTGGTAAAACTAAATTCCTCTTCATAAACCCAATCACACATACCATTGATGACATGATTCTTCTTACCGTCTTTGGTTACTTGAATCGTTTTTGATTTTGCCAGATCCTTCACATATAGGTTGTTTTCAAATACAAAAGCTGCTTTGCTGCCATCCGGTGAAATCATGGTATTGGAGACTAAGCCCTTATCAAATAAAGCTTCCAGCTTACCGGAACTTCTTTTATAGATATAGACTTTTGACTTGGTAGAATGCCTGTATATGCCTTCCGTTTCTTCTTCCAACATAATGTAGGATTCATCTCCCGAAAAACTGTAACGTGATATCTGGCCTGAAAAGCCGGCTGCATTTTTAACAGCAATGCCTTCCAATAAGGTATCTGTTTTGGTATCCGTTTCAACATCGTAGACCACAATAGCATTGCCTTCGAGCCTTGTATAGTGTCTGCCATCTTTCATGAAACGGAAACCTGAAACCGGTTTGGTTTGAAAAGTTCCTTTCACATATATGTCTTCGAGCGTTATTGGGGTTTGTCCAATGCCAAAGGAAACAATTGCAACGAGCAATAAAAGAGTACAAAAACCCTCGTAAATCTTTTTATTCAGTTTTATTTTCATCTGATTAATGATTAATAATTTTATCTAAGATGGCCTTCGAATGAGATGCATCAATGGTTAACTTGTTGATCGGTTTTCTTTTGCTACCCAACCATTTGCGAAATACGCTTACGTTGGATTCGCCTTTTTGAATCGCCGAAGAATCAATCGCATCCACACAAAATACTTTGAAAGCCGGAAGGTCCGAGACCAGCATACCCTGCACCGCCTTTGCCAATTGATGCTGATCTGTGGTGTAATATTGAATTTTATCCTCACTGTGAATTGGGGCCATTTGCGAAGCAGCCACAATGGTGGCACTCAAGCCTTCCTCCCTGGCTCTGGCTATCTCCTGTTCGCACAGGTACCAGTATTTCTGAACTTCATTGGACTTTGTCTGGCCCGACCACAAACTATCTTCATTGACTACTACCGGCCTGAGCGACGACCCCATGGCTTCTATATCAGAAACGAAAACCAATTTTTTTACTTGCGTTTGAAGGGCTATGTTCAATACATTGCTCAGGCTTTGATAATCGGCATTGATGAGATCAGATAAACGCTCACTCCAAACCGGGATTCTTGGCAAATAGACAATGTAATCAACATTTTCAAGTTGCTCCTTCAACGCCACAACATCAAGGGTAAGGGTTGGGGATGGAATGCCCTGTCTGCTCTCTTTTTTATTAAAATGAATAAGTTCTGTTTTCAAAACAGAAGAAAGCAAAGCTTGTAAACCGATGGCAAAACTGTCATCGGCTCCGGCATTTAGTATCAGGCAACTGGGCTGGTCAGCGTTCAAATGTTTATTTCTTTAACTTAAATGTGTATTCAGCTACTGCCTTTATTTCTTCCGGTTTTAGGATAGCTCCCTGGGCAGGCATAACCCCCTTACCATTGGTAATCAAGGCAATTCTCTCCTCCAATGTAAGGACACTTACACTCAAATCCTTGCTGCCGTTTAAGCCCAGCTTACCATCCACACCATGACAGACAGAACAGCTGATTTTAAAGATCTTTTCTCCATCAATTGCAGGGACATCAGCTACCAAGGGAGCTGCCGGTGTAGCATCTTCTTTCTTATTTCCACAGGAAAAGAGGGTGGCAATAAAAACACCACAAATGAAAAATTTTGTTTTCATAAAATATACATGCTTGATTGTCAAAAAAAATAGAATAAAAAACTGATATAGAATGATTGCAAAAATACAAAATAATATTTGGCACAAGCCCGGGATTTATATTGTAGCCTTACAAAACAATATTTTAAACTATCCCCATTCTTCAAAATTATCTTCGTACCATGAAGCATACATATTGTAGTTTCCGGCAATCCTCTTTATTTCCCCCTCTATATGTTCGATAGATATATCTTTCAGTTTTTTGGCAGGAAGTCCGCCATAAACAACTCCCCCTTCAATCTTTGTATGTTCCAAAACCACTGCACCTGCGGCAATGATTGTATTGCTGCCTATTTCGGCACCGTCCATCACGATGGCCCCCATACCTATCAGCACATTGTCGTGAATGGTACACCCATGCACCATAGCGCCGTGGCCGATAGAAACATTATTTCCTATCACAGTACCGTACTTTTGATAAGTACCATGGATGATGGCTCCATCCTGCACATTGACAAAATCGCCGATTTGGATGGTGTTAACATCTCCACGAATCACACAATTGAACCAAAAACTGCAATGGATGCCGGTTACAACTTTTCCCGTAATGGTAGCATTGGGAGCCACCTTATTGCCCTTGCCAAAAATAGGAGAAATGCCCTGGACAGGTAAAATGAAAGCCATAATTTTTAAAACAAAGATAGTGCATATTGCTTACCTTTGAAAGCTAATAGTACGAACTTATGGTATCCAGAATAATCGTTTTCCTTCTTTTACCGATTTGCATTCATGCGCAAAATTTTTATCGGGGAGCAGATCTTTCCTACGTCAATGAAATGGAAGATTGCGGCGTTGTCTACAAACAAAACGGCAGTCCTGTAGATCCTTATACCCTTTTTGCCAATGAAGGTTGTCAACTGGTAAGGCTAAGGCTTTGGCACCACCCGGGCTGGTACCAATCATTAAACAGCGGAAAACTCTACAGTGATTTTGAGGATGTAAAAAAAAGCATCCAACGGGCAAAAAGTGCTGGCATGCAGGTATTGCTTGATTTTCATCTTTCCGATAGCTGGGCAGACCCTAACAAACAACTGGTACCCGCTGCATGGGCAGGCGTTGTCAACAATACAAACCTACTTAAGGATTCATTGTACAACTACGTCTACCAAACCCTGATGAAGCTCGATGCGGGCGGACTCCTTCCTGAAATGGTACAAGTTGGCAATGAGACCAACAGGGGAATCCTACTATCAGAAGCAGACAACGCCAAATGGACAATGGAATGGCCGCGCAACGCCATTCTGTTTAATGCAGGACTCAAAGCGGTGCGTGACGCCGCATTGCACAGTCAAAAACCCATATTTTCTATCATTCACCTGGCCGACCCGGGAGAAGCCGGCTGGTTGGCTGAAACATTTACCAAAAACGGTATCACCGATTACGATGCCATAGGTTTGTCTTACTATTGGGCATGGCACAAACCCAAAACCATCCAAGACTGTGCGCAGGTGGTCAAAACGCTTAAACAAAAGTATCAGAAAGAAGTCATCATCCTGGAAACCGGCTATATCTGGACACTCGCCGGCAATGATGCAGCCAATAACATCATCAATGAAGTCAGCCCACAATACAACCCACCCAGCCACGACAACCAATACCGCTGGCTCAAGGACCTTTCTGCCGCGGTGGAGAATGCAGGTGGCATGGGCGTGCTCTATTGGGAGCCTGCCTGGGTAAGTTCCAATTGTTCCACACCCTGGGGAAAAGGATCCCATCAGGAGAATGCCACTTTTTTTGACTTCAATAACAATGCAGCAAAAGACGGCGGTTTCCGCTGGTTGAGAGAGGGCAAAACGCAAGCTACTTCTGAGGTATCAGGAGCGTCACTTATAACCTATGACAGCATCAACCACAGCATTCAATACCACGGCAGCAGTCCGGCAGAATTGAATCTCTATACCCTTGAAGGAAAATTATTGGCCAACACCCGTTTACAACCTTCAGGTTTTTATAACCTGTCGTTAAACGTAAAAGGGCTGGTGGTTGTAAACATCAAACCCGATAAGGACCGTTCCCAATCCATTACCCTTTACCTGCATTAATCATGGAAAAAAATCCCAGAAATGCAGCCATAGGATTCATCTTCATTACCCTGTTGATTGATGTTATTGGTTTTGGCATCATCATACCGGTTTTGCCCAAATTATTGGCTGAGATGAATCATATAAGTATCAATGAAGCCAGCAAATACGGCGGCTATCTTTTGTTTTCTTTTGCTCTGGCTCAGTTTGTTTTTTCACCTGTCATGGGCAACCTGAGTGACCAGTTGGGCAGAAGGCCGGTGCTGCTTTTCAGTCTTCTGGGATTCGGCATCGATTACATCATTCTGGCCTTTGCGCCCAGTTATGGATGGTTGCTGGTAGGCAGGATAATTGCGGGTATTACGGGGGCAAGTTTTACCACTGCAGCCGCCTATATTGCAGATATCAGTACACCTGAAAACAGGGCAAAAAATTTTGGAATGATAGGCGCCGCCTTCGGACTTGGCTTTATCATAGGCCCACTCCTCGGTGGTTTATTGGGCCACCTAAGCCTAAGAGCTCCCTTTTATGCTGCCGCTGCCCTATCTTTTTTAAATCTTGCCTATGGATATTTTGTTTTACCGGAATCGCTTTCCAAAGATCTCAGACGACCCTTTGACTGGAAGAGAGCCAATCCGCTGGGAACCTTAAAACAATTGGGAAAATACAAACAAATAGCCTGGTTGCTGGTTGCTTACTTTATGTTATACATGGGTTCACATGCCGTTCAAAGTACCTGGAATTATTTCACCATGTACCATTTTCACTGGAATGAGGCCATGGTAGGCTTTTCACTTGCATTTGTAGGTGTATTGGCCGGTGTGGTTCAAGCAGGCCTAGCTCAAAAGGCAGGCAATCTGTTCGGTGTCGGAAAAAGTGTTTATATCGGTTTCGCTCTTTACACGCTGGGCATGTTTTTGTTTGCCTTTGCCAGTAAGACCTGGATGATGTATGTTTTCTTAATACCTTACTGTTTTGGGGGCATTGGCATGCCCAATCTTCAGTCTTTAATGGTA
>CALJKQ010000050.1 GCA_937973565.1 uncultured Saprospiraceae bacterium | reverse complement strand
CTTCCGATCTTTGCCAATATGGTGGTGAGCATTGACCTCAATGCCATGTCTGTGATCAACTACGCCATCGACCACCTGAAAGTCAAACATGTCATCGTCTGTGGTCATTATTACTGTGGAGGTGTCAAGGCAGCGATGCAAAGTAAAGACCTGGGTATTCTCAATCCCTGGCTGCGCAACATCCGGGATGTGTATAGAACCTATAAAGATGAATTGGATACATTCATCAATGAGGAAGACAAATACAACAGACTCATTGAACTCAACGTCCAGGAGCAATGTCTGAATCTCATCAAAACAGCTGCCGTTCAAAGAGCCCACAAGGAATATGGACTGGAGGTGCATGGCTGGGTCTTCGATGTAAAAACCGGAAAGCTCAAAGATTTACAGATTGATTTCAGACGGCTGTTGGCCAAAATCATGGAAATTTACAGGATACAGTGACTTTGATGTTTGTATTGAATTGCAATGCCTAAACAAAAGACGGAACATCTTGTAGAACTCATTCACTCGCTGAGCAAAGCCGAAAAAAGAAGTTTCCGTTTGTTTGCCGGTCGGTTGGGTGTGGCAGATGAAAAACGTTACCTCTTATTATTTGATTTTATTGAAAGCAGAAAGGATTTTCGCGAAGATGTTCTGCTTGAGAAAAATCCATCCATTAAGAAATCACAGCTGCCCAATCTCAAAGCTGTCTTATACGATCAATTGCTCAGCACCCTCAGGCGTTTGGATAAAAATAATTTTGAAGATATTGCAGCCAGGGATTGCATAGACAATGCCCGAATCTTATTATCGAGAGGGCTTCCCAAAGCAGCCCAGGAAAGCCTGGAAAAGGCCAAAAAATATGCCCTCGCCATCCATAACCAGCCCTTGCTATACCATGTCCATGATTTTGAGCGGACAATAGAAAATCAAATGCCCGGCGCAACCAATTTCACGAAATCAAATCTCATTAAAAAACAGGGAGATGATCTGGTACAAAACCTGATCACCCAAAATGAATACAGCAACCTCTCCATATCATTGTACTCTCTGTACCTCAAAAATGGGTATGTAAAGGACCAAAATGACTACCATTACATTGATCATTTTTTTCGAAGTCACATACCTCAAACGAACCCCCGGAATCTCGACTTTTATGAAAAAGTTTATTACTACCAATGCCATGTGTGGTACCACCATATGATCCAGGATTTTGCGGGTTATTATAAATACGCTCAAAAATGGGTAGATTGTTTTGAAGCCGACCCCAGGATGATAACGGCCGATACTTCACTTTACCTTAAAGGGATGCACAATGCACTGAATGCTTTGTATATGGCAGATAAAAAAGAAAAATTCAAAACTTATTTGCTAAAATATAAAACATTTGGAGAACAAAATCTAACCAAATGGAGTGAAACAGACAGATCTCATTTTCATCAGTATTTTTACCTGCACCAGTTAAATTATATTTTTTTAACAGGCAATTACCAAATAAAAAATCCTGAACTAAAAACGCTGGAGCATCTCCTAAAGAAAAATGATTACGATTGGGAAGAGAGCCGGGTAATGGTTTTATACTACAAACTGGGTTGTGTCTATTTTGGTGCGGATGATTATGATGGCGCACTCACCTGTCTCAATCAAATCATCAATGCACCCAACTCAAAAATCCGACAAGACATACAGTGTTTCGCCAGAATATTGGCGCTCATTGTCCATTATGAATTGGGAAATGAGGTGCTGCTAAGTCATCAAATCAGATCTGTGTTCAGGTTCTTAAGCAATATGGAGGACCTACAAGGCGTACAGCGGGAAATTTTGTCCTTTCTGCGTAAAACACCTGCACTGGTTCCCTCGGATATTAAAAAAGAATTTGTAGCGCTGCGCAATCGCCTTGTACCTTACAGTATCCATCCTTATGAAAAGAGGCCCTTCCTTTATCTTGACATCATTGCATGGCTGGACGCCAAAATCAATGGCACTACCATCAGAGAGGAAATCCAAAAAAAGAGATGAAATACGGTTCAAACATCGGACTAAAGACCGTTGTTTGAACCGATGCTTTTTCTTTAACTGCCCTTGATTTTGAATCGAATGTATCCACACTGTTTTGGATAATCAGAGTCTTCAAACCAAAATTCCTTGGCTTTTCTGATGGCAAGTGACACCAAACTGTTTTGGTTCAGCGAAGATTTGGCTGCTACAAATTCGGCGTAGTCAACGGTACCACTGGCATTGACACACACCTCAACCGTCACTACACCATCCTTTTCAGCCAGGATCAAAATGCTGGGTCTTTCGAGTACCCTTCTTTTTCCCAAACCTTGGCCAAAAATCTCAAGGGTTAATTCTTCATCGATGATGATGCTGTTGACCGTATTGTCTTCTTCCGGCAAAAGCATATCTACCGGCTCGCTTACAGGAGCGGTTTTTGTCATGTCGTCACCCTGTCTGGTAGAATCTGACGATTCAACACCTTCTTCGTGTTTGCCTTCTGTGATTACCTCTCCCTGTTGAACCAGGCTGGTATCTTTCACTTCGTTCACAGGATTGTTATGTTGCTGTTCGTAATGCCCATTGTCATTGTCATCATTATGTTCTGCCTGGGTCGGACTTTGCTGCACAGGTACATCTGCCTTCATACCACACAGTTTTCTGGCATTGATGGCAGCTTTTGTACTACCCAGTTTGGCAGCAGCCTGCCATTCTTCGCAAGCACTCAATTTTTGATTCTTTTGTTCATAAATTTCTGCCCTGATTTCATGGAGTCTGACATCTTTTTCGCCCAAAGCAATGGAGGCTGAAATGGAATTGAGCGCAGCATCATTATTGCCCAAACCGTATTCCGACTTTCCCAGGATGGAGGAAGCTTTGCCGGTGATACCATGAACATTTATATATTCCAATGCATCTGTTTTTGCTCCTTTATAGGCAGCCAGTTTATATTTGGTTTCTGCCCTAAGCAATAAGGCGTTTTTGAAATTGGGATTCTCTTGAATTACGGCATTCAACTCCCGTATGGCATCTTCAAATCTCTCTGTATTGATAAGGTATTCTGCTTTCACAAGCTTGAATCCTATCTCTTCATCAAGTTGCTGACCTCTGACAAGGCTGGAACTTGCCATCAATAAGATGCATAAAAATGTAATTCGTTTCATTTATCAATGATTTATGATTTGTATAACGCTTTTTTAGACGTTACAAGTGTTAATTTTTTGATAATGTATCTCATTAATCAACCTTAATAAGCTGTTTGGTCTCAATGCCGTGCCCGGTTTTATAAGAGATGTAATAAATACCGGCTCTCAGATTTCTTAGGTCAACCCGCTGAGATATACCACTGGCAGTCCATACCTGGATCACCTTGCCCGTGGCATCCTGCATCCAAACTTTTCCCGCATTTGTAGGAACCAATACGTTGGTTTCAAAATTGGCCGGATTCGGAGAAATGGTCAATTCATCCTGACCGACTTCTATGATACCCACCGGCTTTTCTTCAATTCCCCCATTTTCAAGGTAAACACCGGCATCCAGATCAAAATATTTCGCCCCATGGGCCAATGAAATCAAAGGTGTTACCCCCGTTGCATCAGCATCTGAATCGGTAGCCTCATCACCCTGATCGGTTATCGTAAATATGTACGAAGGATCAACTACAAATTCACAGAAATATAGCCCTTGTGGAAGATCATTGAATTGATACATACCTTCTTCGTTGGTAGTTCCTGAAGCAACGAGAACACCGTTGGATCGGAACAACTTTACCTCTGTGTTGGGTAATCCCGTTTCCCCTGCATCCTGAATGCCGTTTTTATCCGCATCAATCCAAACCCTGTTGCCAATGCATCCCGGCAAAAATATGCCTGCGTCAATATGGGTAATAACTTCACCGGGCAATACAGTTAATAACGAAACCACTCCGATTTCATCTATATCGGAATCGGTCTCATCATCACCCATATTATTGGGCACTATTTTATATCCTTGCGGAATTACAAATTCTATAAAATAAGTCCCCGGCCTGACATTGTCAAATTTGTATCGGCCCTGCACCCCGGTGGCCATTTCCGTGAAACTTTGTGTGGTTTTCACCAAATTACCCATTTCATCGTACAACCTGATCACTATGCTGTCTTTACCGGGTTCACCCGTATTTTGAATGCCGTTGGCATTGAAATCTATCCACACGAAATCTCCAATGGTGGCATTCTTCACAAAACCGGCATCAATGTCATTCCTTATAGCCGGAGCAGGAAAAAAGGCAAGATCGGTTCTGCCATCTTCATTGATATCACTGTCTATGGCCGATCCACCGGCCTGCTTATGAGATGCACTGTACCCTTCCGGAATGTCAAAAACAATGCGGTGATTTCCGGAAGGTATTCTGTTGATGGTATATGCTCCTGCTGCCCCTGATGTAGCGCTTCGAACTACTTTGCCATCAGCCCTTACCACCGATACATTGACATTTTCAATTCCCGGTTCCTGAGCATTCTGAATGCCATCGTCGTTGAGATCATCCCATACAAAATCCCCAAAAACCAATTCTTCGGTAATACCCAAATCCAGGTTGGTAGTATCTGCGGAAATTCCCAGGTAAAACAAAAGGCTGGCATCTTCTTTATAGTTTGAACTAAAATCTGAATCTATGGTCGGATCATTTCCTTCTTTATAATAGGTATAGGTTTCGCCCGGTGCCAACGCTGCTTTTATATAATAAAAACCTTCGATCAGCATATCAAAACGATATTCACCCATTTCATTGGTTACCTGCTGCCCAACCTGGCTGCCATCTGATTTGAACAAAGTTAATACCCTACCGGCAAGTGGCGGTTCTCCCACAGTACGCAAGCCATCTGCATTCACCTCCTTCCATACTTTTCCATTGATGGATGAAATGGCAGGAGTTCGGAAGACAAGGCCAAAATCCTGATCATCCACAATTCCATCTTTTACCAGCTGTATGAAATCAGAATAGGCAAAAGCATTGCCCGTCAATATCACATCAGAATCAATGTCTTCCTGAGCTCCTCCTCCTTGATTTTGAAGGGTGAACACATAAAACAAAGGTCTTTTGATTTTTAATTTGTAACTACCCGCAGGAACCTTATCAAAGGCAAAAAAGCCCGGCTTGCCTTCTATGATCCGGGTGGTATCCATAAACACTATCTGATTGAATACATCAACCAGACTTACCTGGATGTCATTGAGCGCCTCTATGTCGTCATCATTCAGTCCGTTTTCATTTTCATCTACAAAACCTTCGCCGATGATCTTGCCGAAACCTCTGAATCCTCCGTTGATACCTGCCAACATATCACATATACCCAGCGTCAATGTATCTGAAAATCCGTTGGTCAGAATGTCACTGTCCAATAGGGTATCTGCTCCCTGAAACTGATAAAATGCTGTTGTATATAATGTATCAGTGTTTACCATTTCTACCTGGTAGTTGCCCGGCATCAGGTTTTCAAAACGATAGGAACCGTCAACTTCACTTTGAGTGGTGTTTACCACAACTCCCTCTTTCCATAAATTGACGGTAACTCCTTCCCAAAGCGAATCCATGGAACCAAATTGGCCATTGCCATTCTTATCTTCAAATACAAAACCGGTCACAGAAGAGCGTATATCGAAGACGCCGGCATCAATGCCCGATTCTATACTTCCATTGACTACCGTAATAAACCGGGTACTGCCCCTTCCATTTTCATGGTTGACATCGGATTGCAAAAACAAAGGATCCGACATCACAAAGGAATGAATTGCTGCTGTATCGAATACTACATAGTACATACCGGCATCCAATGGAAAAAATTCATACCTTCCTTCCAAATCGGTTTGCGTTGATTTAACAGGCTGACCCGCAACATCATAAAGTGTCACCGTGGTAAGAATGATGGCCTCATCATTGCTATCCTGTTCTTTATTTTTATTGACATCCAACCAGATTTTCCCCTCTATGCCTCCTCCTTTCAAAGCATACCCTGCATTGGCATTTTCTATGTTCTTATTGGGTAAGACAACAAGCAAATCACTGCTTCCGTCTGCATTGGCAATGGATCCTAAAATCGGATCTACTCCCTTCAGGGTAAAATCAAAATTGGGATTCACTTGATATTTCAGTCGGTAGGTTCCCTTTACCAATTTAGAAAAAGAAAAAGAACCCGCCGGATTCAAGGAGGTAGTGGTCGAGGTTATCAAACTGCCTGTTTGATCCAGCAATTCAACTGAAATGCCGGGTATGCCGGGTTCTGTCCCATTGATGATGCCGTCTTTGGCAAAGTCAAACCAGGTTAAACCGGAAATGCTGCTTCGGTGGGTAAGACCGGCGAAAACATCGTTCCGATTGGTTGCAGCGGCCAGACTTACCACCTGGGTGACGGCCAAATCCACGATGCCTTCGGCATCGCTGTCCAAATCATCCGATCCTATATTGGCATCTGTAAATTGAAGGCTATCTGCAATGTAAAAGCGCACATAATAATCACCCGGCAATAATGCCTGAAAACAATATTTGCCCTCAGCATCGGTGAAGGTTTCGGTTAACGTATTAAAATCTTTATCTACCAATTCAACCTTTACTTGAGCAATGCCGTTTTCACCTGCGCTCAGCCGACCGTCTGCATTCTGATCCTCAAACACAAGTCCGCAAATATCGGCTTCCGGCTTATAGACGAAGCCAAGGTCAAGGTCGCTTATATCATCACCGGATTGAACGGTAAATAATGGGGTTTTATATATTCCATTACCAAAATTCTGCAATGCAGATCCGGTACCTGTATCGGTTGGGAAATAACCTTCTTTGGGAGTAGCCGTCATATAGTAACGGCCCGGTTTCAATCCACAAAAATGGTATTCCCCCTCACCATTGCTTACAAATATTTCAACCTGGTTGTCCTGATCATCGTACAGGATCACCATTACATCGCTGAGTCCACCATCTGTGCCATTCTGAATTCCGTCTTCATTGTTGTCCAACCAGATAAAATCCCCAATGCAAGCCTTTCTGTAAAAACCGGCATCAACGTCATCGATACTGGATTGCCCTGCTAAAGATAGCAAGCCGGTACTTCCGGAAATATTGATATCGCTGTTGATATCCGCAGGGGTGCTTAGATTTTGAGTGGCTACAAAACCGGAAGGTGCATTAAAGGTAAGAGAAACATCAATCGATGGCAAATTACTAAAATTGTATGCTCCATTGGAATTGCTCAAAGTTCTGTCTAATTCAACACCATTTTTATCTAAGGCAATGATCTCCACCTGATCCAGGCCAGGCTCACCTGCCTCCTGAAGTCCGTTCGCATTGAGGTCTTCCCACACAAAATCTCCGAGATTCAGGATCTTTACCAGCCCGGCATCCAGATCCATATTGTCGATACCCAACAAAACAGAAACGGCATCGACTAAGCCCGTGGCGTCAACATCGCTGTTTAGCTGATCGTTTCCAATGCCTTGCTGCGTAGTTCTGTAGGTAGCAGGGTATTCAAATTGAATTTGATACGCTCCGGTAACAACAAATTGGAAAGTATATTTTCCTTCGGTGTCGGTTTGGGTTTGATCCAATAATGTACCGGTATTGTCGAGTAAATAAACCGTTACACCCTCTATACCTGGTTCTCCGAGATCTTGAATACCATTGAAATCGCGATCTTCCCAAACCCTGTCACCCACGCTACTACGCCGACAAACGCCCGCAAATACATGAGAAAGTGTATCGGCAGCCGCCAGGGAAACAACATCGGTAAATCCAATACCAATTCGATCTAAAACATCAGAATCTATATCATCAGCAGCCACATCAGCGTCGGTAAATTGCAGGCTATCCGCAATTTCAAAAGAAACAAAGTAGTTGCCCTGTAATAAATTATCAAACCGATATTCCCCGGTTGTTGTGGTAGCTATGGTATTTACAATTTGTAAGTTGTCATCAAAAAGAGTGACTTGTATGGCCTCTATTCCTGGCTCATTGGTTTCTTTACTTCCATTATTATTAAAATCCCTGAATACCAGTCCACCAATGATGCTGTTGATGTCTATATAACCAAGATCCAGTTGATCGTAATATTGATTGGATGTTAGCGTCACTTCCTGGGAAACAAACATGCCATTGACTTCCTCCAGTTTTGATCCGTTGGGAGCAGCAGAAGTAAGAGTGGGTTTGGTAGCGGATGGTAAATCAATTTTTACTTTGTACTTACCCGGAGTCAGTGAATCGAATTGGTAATGTCCTTCAGTATCCGTATCTGTAGAATCAAGTAAAACGCCATTGGCATTTATCAAATAAATCCGAAGTCCTTCTGTACCGGTTTCATTGGCAGCTTGCTTTCCGTCCAGGTTTTTGTCATTCCACACAAAATCACCAAGAGAAGCATACCGGTAAAATCCTGCATCCACTCCAGGTTGCGAGGTGGAATTTTGAAAATTGAGCAAGCCGGTCCGGAAATTGGTTTTGACATCGCTATTGGCTGTGGCACTTCCCTGCTGATAAAGGGTAGGTAAATAAGTTGCAGATAACAAAAATTCCACCTCGTAAATAGAGGCAGGCAGATTATCGAAACTGTATTTACCTGCGGCATCCGTTGTGGTCTGACCCACGGGATTTCCGATCTCATTATACAATTTGACAGTTACGCCGGCAATTCCGCTTTCTCCTGCATCCTGTATGCCATTGTAATTGCTATCCTCCCATACGAAATCACCCAACTTCATTTTTTTTACCAAACCAAAATCAAGGTCTGTCCGATTACTGCCATAGGGCAGAAAAAATATATCTGAGCTGTTGGTATTTGGGACAAAATCGCTATTTGTGTTGGCATCAGTGGCATTGGGAGCTGTAGTAATATAATCTGCTGGCAACTTCACCGTTACATAATAACTTCCTTCTGTGATGTTGGTAAATTGGTATTGACCGGCTGCATTGGTAGTGGCCGTCTGAATCAATGTATTGGCATTGCTGTACAGCTCTACTTTTACATCTTTTATGCCGGGCTCTCCGCTGTCCTGCAAGCCATTGTAATTAAAATCGTTCCACACAAAATTGCCAAGGGTCGAGGGCGTGCAGTTGCGAATTCTGATATCCCTGCAGCAGGATGCGAGATATTCATTGTTGAACCCATAGATGTCTACACAGAAGGGGTAAATGCCCGGTTGTGCGTAGGATGCTTTAAAATCCACAATGTAATGGTTGGTACTTTTGGAGGTCCATTCGAAACCTTGCGGCACCTGCCACATATATTTACACCCATCCGGCCGCTGATCTACATAAACAGAAAAAACATCTGTCAGACAAAAGGTTGGCAGCGGTTCATAAAATACTTCAATAGTAACTGCGTCAAGTTCGGCTTTCACGGCTTGCGTTGAGAAATTAATGAGATCAATCGATAAACCGAATGATGGGTCATTGATCATTGCTGCGTTCCAATTCATGCCCCACAATTGGTCTTCATACCCATAAGACCATTTTCTGTCGGTCGATGATTTGGCCCACACATTCGATGCATTAAACCCCTTACCGGCCATGTTGGCAGATTGGGTGGATTGGGAAGAGAGGCGAATACCATATTCTTTCAAGGTTCCGTTTCCGCTCCTTTTTCCTTCCAGATTGACCTTTATTCCCTTTATGATGGCTCCTTGCGGTAAGTTAAAGCCAAATTGTGAAAGTTTAAGGGTGCTGGAATAGAATTGCCCCGGCAAATCCAGGGTGGCCCAGGCATCGTCTGAGGTGATTGCTTTTTCTGTCATCTCCCAGTTCTTCTGACCGGAAATAGAGATTTGTTCTGCCTTTGTGGGTTTGGACAAAACAGAAGTGACGTTTGGTTCAACCGCAACCCTTACTGTGCATATTGACTGTGCTTTAACCCACTGAATGGAAAAAAGTATCAGGTAAAAAGGCAGTAATCGCCCTAGGTGGCTGCAGTTTTCTCTTAATAGACCCATGTTGGTGAGCTAAATAATATATTAACAAATTTGCTAATCGGTAGTTAGGACACTATTACGCAAATATATATTAAAATTTTCAGATATGTTTCAATATTTTACCAATGTTTGATTTATAAGTAGTTGAATAGCTGATTTTCTGTTGGCCAGGGTCAAAAAATGGCAAACAGGTGAAATTTATTGGGTTTTGAACCGCAGAAGGCTATATTTGTTAATTCAAAAAAAAAATTGGCTACAGTGGCAATACATATTGGAAACAATGCACCTGACTTTACGCTTCCTTCATCCGATAAAGTCAAGGTCACCCTCTCATCTTACAAGGGCAAAAACGTTGTCATTTTGTTCTTCCCGTTTGCCTTTACCGGTGTCTGCACCAAAGAACTGTGCGAAATGAGAGACAATATGTCCCTATACGAGCAACTTGATGCCGAAATCCTGGCGATTTCTGTCGACGCTCCGGCTACGTTGGCTGCCTTTAAAACAGCCCAAAACTATAATTTTCATTTGCTCAGCGACTTCAATAAGGAAGTTTCTATTCAATACAATACCCTGTATCCGGTTTTTGCGGGTGGCTTAAAAGGGGTTTCCAAAAGAGCAGCCTTTGTAGTAGATGCAGCAGGTAAAATAAGATTTGCAGAAATTTTGGAAAATGCCGGTGAGCTTCCTAATTTTGCTGCTATTCATCAAGTATTGCAATCACTAAAGGAGTCCTAATGTTGCCACACTTCAACCACCAAAACGAAGAGTCAGAAGAGCAGTTGATTCTGGAACAAACCACTGATGGCAATGTTGCCTACCTCATCATTTACAACGATGACCACAATACCTTTGATTGGGTTATTCAATGCCTGATGGACGTGTGCAATCATACCCAGGAACAATCTGAACAGTTGTCGCTGATCATCCACTTCAAAGGAAAGGCAACGGTGAAGACAGCTCCCTTTGACACACTCAAGCCCATGAAAGATGCACTCATCGAAAGGGGCTTGTCAGCAGTGATCGAAACCGAAGTAGAAAGCAGGTAGGTCTCCCGCAGCAGTCGGGATTGCCGGGAAAATAAATGTTATACCAGAACCCACGGATAATCCTTTACAACAATCAGGATGGCACTATGCCCCACCCGCTCACAGCAGATGAACAGGGCTTTTTGTGTTTTGCCTTCATGGACGATCCGGAAATACTGCTGACAGCTTACCGTTTTGGGATTTTCCCCTGGGACAATGTTGATAAAGTAGGGGCCTTTTATTTTCCAAAGCAGAGATATGTCATCAGGCCTGAAAAAATTAAAATACCCAAAAGCATACGTTCGTATTTCAACCAACAAAAATTTGAAGTGACATTTGATGGCCATTTCGAAAAAGTCATTCGGTCATGTGCAGAGACCCGAAGAAAAGGCCAGGCTTCGACCTGGATTTCCAACCAGTTTATCGATGTTTATGTACGGCTGCATCAAATGGGTTATGCCCACAGTGTTGAAGTCTGGCAAAATGATCAATTGGTGGGCGGACTTTATGGAGTGGCTGTGGGTGGAGTCTTTACCGGTGAATCTATGTTCAGCCACGTATCCAATGCTTCCCGGTTTGCCATGATTTCACTTGCCTCATTTCTGGAGTCCCATCAATTTTCCTACATCGATGCCCAGGTTTACAACCCTTATGTTGCCAGCTTTGGCGGACAGGAAATAGATCGGATCGAATTTTTTGGCATTATGAAAGCCAATCTTTTGAAAGCTGATTTAGCAGGAAGCTGGGGGTGTTTACAACCATAACTGCATTCCAACGTAAACAAAGAGCAGAAGATTTCTATCGCAAAATATGGCCGTGCCTATAATTTTTATTTAGAGGCTGTAACATTTTTTTAACCATATCCGTCAAGGAAGAGTTAAGACAATTTGCGCAAATCATTTCAAACATCAAAACCTCCGGTAGTCCGGATATTAAATTTAACAACTATTAAAAAATACCATCCATCATGAGATCTATATTCTTTTTGGTTTGCCTTCTATTTACAAGTTTTACCTACGCTCAGAATTTTATTGAAGACAACTACGCACATTTCCTGGACAGAGACGATATTACCAGGGTAACAGTAGGTGAGAGAATGTTTAACATTGCTGCCACACTTACCAAAGATTCAGAAAACCGCGAGGCCCACGATCTGGTTTCTAAGATCAAATCATTTGACCTGATCCGTGTTGAAGGATTAAGCAATCCGCAAAGTGAATTCAAAGCCGGCATTGCCAAACTTAAGGGCTTTGAAGAATTGGTAAGGGTAAAAGATAAAGAAAACAACATCGTCATCATGGTTGATGAGACCCATGAAATTATCCATGAATTGGTAGGCATCATTGCCGCCGACAGCGAGTTTGTAGTTTTCGACCTGGTTGGTGAAATTGACTTGAATGAAATCAGCAAACTTACCAGCAAACTGCAGGACGAGCACCTGGGCAAGATCCAGGGTATTTCCAACCTGGGCATTGATGACGTAAAAGTTTATCCGAATCCGGTCAAAAGAGGCAACGAAGTCAATGTTGATGTTCCTGAAAATATGATTGGCGGCAAAGTAAAGGTGATCGATGTAAGTGGCAAAACCGTAGTTCAACAAGAGCTTTCTTCCAACAATCTCAGACTGGAGGGCAGCCAATTAAACGCCAATAGCTACTTCCTCGAATTTGAAAACAAAGGAGTTATCGTCAGAAAAAAACTCATTGTAATCGAATAACACCAAAAGATACATTTTTACTTAAGTTTTTTCGTCCCGCAAAGCAAAGGTTTTGCGGGATTTTCTTTTTTAACATTATCATGTGGTCGCCGGAATGCAGAAAGATGTGCTAATAACTATATTTTAGCGGCTGATATCTTGGATAATGATCAGAGTTGCCCTATACGAAGACAATGAAGGACTCAGAAAGATGCTGGAAACAGCCATTGGATCAGACAATAGTCTGCAGCTCGTGGGTTCACACGCCAATTGTGTTGAAATATTAAATGATGTACAAACCGATCAACCGGATGTAGTCATTATGGACATTGATATGCCGGGCATTTCCGGCATTGAAGGAGTGCGAATACTGAAAGCCAGTTATCCCAAAATCGAAGTAATCATGAATACCGTCTTTGACGATGATGACAGAATCTTCAATGCCCTTCAATCCGGCGCCACGGGATACCTTTTGAAAAAAAGTGGCGTGATGGACTTGCTTTCTGCCATTTCTGAAATTGTCAAAGGAGGTTCTCCGATGAGCCCTTCTATAGCCAGAAAAGTACTTTCTATGGCCATCCAATCGGCGCCTGCAGCCAAACAAGATCTGGACCTTACGGCCAGAGAACTCGAGATATTGGATGCCTTGTCAAAGGGTTTGAGTTACAAAATGGTTGCTGCTCAATTAAATCTGAGCATCGATACCATCCGTTCCCATATAAAAAAGATCTATGAAAAACTTCATGTCCATTCTGCCACCGAGGCCATTAACAAGGTTTATATCTTCCGCCAAAATCATCAGAAATAACATAATTATTTTCTTTGCTTAAATTTAACGCGTGAAATCCTATTCCGCGTTTGGTCATTTTTGCAGGGGCTTGATCCTGATCACGCTATGTATGGGCATTTGGACCAAGGGTTCAACGGTGTTTTCTCAGGAAAAACCGGATTATTTTTTTGATCACTACATTCCAGGAGACGTGCTGCCTTCTTCCCAGATCATAGGCATAAGTCAGGGAATGGACAAGACAATATGGGTGGGCACAGAAAATGGCCTGCTCAGCTTCGATGGTCACCACTTCAAAAGATGGTCAAACCCGATTGCTGACAGTTTAAAATTGTTGGCAGAATACGTAAGCCATGTTGTGGCAGACCGGCACAATCAAATCTGGTTTTTGGGTCATAACAGACTTTATCGACTAAATCCTGAAACGGGTAAAGTAGCGCCTGTTCCGTTGCCGGGTCTGCCTTTTGATCCTCAGGTATATAAAATAAAGTATGAGTCTGCTTCGGATATTCTCTATTTGTTTACCAATAAAGGAGTCTTTTATACTTCTTGTCTCAAATTGAATATTCAACAATTTCCTTACCTGAACAAACTATCCAGAAATGATTTTTCCGACCTTGTACGTACCTCTAAAGATGAAATTTGGCTGGTAAGACCCGATAGCCTCATCCGGTTTTTTCCGGAAAGCGGCAAAATTGTGCGGTATGCTGCCCATTTTCAATATCAAAAAAAGAATTTGCTTATAGATTACCTCAACATCGCTTTCGACGGGCATCATACATTGTGGATTGGAACATGGTCACAGGGCTTATTGAAATTTGATATACCTACACAAAAATTCAGTCACCACTATTGGGGCGATTTGTCAAGGACCCAACACACAGTATATCAAACCCTCATTCCACCGGGTCCCACCCAACCCAACACACTTTGGCTTTGCACAAATAGTGGTCTCGTACGTTTCTCTACTACCAATCAAAAATTTGAAACTTATATGGGTACAAACCCATCTGATCCAAAAACGGTCCATGGACTTGCCTTTTGTGGTCTTTTTGACAATAGGGCCAATATGTGGATCGGTACATACTATGGCCTCCATAAATTTGACCTAAGCAAGCAGGTATTTAAAAATTTTTCTACCCCACAACTTGCACAACTTGAAAACTGGATTGAAAGTATGGCCTTTTATGGGGGACAACAAAACGACAGTCTGGCCTATATTGCCTTCTCCTACGGCCCATTGGTGCACATTGACCTGAAGAGAGGAAAAGATCTGCCTTTGCCCAAAAAACTGATCCCTTATGCACAACCCGAAAATCTCATCCATGAAGCGTTTGTTGATGACCGGCAAAATTTATATGTGTCCTCCCGCAATAAAGGACTCATTCAATACAATCTTCAAACAGATAAGTTACTACAGATCAAACATGAAGATGAAAAGCATACAGATCAGATTCTATCCATATTCAAAGATAAAAATCGACATATATGGATGGGAGGACTTAAATACCTGCATGAATACGATGAACAAAAGCATGTACTCAAAGCCCATACCTTCCTTTATGAATGGCTTAAAAAACACAATTACACCACTTATTTGGTAGATGCCAGCTTCGATAATCAACAAAATTTATGGGTTATCGTAAATAACAGAACAACCAATCTTCGTTCTGTTGTTTCTTACCACCCGCTTACACAAAGTATACACGAATATAAAGCCAATGAAATTCCTTCTCTGTTTATGCTGGGACCTCTGGAGTCATTAAGCCATGTAAAAGATGATCAGTTTATAGTAGGT
>CALJKQ010000049.1 GCA_937973565.1 uncultured Saprospiraceae bacterium | reverse complement strand
CGGCAACATAGTCGAAGTGGGGCGTGCCACCGCGAATCACCGCGCCAAGCGCGACGATGGCATCGAAGCGGCCACTCTCGGCCGCCTGCCTGACCACCAGCGGCAGCTCGAACGCGCCGGGCGCGCGGATCAGCGTGATCTGCCCGGCCGGAATGCCATGGCGCAGCAGGACATCGGCGGCGCCGGCGATCAGGCTCTCGACGATGAAGGCATTGAAGCGGCTGGCGACCAGCGCGAAGCGGGCATCACGGGCGGTGAAGTCGCCACTGATCTGTTGAAACTGGCTCATGTTCTGCGGTTACTCCAGGTGGATGCTGCGGCCATCGGCGGCCAGATACTCGACCACGGTCAGGTCGAATTCGTCGCCGAGGTTCTCGATCATCACGTGCGGGCGCCCGAAGAGAATCGACTTGGGTGCCGACCGAAGCAGCATGGCGCTGAGGTAGCCGTACACGCTCTTGTTGATAGACTTGGTTGTGTAATAGAATGTATTGTTGTTGAAATGGGTGCCATTGACCCATTGGGCTACGGTTGTCCATGTACTGCCTCCGTTGTTTGAATACTGAAGCCAGAAATCTTCCCCCGGCTCCATGCTGTAGGAGTAGAAATTGAATTCCACTTTCAAGACTGCATAAGAAGAAGCTGTATAAACGGGCGAGGTCATAGACGATTCTGTCAACATATTATCTCTGAGTGAGATGGAGAAGGTCCCCTCGAAAGATCTGGGGCCCGAATATCGTATGGCATCATCGCCACCGTCTATCCAGCTGTCCCAACCGGTTTCAAAGTAATACGCACCCAACGTGGTTTCACCATTCGTTGGACATGGAGGACATGTAGGCCCACCACAATCAACGCCCGTTTCCTGGCCATTCTGAATTCCGTCTGTACAGGTAGCAGCACATGGAGGACACGTTGGACCACCACAATCGACACCCGTTTCCTGGCCGTTTTGGATACCATCTGTACAACTTGGCGGACATGGAGGACATGTGGGACCCCCACAGTCAACGCCCGTCTCCTGACCATTCTTTATACCATCGGTACACGAAGCTGCACATGGAGGGCACGAAGGGCCACCGCAATCGACACCCGTTTCCTGACCGTTTTGGATTCCATCTGTACAACTTGGCGGACATGGAGGACATGTGGGACCGCCGCAGTCAACACCGGTCTCCTGGCCATTTTTAATGCCATCTGTGCAACTGGGTGGACATGGAGGGCAAGTAGGGCCACCGCAGTCAACACCGGTCTCCTGGCCATTTTTAATACCGTCGGTACAACTGGATCCGCTGGTAGCATTGATGCAAAATGATTTTGTCTGGGAAGTCGTAAACTGGCCTCCGGAAGCAACATTGGTGCCATTTACCACTACATTGTAGGATCCGTTTCCATAGGCACAGCAGATGCCATCACCATAAGAGTCGAAAATATTGAAAGTGTAACATCCATTGGGAAGACAAAGTGGCACCGTTACGGTGCTGCCGGCTGCAGAATAAGGGCCACCGGAATAAAGGGTTACATTGGATGAATTTTTGATGTTCCAGGTTGTTTCAGATGGATAGTTATCCAAAACGATGGTCAAGGTTCCCGAATTGCTCGTACAACCTGTAGGACAAGGGGGACATGTAGGCCCGCCGCAGTCAACACCGGTTTCCTGCCCGTTCTGTATACCATCTGTACATGTAGGTGTTGGAGAACCCGGACATGGTGACAGGCAGGTAGCAGCCGTCACTTTGCTCCTGATAAGATTGCCCGGTTGTGTGCCAAAACCTTTGGTAAAACTGATGCCAGTACTGGTCAGGTGGCAATAGGACATAATGGTTCCTCCACCGGACGGAATTCCCGGATTGGCGCATCCGCCTTCCGTTGTATAACATCCGTCGATGGCAGTATTGTTTCCGTTCCAGACGCAGGCGTGGGTATGCTGGGAACCTAACAAGTGACCAAATTCATGTGTTACCACCTCAACAGACCAACTGTAGGTAGGCACTGTAGCATAGGTAGAACCAATACTTGAAAAACCCATTCTATAATCCGGATTGGAATTGCATAGGGTATTTACATAAGCAATACCGCCACTCGCACTGTATGACAAAAGCATGGCAATGTTGCCATTGAAACCATTCCTGTATGCCAAAAACTGGTTAAGCATGGTGCTGGAATTGGTTCCTGTATAAGGACTGGTGGTTGACCAAACAAAAATTTCGGAAACTACCGTATTAATGGATTCATTGTTGTAAAGGGTTTTCACCTGGTTGTACAAACCCGTAATATAGTTGATGGTTGGGGTCATACCGCCTTTGTTGGTAAAAATGTTGTAATCTACTTCAAAATACATTTTTACACAATCTGTGAGAGCCCTATCATCGTGATGGTGAAACAACTCTTCATTTGTATACGATTGTGTATTGTCCTGAGTTCCGCATTCCATAGGCAACTTCGACAATACTTTGTCATCCCGGTAAACAATAAAGTCACCGCTTTTATCCTGCATTTTACCGATTACAAGGTTGCCATCGGTTCTGGGGTCGCTGATGAAACCCATAACATCATTTTCGAAAAAGGAAATGGCCACCAGAGATCCCGGTCTGCCTTTGATAATGCCCTGGTAATGTCTGCCGGGATTGAACTTTACTTGGCGATTGCCATCCGACTCACGGATAATGAGGCCTTCCAGACTGTTTTCTACCAATTGCAATTCCAGTTCTTCTCTGTCAGATACAGGCAATTTGAAACTGATATTTGCATCGGCGTTGGTGATTAATTTTCGGAGCGCTGTATGATCCATTTGGAGTACATTGTATTCGGTAACCTCTTCCGGCAGGACCAAATCAGTGCGCGATGTACCGGAAAACACAGCATAGGGTTCAAACTGTGCAAAACTTTGGTGTTCAGTCACCACTTTAAAAGGCACAATTTCTTGTCCCAAGACATTGGTCAATGAGAAAGCGAGCAGAAATAAAACAACAAATTTACCCATGAATAAAAGTTTGTAAAAAATGATAAAAAATAACCTGGAACATATTTAGTAGAAGACAATTTTATGACCAAAAACCCTAATTAATGCCATAATATTCAACACTTTGTATAAAAATGGGCGTTTTTACGGATCATTTTCAGGGTATTCCCGTACTCTAAAATCTACCTAATAAATTGTGCCTCTAACTGTTATCAACTACTTATACATGCAGGAATACATTAATATATCAAGAATCCTGCCAAAATCAAATAAGCTTAATAAATGCCTGATTTGTGAACACGTACGGATATAAAATAAGGATGTCCGGCAGGTAATTAAAACATAATTAGGAGTAATCCAAAGCTTCGGTGTTAAGTAAATCCTAAACCGGTTATTAAAAGAAACAAAGAGAAGATTCAATCGCTCTCCTTCAAACAATCTATTTAAAACCACTTAAAAACATTTGCCATGAGAACAATTATTTACCTATTTATTTTGGCAACTTCGATGATAGCTTGCAAATCAATCGAAACCATGGTTGAAAAAGGAGAATATGAAAAAGCGTTCAACTATGCTGTGGACAAGCTGGCAGGCGAAAAAAACAAAAAAACCAAATACGTAAAAGGTCTTGAAAAAGCTTATCGGGAATTGAATGAAAAAGACCTTAAAAAAATTGCAGCATTGGAGCGATCAACTTCTGTATCCAAGTGGGAGGAAATATATGATGTTTACGGTCGGATGATGAGCCGAAGAGACAAAGCTTCAGCCCTTGTACCCCTCATCAGTGAAGACGGTTATGAAGCCATGATGGATGTGAGTGATTTGTCTGCCTATAAATTGGATGCCCGAGAAAAGGCTTTGGAGGCCTATTACATTAAGGGCAAAGAAACCTTGGTCGAAGCCAAAACATACCACGACAAAATTTTGGCGAGGGAAGCTAAAAAATGGCTGGATAAAACCGATCGCTTTACATCTTCTTACAAAGACGTTTCCCTGCTTAAACGGGAAGCTATGGATTTGGGAATCGTGACTGTAGCCATTGATGTAAAATGGGACAAAAATGCCAATTTATCAAAACTCATCTACGATAAACTGGCAGCCATTCGCCTGGACAGATTGGGCAATGAGTGGGAAAGATTTTATCTTATGGAAAAAGATAAAAATTATGATAGCTACATCGTAGTTGACTTTTTAAACCCAGAGTTCGGAGCCGAAAGAGAAAATGTAAACAATTATGAAATGGTAGCCATGGTTGAAGATGGCATCGAATATTTGTATGACGACAAAGGTAAAATAGTGAAAGACAGTTTAGGAAACAAAATCACTGTTCCCAGAAAAGTATTGACAAAGGCATGGGTTTCTGAAATTTTCAGGGAAAAATTCAGCCGCTTAGAGGCCAAGGTTTTAATCTACAAAGAACTTAAATCGCTTCCTGTAAGCAATGTGCCTATAACTGTTTACCACGAATTCAAAGACAGTGCTGTTCACTTCACCGGTGATAGAAGAGCATTGAACAACGACGTAATTAACAGACTGGACAACAGCATTGCCAATTTTCCTACTGACAGAGATGCAGCAGAAATTCTGGGAGTCAATATGGTTAATGCCGTTGAATCTGCCATTAGAAATTTTAATATGGTTAATACCTAGTGTCTTACCAGGACAAATAAAAAAGGCGAAGTAAAAACTTCGCCTTTTTTATATACCCGGACAGTATCGTTTCTAAAGAATATTTAAAGTTTATTTCTCTACTTTAATTTCCATTGAAAGGAGATGTTGATGACCCGGCAGTACCACAACCTGCTCCGGAGTGCAGGCCGCTTCGATACATACAAATCTATTGTAATCATCATCCATTAAATCCTTAATGCCTTTGCATTTTGCCTCCCAGGGATTCCAAACCACCATGGCGTTTCCTCCCTGTGTCTCTATTTCTATCTGTCTTTGCCACTCAGGATCAACCAGGCGTGCAAAGCAAGTGTCGAGGTAGATCTTATCTGTTTCTTCGTGGAAAGTAAGGTTGCCTTTTTGTTCTGCTTTTTGGCCGTTGCGGGTTTTGTCGATATAGTATTTTCCATCGAAACCTTCGATGACAGCCTTGTGTATGTTTCCTACATTAAAGTAGGTATGCAGCGCCTGTGTAATCTCCATAGGCTTATTGCCTGTGTTTTGGGTAATTAAACTAACCTTTAATGTCTGGCCGGCTTCAGCCAACAAATCCAACTGCCATTGAAAAGGCCATTGCTCATATACAAAATCCTCTGAACTCAATCTTAATCCAACAATGGTGGTTTTGTCGTCTTGCGCATCATGGATCGTCTTCCACATCGCCGTCCTCACAAAACCGTGTTGCGGGAGGGTATCTTTTGGACCAAACCAGGGCCAACATACCGGGATTCCCCCTCTTATAGGCGCTGTTCCCTCAATATCAGCCAGAGAGCTGCAAAAAATAACCTCTTCATCAACTCCGGTTGGTTTCCATTGAAGAATGTGTGCCCCTTTGTTAACGTAGGAAAAAAGCATGTAATGCAAAATTAATAATCACGGATTGTAACCCTTTCCAGTTGCTGCCCAATACAGACCTCCAAACAAATGATCGAGAAATACCGGATCTCCATACACACCGGGTAAATGTCCAATGGCTGTATAAAAAGATCGCCCACCATCGTATTCATGGAACCAGGATATGGGGTGTTTGCCGTTCATACCTCCTTGTGGATAATCCTTAGTGGGGTTACCCGGAAAATAAGATGATTCATCTATTTCAAGCAAGTACGTTAGGCCGCTTTGTTTCTCAGGCGTCAATATATACCATTCATCCGTAAACCAATGAGGGGATTGAAAATTGGACATGCCCATAAACTTACGATTGACAGGATGCAACCTGGCTGTTTGTATGGCCGGATGCGAAACAAACATCCTGCCTACCAATCGGGTGTACCATTCCCAATTGTATTCCGTGTCTGAAGCACTGTGAATACCTACAAATCCTTTGCCCGATTGAATGAATCTCTGCATGGCTGCCTGCTGGGCTTCATTCAGAATGTCCCCTGTAGTATTCAAAAAAACAATGACATCATATGTCTTTAGTTTTTCATCTGTGAACCAATCGGCATTCTCCTGCCATTCCATATCAAAAAAATGTCTTTCAGCCAATTTTTGAAAAGCTTCAACTCCATCTTTAATAGATTCATGATGCCATCCCATGGTTCTGGTGAAAAGCAATACTTTAAATTGTTTTTGGGCCGAAAGAGCGTCTGTTAAAAACCAACAAACGGAAAATAACAGCCAGGTAAAATATTTTGCTTTCATGGATTGATTGTCTTTTGAATGGCCTCTTCTGCCAAAGTTGCCATTATTTTATAACATTTTAATGTAGGGTGAACGCCGTCTTCCGCCAACTCTTTATCGAGGCCGTTTTCACTGTTTTTTAACGCAGTGTGGTAATCCAGGTAAATCAATCCATACTGATCTGCCATCATCTTAATAGACTGGTTTAGTGAAATTACTTTATCAGCCGTATTTTCAACAGAAGGTCTCCAGTAAATATTCGAAGCCGGCAAAACAGAAGCCAAAACAACCTTGATGTTGTTGGCTTTTGCAAGTTCAACCATTGAAATCAGATGGCCCAAAGTAAAGCCCTCATCATAGGGACCTGTGTTTTCGGCGATATCATTGATGCCCAAATTTATCAAAACAACCTCGGGATTCAATTCCAATACATCTTTTCTAAATCTAAGTAATCCCTGGGAAGTGGTCTGACCACTTATACCCCTGCCAATGTAATGATTGATTTCAAAAAAATCAGGAACTGCTTTGACAAAACCCTCCGTTATGCTGTTGCCAAAAAAAACAGCCCTGGGTCTTTTACCGGTCTTGATATTTTGGTTGTCACTTTGGAAAACGTCAATTTGTGAAAAAGCAATTGCGTTTACCTGAGCTGACAAATCAGAGGTAATAACCATACCCATTAAGATCCATGCCATGACTGATATTGTGATTTTCATAATACATTATTAAATATCTTGTTATTCAAAATTTCAACTATTCGCTGACCGGCAAAACCATCCCAAAGTTCCGGTTTATCTCCCGTTTTCCATTGCCCGGCTGTCATTTGATGTAATGCAGCAACGATATTGTCTTCGTCTGTGCCAACCATTACATTGGTGCCAATGGTCACCGTCTCAGGTCTTTCTGTGGTGTTGCGAAGGCTCATACAAGGAATGCCCAAAACAGTAGTCTCTTCGGTAATTCCACCGGAATCGGTAACGACTCCTTTGGCATTATTCACTAAATAGATAAATGATAAATAATCCATTGGGCTGGTAAGATATATGTGTGGATAGATTTTGCCAATGCTCTCAAATATCTTTTTGGTTCTTGGATGCATAGGAAAGATCAATTTATGCCCATTGGCATTTCCGTTTAACAAAGTCAATAATCTATCTAAGCCTTCCATGCTGTCAACATTGGAAGGACGATGCAATGTTACCACCAGATAGGGCCGGTCATCCAGTTCCAGCTCTTCGAAAAAATCAGGTTTTTTCAAATTGGGCAATTGTGTTATCAGCGTGTCAATCATCGTATTGCCCACAAAAAATATCTGTTCCTCATTTACACCCCTGGATAGTAAATTTTCATTGGCTTGTCTTGAGGTTGTAAAAAAATAATCTGCTATGCTGTCTGTGACAATGCGATTGACTTCTTCGGGCATAGTCATATCACCTGACCGAATGCCTCCCTCCACATGTGCCACTGCGACCCCCTCCTTTTTGGCGACCAAAGTACAGGCCATGGTAGAAGTAACATCTCCTACTACAATACAAAGATCTGGTTTTTCAAGTTTCAGGGCGTTTTCATAAGCCAGCATAATCTGTCCGGTTTGATAAGCCTGAGATCCTGAGCCTACACCAAAATTGATATGGGGTTCGGGAAGATTAAGTTGTTCAAAAAAATTCTGACTCATGGCAGCATCATAATGTTGCCCGGTGTGGATCAACCTGTACAAGATTGGATTTACATCCTTTTCATTGTGTGCATGTAATGCATGTATAATGGCTGCTATCTTAATAAAATTAGGGCGAGCACCCGCTATGATGTCAATTTTCACTGATCTGTTAATTTCTGTGGTCATACCTTGGTACATCTTATTCAACTACGATGAAAGTACCATCATTTTGATACGATCTCATTCTGCCGATGGGTTCAACAAATGCATCCATTCCAAACTCCTTCAATATACTTTCAACTTCTACTCTATTTTCGGGTGCAACAGCAATCAACAAGCCTCCGCTGGTTTGAGGATCAGCCAACACTGCCTGAACCGCTACCTCGTCTACATGAGATGCATATCTTATCTTGTGGCCATAGGCTTTTAGGTTTCTTGCCGTTCCCCCGGGTGTTGATTTTTCAGCCAAATAATAATCCAGTTCAGGAATGATCCGGGGAACCTTTTCCTGGTACACCTCCGCACACAATTGACTTCCTTCTGCCATCTCTGTGAGGTGTCCCAATAAGCCAAAACCGGTTACATCTGTCATGGCATGAACACCTGAGACAGAACCCATACGGTATCCTATTTTATTGAGTTGCATCATCTGACGGGCAGCAATGCCCTTGTGAGCCGCTTGCAAAATTCCTTTTTTCTCTGCCGTTGTAAGGATACCCACACCCAATGGCTTGGTCAAATACAAGAGATCTCCATCCTTTGCAGCATTATTGGTTTTCAAATGGTCAATCTGTACCAAACCACTCACGGCAAGGCCAAAAATAGGTTCCGGAGCATCGATGCTATGCCCGCCTCCCAATGGAATACCTGCCTCCAGACAAATACTCTGTGCACCTTCAATTACCCTCCTGGCAACGTCTGTAGTAAGAATGTTTATGGGCCAGCCCAAAATGGCTATAGCCAAAACAGGATTACCCCCCATGGCATAAACATCACTGATGGCATTGGCGGAGGCTATCCTTCCAAATTCAAAGGGATCATCAACGATGGGCATAAAAAAGTCGGTAGTTGAGATCATAGCTCTTCCGTCGCCCAAATCATATACGGCTGCATCATCTTTGCTATGATTTCCAACCAAAAGCTTATCATTGTCCGGCATGGCAATACTGGTGCTGATGATTTCTTCCAATACGTTGGGTGCTATCTTACAGCCACAACCTGCACCATGAGAATATTGAGTCAATTTAATTTCCTGCTCCATTATTAATTTTATATGCGTATTTATTTTTGGATTAAATGAAGAAGTCTCATTGCATTGCGCTTTGGGTCAGTGTCATCGCAAGGTACTGATGTGAGCAAGTCAGGGGGTAATGATTTTTCGGCAACTGCCTTATCGTACCATTTGTCGTAGTACCTGAGCAAAATGTCGAAACTCTCATGCACCTGTCCTTCGATCAAAGCATTGATGGCATTTTTGGTCTCCAAACCTCCCAACCTTTTTTTAATTCGAATGATGGCATTGACCATTTTTTCGACAGGCAATTTTCCATATTCAGCAACTGTGTATTCCAGTCTTTTTTCGAAAGGGATATCGAGCATAAAGTGATGGCATTTTCCCATCCAAACCCAAAGAGGCTTGGGCAAGTTGACATGACCGATCCTTATACTTTCATCTTCTATCCAGATAGACTGATTCTGACGTATATGAAGCTCATGTGCCAACAGGTTTTCAAACATTTCCTGACCTGGTTGCACCGGCATGCCTATATTTCCAAAAGCAGAACCTTTGTGATGGGCAATACCCTCCAGGTCAATCACCGCTTCACCTCTTTTCTCCAATTCATGTAATACTTTGGTCTTTCCTGCGCCTGTATTGCCCGCCAATACAAAGAAATGCCAGGGCTTTTCAAAGCAGTTTAATACACGGTTGCGATATGCCTTGTATCCACCTTCCAAAACATACACATTAAAACCGTATAAGTCCAACAGCCAGGAAACACCACCACTGCGCATACCTCCACGCCAGCAATGCACCAATAAAGTATGTTTGCCCGGAGCAATTGGTTTTGAAGGATCCAATGCATGCTTATCCATAAGCCATGACTCCACTGTAGAAATCATGTCCTGCATTTTAGCCCCATAAAAGCCCAAACCGGCCTTTATGGCATCTTCCTTGCTTTTTTGTTTGTAAAGCGTACCTACTACCGCCCTTTCTTCATCGGAAAATAATGGCAAATTTTTAGCACCCGGAATATGAGCGTGCTGAAACTCACCTGGAGACCGCACATCAATGATGAGATCAAAAGTAAGTTCATAATGATCCTTGATTATCTTTACCGACATCAGATTATATCAGATTTGCGCTTTTTTTTATCACCCATTAAGTCCCGCAATACCATGTCGTATTCCATAATGATGGCATTTGAGGAATAATGTTCAACTACATTCCTCCTGCCAGCCTCGCCCATGGCTGCTCTTTCATCAGCAGAAAGTCTGGCCATTCCAGTGATGGCATCAGCAATTTCGTCGGCAGATTTGACTTTTACCAAATACCCGTTTACCCCATTTTTAACCATGTCTTTGCACCCGGGTACGCTGGTTGCAATTACAGGTTTTGCCATACTCATTCCTTCCAACAAAACCCTGGGCATCCCTTCTCTGTAGGAGGGTAAAATAACCACGTCTGATTTAGCTAAATAGGGAATTATATTCTCCTGGTAACCGTGGAAATGAATGTCATCTCTATGGTGATACAAAGCCAAATCTTCGGCACTTACAGATGCCGGATTGCCTTCATCCGTGTCACCTACCAAGTGAAGGCTGATATGGGTTAGCTCTTCCGCTGCTTTTGCAAAGCCTTGCAGCAACTCCATTACCCCTTTGTCGTATAATAGTCTGCCAATGAAAATAAAATTCAGTTTTCCATTGGATGAAAGCACATTCAATTTCGGGTGAAATTTTTCAACATCAATACCGGAGCCTCTTATCAGTGAAGTATTACCTGCTTTGGCAATACCTTTACGAATAAATAAATGCCTGTCATCTTTGTTTTGGAAAATTACCCTTGAGGATTTTTCCAGGGCATATTTGTAAAGCCTGACTACCACTTTATTGATCAACCTGTTTTCAAGAAATGTAAAGCCCAGACCAGTGATGGTGTTCACGACAGGTATTCCCAATCTGTGAGCAGCCAATGTGCCATAGATATTGGGTTTAACGGTATAGCACAAAACTACATCCAGCTGTTGTCTTTTCATAATTGCCACCAGCTCGTGATAGAGAGCCAGGTCAGAAAAGGCATTGGTACCTTTTCTTTGTAATTTTTTCAATTCTTCATAACCATCGCAAATTTCTTCCAAACGACTTTCAAATCCATCCGCAGGTGCAATGCCATAAACTTTATTTTCATGCCCCCTCAGATGTCTGATGAGATCTGCTCTGAAATGATATAGATTCCAGGCAGTATTGGCAATAATACCTATGCGAAAGCCTCTTATTGTTTGATCCACCGTTTGTACCAGCGATAAAGTATAAAAAGATACCACAATGTACCGTGTTCAATCATGCCCGATTTTCCCTCTACAAAAATACTTGTTTCTTTTTGCAGAAAACCGGCATTGAGGCCAAAGTGATGTATGAATTCAGTATCGATCGCCATATCCTTTACTTCCCCCAAATAAAGCGTTTTCAACCAATGTATAAAGGGAATTCCAAAACCCTGTTTTCTTCGGTCAATGGCGGTTGATGGCACATAGTTATACAAAATCTGACGAAGTACCCATTTCGACTGATGGTCGCGGACTTTAAATTTATTGGGCAATGACAAGGCGTGTTCGATTACCTTGTGATCCAAAAAAGGCTCCCTGGCTTCCAATGCCACCGACATGGTAGCCCGATCCACCTTTGCCATGATATCACCTTCAAGATAGGAGGTAGCATCAGCAACGGTAAACATGGAGAGATATTGGTTTTGTGCCAATTGGGTGGGATCATCAAAAACAGGAACAGGAGCCTGGCCGGTCAACCCCCTGAGAGCCTCCTCCGTCGTACTGGTTGTAACCAGTCTAAGAAAATCCACTCTAGACTTACTCTTCAAAGCCCTTACCATTTTTGGGTACCTGATTTCAAGGTGTTTAATATGCTTAAGACCCGGCAACTTAGGTAAAACAGATGCTACCATTGCAGGAGAAATCCAGCCGGCCATTCCTGCAGCAACTTGTCTCAATGCCAGGGGAACTTTGCTTATTTTATGATAGTATTTATCGGCCAAGAGGTATCTTTCATATCCAGTAAACAATTCGTCACCTGCATCAGCAGAAAGGGCCACCGTGACATGTTTACGTGCCTCTTCTGCAACCAGTGTAGTAGGTATGCCTGAACTATCGCCGAAGGGTTCGTCATAGATGTCACAAAAATTTTCAGTGATTCTTTCAAATTCAGAAAGGCGACAAATAAAACTGTGGTGATGCGTACCCAGGGCTTTGGCCACGTCGGCAGCATGATGTGATTCATCATAGGTTTTATCTTCAAAACCTATGGTGTATGTATTGATTGGCTGATCGCGGTCTTTTTGTAATAAGGCAGTGACCAGAGAACTATCTATGCCTCCACTTAGAAATACGCCGACAGGCACATCAGCCACCAGTCTTAAATTAAATGCTTCGGTCAATATCTCTTCTGTGGATTTAATGACTTGCGCATCTGAGTCGGCACAAGGGCGGGCCATTTGGGATTTCTGATCTATGTTCCAATAGTTGGAAATACGAGGCTCTGCATTTTTTTCCAGGGTAAGAAAAGTGCCGGGCACCAATTTTTTGACATGTTTAAAAATACAATAAGGCGATCTGATATAACCTGTTTGCAAATAAAGATTGACAGCTTCTAAGTCGATATCCTTATTAAAGGAAAGGTGTTGATGAAAAGCCTTGAGTTCAGAGGCAAACATAAACAAACCATCTTTCCAGTACCAATAAAGTGGTTTTACCCCAATTCTGTCTCTGCACAACACGAGTTTCTGTTCCACCTTGTCCCAAATGGCAAAAGCAAACATACCGCGAAAACGATGAATACAAGCTTCTCCCCATTCGTGATATGCTTTGATAATTACTTCTGTGTCGCTATGAGAAATGAAGGAATAACCCAACCGGATCAAGTCATTTTTAACTTCCTCAAAATTGTACATTTCCCCGTTATAGACCATCACGTACCTGTCCCATTCATAGGGTTGATGCCCCAATGCAGAAAGATCGATGATGGCCAATCTGCGGTGACCCAGGGCTATGTACTGGTCGACATAAATACCTTCATCATCGGGACCGCCGTGTGCAAGACTTTGGTTCATGGCGCCAATGATAGCCGACCGATTCAATGCTGGATTTTGTTGTCCGGAATAATAAAAACCTGTGATTCTACACATACAACAAAGTCGTTTTAAATAAATCTAAACTTGGAATAAGAAATGTCAATAATTGTTAAATTATTAACATGATTATAAGTATGACAAGCATTTACCTTATCACTCCAATTAGGTTTAATATAAGCAATAGGAGCTTCTTCAAATTCACTAGTAGATAATTTTAGAATCTTATTAAAATTAATAGCTCTACCATATCTAAAACTACAGTCTTGAGAAGGTCGTATGATCTCACCGTTTAATATGAAAATTTTGCCCCCGCATCTAGCCCTTTTTATATCCTTAACAACCGGATTGAGTGGATGCGGAGTCCAATTGCCATTTTCAAGAGAAGCTGAATAAAATAAATATAATTCGTCACATGTGGAAGTCCCAGGAAATTCAACAACTGTGGTAAACAACCAAAATAATCCATTGTAAAAGACAATAGAACTGTCAAAAGCTGCAACATCATTAAATATGCTGCAAACATGTTCCCATTGAAAAACGGATCCATTAGCCTTATACAAATCAACACTTCTGTTTTCACCTGACTCGGGAATCATGTATATTTGATCATTGTGCTCGAAGACATAAGGATATGAAAGATGATAGTCCTTTTTTAATGCTATTTGCGGATCAATCAGTTCATTTTTAGAATCAAATTCAGAAACCATGATAACTCCTTTTGAATTTTTATTCACGGTATCCAATTCTTCATAAAAAACAAAGTATTTATCTTGGTGATAGATTAAAAACGGATCCGCAAAAAATCTCCCTTTTCCTGGATTAATTGTTTTAAAATTATAAAGAGATGTATTAAATTTCTCATCCTTAAAACAATATGAAATTCTCCATTGATCTTCTTTGAAGTAATATTTTACTTTATCCCTTAACCATAAGATATAATGAACAAATAGCAATTTACAAATACTAATATTTGAAGGCCATTTATACAACTTTGCTGAATAATAGTCAAAGTAACTTTCTTTTAATGTAATCTGACTGAAATCATCTGAATCAAGTAATGCTTGTAAAGCATTAGGTATAAGATTTATTGACTTTAAATACAAATTATTTCTTGTCCTAATTAGTGACCTGTCAACTTGAGTTATACAACGAGAAATAACTTTGCCCCCATCCAGATTCTCAGATAGAACTTGCAATGTTGCGCCAACTTCACCCCATCTTTCCAATACTTCCCAAAAACAAGCAGGCCCTCCTCTGTTGATTGAATTATCTCCGTGATGCAAAGACCAAATTCCATATTTTGGTATATTCAATATCTCCCCTCTTAATATTCTAAATCCAAATCTTATTAATAAATCTGGCTCTACGTTCTTCAGATCAGTAATTGCATCCTTAGTAAATAAATCAGAATATTTCTTTTCAATGCATTCGACAGATAGAATATTTGTATTTAAATTCAGATCATCAATTGATAAAATTTTAAATGCGTCAATTGCAGGGCGAAATAATTGTTTTTCGAACTTTAAATATAAAACAAATACTAAATGCGGTAAAAGTTTAAATATTTTCTGTAAATAACTTGTTTTATTAGGATTATTTTTTTTATATATTAAAGCTACAATTTTAACGGAAGAAATTGAATTGATTTTAGCTATTGTCTTAAATATCCAAAATGGAATTTGAGGACTATCCAACAAAATTCCAATTTTCAGTTCCTTAACCACTGTGCTATTGGAGTGCTTCATGAATTTTTCTTAAAAAAAAATCTGAAGAGAATCTGTTGATTACAGATTCCCTGACTTTATTCTTTTCCAAAGGATTGTGAATTATATGTAATAATTTTTCTACGAATGCAGATATATCGCCGTTTTGAACTAAATAGCCATTTTCACCATCAATTATTATTTCGGAAGTGCCACCAGGCGCATCATAT
>CALJKQ010000048.1 GCA_937973565.1 uncultured Saprospiraceae bacterium | reverse complement strand
AGCCATCGGCGCCCAACACAAATGACTCCATCGCAAGGGTATCTACGCCACAAAGAATGCTGATGCGATCTCCAAAACGGTTGCGCATTCGGGTAACGTTGCTCACATCCCGGGTGGATTCCTTTACTGCCTGTATATTGGGATGCCGGGTCAGCAATTGTTCAAAGACATCGAGTGTCACCAGATTTTTGTAATCCACCGGATTGTTGTAAATCATAATGGGCAACGATGTAGAAGCCGCTATGGTAGAAAAAAAGTGAAATAACTCTGAATCATCTGCCTTGTATCGCATAGGGGGCAACAACATGAGGCCATCCACACCCCATGATTCTGCTAATCTGGCTTTTTGGACCGCCACAGCCGTACTTCCTTCTGCGATGTTGAGGATCACAGGCACCTTATCCCTGCAAGTTTCGAGCGTATATTTTACCAGCATTTCTTTTTCATCCTCTTCCAAAACACTGGCCTCACCGAGGGTGCCACCTAAAATGATGCCGTGAACACCTGCTTCAAGTTGGTGTGTAAGGTTATGGGTAAAGGTGGGCATGTCAAGGCTGCCGTCCGCATTAAATTTGGTTGTAAGGGCCGGAAAAACCCCTTTCCATTTGATTTGCATACACTTTTTTACAAAGATAAGGAATCGGCCTTCAAGCGTAAAGGAAATATTGATCCCCGTCAACCCGCCCATTGATAACCGTCAACCCTGCAACCGGCAAATAACAGGAAATTTGAGCAAAATTTCCACGATGCATTCCCTTATAGAGAAGTACAACTATGAGGTACCCCGGTATACTTCTTATCCGGTGATTACCCAATGGCAAGATCAATTGGATGCTACATCCTGGGCTTCTCAGGTCGTTCAACAATTGGCAGGCCATTCTAAATTATCTTTGTACCTCCATCTCCCCTTCTGTGAATCACTTTGTACCTATTGTGGTTGCAATAAACACATTACGACCAACCACCAAGTAGAAGAGCCTTATCTGGAAGCCATACTCAAAGAGTGGCAGATGTACACCTCGTTGTTGGGCGAAAAACCTACCATCAGCGAACTCCACCTGGGGGGAGGAACGCCTACCTTTTTTTCACCTTCCAACCTGAAGACCCTGATAGAAGGATTGTTTTCAGAGGGTGTAAAAAGATCCGAAGAAGCTGCCTTCAGTTTTGAAGCGCATCCTTCCTCTACCACAGAAGACCATCTTACTACACTGGCCAAACTGGGCTTTGGCAGGATTAGCATCGGGGTGCAAACTTTTGATGAAGAAATTTTGCGCATCATCCACCGCTTTCAAACTACAGAACAGGTGTATGCCGTCGTCAAAAAAGCCAGAGAAACGGGTTATGATTCCATCAATTTTGACCTGATTTACGGTCTGCCCAAACAAAACCTGGATGATATTTACCGCAATATGGACCATGTAAGCCAACTCATGCCCGAACGCATTGCCTTCTACAGCTATGCGCATGTGCCGTGGACAGCACCCAGCCAGCGGGCTTACGACGAAAATGATCTCCCTCTTGGCGAAGAAAAAAGGACGCTTTATGAGAAAGGCAAAGAATTGCTGCTTGACCTGGGTTATGAAGAAATCGGCATGGACCACTTTGCACTACCCGGCGATCAGCTGTCGAAAGCGAGACAAGGTGGTTTCCTTAATCGAAATTTTATGGGTTACACAGATCTTGCGAGCGACAATATGCTGGGACTCGGTGTTTCTTCAATTTCGGAATTGGGCAAGGCTTATCACCAAAATGTAAAAACCCTCAAAGATTACTATATCTATATAGAAAATGCACAACTACCTACCTTAAGAACCCACCTGCTTTCTGAAGAGGAATACCAGACCAAAAAGACGATAAAAAATCTGATGTGTCAACTTAAACATGTGGATGTATCGGGTAGTGTAATCAGGGATGAAGATACATTTCGCGAAATGCAGGAAGATGGTCTGGTGATTCAAACTGCCATTGGTTGGGAAATCACCGAAAAAGGGCTGCCTTTTATCCGAAATATTGCTGCATGTTTTGATCCATATTATCAGAGAAAAAGAGAGGTCAAACAATTTAGTTCAGCCATTTGATGCAGGCTGTAAAAAATGATTCCCATGCTTTTGCCAGGTATTGACAAGAGCATGGGAATCTTTATTCTTGTTTATATCTCTTTTTATTTAAATAAGGTGACATCTCCCCTGTAGGTCTTCATCTGACCATCGAGGAATTTGACGGTTGCTGTATAGACGTAAACACCCGGCAGGGCTTGCTGGCCTCTGAAGGTACCATCCCAGCCGGTAGAAACATCCGGGAGATAGTTAAATCGGCTGTATACTACATTGCCCCATCGATCGTAGATATAGAAACTTTCTACGGCTTCAACACCATAACCGGTGCGGATATCAAAAAGTTTGTTGCCTTCATTACCGGAAGGAAGGAAGATATTGGGAAGATAAACCCTTCTTTCATCCTTAACCAGGACGTTTAGTTCATCAAAAGCCGTACAGCCATTTTCATTGGTGACCACAAGGCGAATGAGCAAATCCGACTTGGGTGTACCTGCCACTTCTGTACATGGATCTCCAATGCAGGTAAGATCACCGAGACCCGACCATTCAAAGTTGACAATGGAAAAATCGGATTCTATCAACGGCGTAATAATGCCCACTTCTTCACCCAAATTGAGTTGCCTGTCTTCTCCCAATTCAATGCGGATGGGGTCTGGCTGGGTAATATTCACGGTATAATCTGTTTTACATCCACCTGCATCGAACACACTGACCAGGTATTCTCCGGCAAACAGTTGCAGACAAGAGTCTATGGGAACACGGAGGCCGTTGTTGATTTGCATGGTATAGTTGCCAGCTACGCCACCGGTAACCTCGCTTACTTTTATACAGGCAGTGCCACCAAAACAATTGGGTGGCTCGGGTACTTCAACCTTGGCTGAAATGGCATTGGGTCGCTCCATGTTGTAACTTACCGATGCCGTACATCCGTTTTGGTCACTTACCGTGATGGTATAGAGTCCCTGATCCAGGTTGGTGGCCAGGTTGGTCTGGGATACATTGGGAGACCATGCATAATTATAGCCCGAACCCGGAATGGGCGTTCCCCCCGATGCGAGTAAGCCCAGCTGACCTATGCTTGTTTTACATGAAAGCGGAATGGTAAGCGTGGAATCTATTTTCAAAACTACCGTATCGACAGCCGTAATCTCAACCGTATCAGTCACCGTACAACCCGATGCATCGGTCACAACAAAGGGGTAACTGCCGGCGCAAAGATTGAATACCGTATTGCCCAGAAAAGGAACGGTTGGCCAGCTAACACTCAGTGCACCTCCGATGCCTCCTGAAGCGGTAACATCGATCTGACCGGTACAGCTGCCTGCACAAATGCCGGTAGTCTGGTAACTCGTATTGATGGCCGGAGGAGAAGTAACATCAAAAAATACAGTGTCTGAGACACATTTCGCATCTGTGATAAAGACCCAGTTTTTACCACCCGGCAAATTGATGGCAGAATGCGGGTTGAAGATACCCCCGCTCATTTCACCACTCGACCAGAAAAATTTATACCGACCGTCGTTGACAGGGCCACCTGCCGCCAGGGCTGTGGCTTTTCCATCGGCTTTTCCGTTGCAACTTTCAGCGATGATGTTGGAGACAGTGAGTGTAAAGTCGGGAGGAGAAGGTAGTACAAGTGTTGTGTCTTTAGAACAGCCGCTTTGATCGGTGAGTTTCACCTCGTAGGTACCGGGATCAGCTGGTGCCAATACCGAGTTGGTTCCCAGAATCTGTGAGGGATTGGAAACCAGTGTCCATTGATAATTATAAGATGGTGCCCCACCTGTAGCGGTGATACCCAGACTACCGGCAAAACCACCTCTGGGGCATTCCGGCGTGATGAGTTGGACATCCGTAATGATAAGACCGTCAGGATTGAGCAAAGGAACAGATGAGATGGCAATACATCCATCTACCGTAACCGTTACGCGGTATGTACCCCAGCTAAGACCGGAAAGGGTGCGCGTGCTGCCTGCAGGACCGCTCCCCACTTTTTCCCAGCTATAGGTAGCGTTTGTGGGCACTGTGCCTACAAAGTTCACGGTAACTTCACCGTCTGTACCATTGTTGCAGCTGATGGCTTTGAGCACTACTGCAGTTACAGAATCCGTGCCGGGCGCATTTTCCAAAGAAACCGTGATGATTGTATCACACATTACATTATCAGAAACAGTAACAGTGTAGGTGCCTTTGGGAAGGTTGTCTCTAAAATCCTGAGCCGTTGCGTCATCGGCCCATTTATAGGTGTAGCCGGGCTCTCCGCCGCTGGCTCTGAGTTGGATGCTACCCTGGGCTGAACAGGAAGGATCTGTTTTGTCGACCGCTACCTGAAATTTGGTAAATGGTTGGTTGATGGTAAAACAAAAAGTATCTCTACAGCCTATATTCGAACGTGAATAAATACAATAATCTCCGGCTGCCAGTGTATTGTTGAGGTGGACACCCATAGGTCCACTGATGCCACCGGGATGGGGTGTATTGGTGCCGGCATAATAGGTGTTCAACACAAAGGAAGTTCCCACACCGGTACCGCCGGCTTTGATTTCAATTTTCCCGGTTGACTCGCCGAAACAGGCGACATCTTCTTGATTGATTACGTTGAATTCGGTTGAAAACCGAAAGGGTATGAAAAACGGGACATCAATCTGACAAGAGGCCGGATTCCCAATGTAGTTGATCGCGTAATCTCCCACACTCAAGACCCCCTCCCCTGCCGGTGCGTTTGTCCAGGTAAAAGGATTAGAAATGGGGTTGAAATTTGATGAAGGAGGAAGTCGCAATGTATAGGGTTGTGGACCCGCTTTGGGTGTACCACCGCTCACAGTGACTCTCAATGTTCCATCTCTCAATCCTTTGCAAGAGGCCGAATCGAGCACCTCAATCTGCGCCTTGAGGGTGTCCGCGAAAATCCTAAAGTTTCTGGTAATGGCACAACCATTGTTATCAATAACGCTGACACTGTAATTCCCATTTGGCAAACTTTCAATGCTGTCTTTATTGAATTCGCCATTTGACCACCTTATGGTATAGGGAACAAAAGGTACATCTATGTTACTTAACTTTATTTTGCCATTGGCAAGTTTAAAACACGATGGGTTATAAGTAATGGTATCAAAGGAAGGTAAGCCCGCGGGATCTATGAAAAAAGCATTGTTGCGCACTTTGCCGTCGGCGTCGGTGATGATGATGTTGTAATTTCCGCCTGAAATATTATTGATCGTAATCAACTCTTTTTCAGCGGCACCGCTGCCTGAACCAACGAGAACAGCTCCTTTAAAAACCTGATAAGAATAAGGCGCTTTACCTCCTATTCCATAAAAAGAAATGGATCCATCTGATGCTCCATTTACAGAAGGAACGCAATACTTTTTTACAAGAGTAAAATCGGCTGCATTGACATTGATCGTACAGGGCGAAGATGTAATGGACACCTTTCCAAATTCAGAAGTGGCTTCTAAAAAATCGTTGTTGAAAATGAAAATCGGAGAAGACTCTCCCGGTTCTCCAATGATGGTGAAACACAATGTGAAGATTAAACAATTATCCGCAATATCAAGTGCAGGAATTTTAGACCATACAAAAGATATAATCCCATTATTTTTATCATTAAACTCATCCTTGGTCAAGCCAGTGATGCAACCCGCAACACCCGGAATACCCGTATAAGAGAGAACCGTTGGATCATAGCCAATATCGAATTGCAGTGCATTCAACTGGCTCACTGCATTATCAAAAGTAAAGGTAATGCATCGGGTATCACCGGGAACACCATCAGCACAATCAATAGAAATATTGGTTTGCTGGTCTTGAGCCACAATGTCCTGGAAAGTAAACAAAAAAGTTGCCAGGCATATGAAAAGTGCCCTCATGTTCATGGAAATAGGATTTTTCATTCAAAACAAAACGCAAAAATATGGAATATTCCTGTAATATGAGCGTGGTTATCCCTTATTTAACACCCGTGTAAACCCTTAAAATTGGCTTAGAGGGTATATAAGATAACGCCATGCATTCATAAAAATTGCAGGACAGTCTGTGGATAAGAGTATATTTTGTGTTCTAATGCTGCAACACCATCAAATTTTTTAGCGTTTCGTTTGAGTGGAAAAATAAGCCGGGATGATATTTATCATAAAATTATCAGCCACCTACCCAATTAAGGGAGGTGGCTGAACAATCACCCCTATGATTGATTTATTGCTCTTGATCGCAGGCGCTACAATACTACGGCCTGCAGATGGTGTTTAACTTGTATTTCTTCCCTGTACTTTTCAGCTTCATCTTTGGAAGAAAAAGAGGCCGCCATTACCCGGTACAATTTTTTGCCGGCATTCTCTGACGGCTGTACGGTAACTTCTGTTTGCAACAACCTTGCCAATTCCTCTGATTGCCGGATGGCATTGGTTTCCTGGCTGTAGGCACCCAGCTGTACCCAAAACTGAGAGTTGGTGTGAATCACTTCCTTCTTTTCAACTTTAGGTGTGGCAGCGGATGCTGTAAAAGCGGTAGATGGGGAGGTGTTGACCTTGTGTACAATCGGCTGCTCCTGCTTTTTTTCAACCACTGAAGCCAGCAGGCTCCTCATTTTTTTTACGCCCAGGGTTTCCTCTCTCCGCTCGATCATTACACCCTCAGAGTTGAAAATGAGGACGGTCGGCAAAAAGCGGATATCGAACCGACTTTTCATTTCAAATCCCTCCATATCGTCTATATTGACACGAAGAGTTACGAAATGATTTTGCAATTGGCTCATAACCTCCTGGTCTTTGAAGGTATTGTCGTCCATCCATTTGCATGGATTACACCATGGAGCGTAAAAGTCGACAAAAAGCAACTTGCCTTGCTCGCTGGCCTCCATCCTGGCCTTTTCAAATGCGCCTCTGTCCATGTTGGTAGCGGCGCTAAGCGACTCCCAACTCAAAAACAAGATCAGCAACATCATTCCTATTTTTGTCATGGCTTTATGCATTTGTGAAAAAAATGTTTAATATATTATTAATTTATTTAATGTGTTATAGCTCTAATTATTAACCAATAATAATGCCAAACCTAAAATTTAGAATTACATATGTATATCTTTAATATTTATATTATTGATTCACAATTATTAATAATTTATTACAAAATGTAATTTATTTGAAGTTGAAAGCATTTATTTTATAAGTAAAAGTAAGCCCATAGTACTCCCGCTTTGTTTACCCTTCTTTCATACGCTGGTCGAAACCCACATTGCGGTGATGTAAATAATGTATATTTGCAGCCGAAATCAGTTTTCAGATGATAAAAAGGAGGGCTGCCATTACGGGCGTTGCAGGTTATGTACCGGAAGATGTATTGACCAATGAGGATCTGTCGAAAATGGTAGATACCTCAGACGAGTGGATTACAAGCCGCACGGGTATAAAGCAGCGCCATATTCTCAGAACACCGGGCAAGGCAACCAGCGATATGGGTTACGAAATTGTTACCCGACTGTTGGAAAAGACCGGAGTGGCACCGGAGGAAATTGAGTTGCTCATCTGCGCTACCGTGACCGGCGACATGAAGTTTCCGGATACAGCCAATACCATTCTCGAAAAGGTGGGAGCAAAAAATGCCTTTGGTTTTGACATCAATGCCGCATGTTCGGGCTTTCTTTATGCCCTGACCACAGCCTCCAAATTTATCGAAACCGGCACCTATACCAAAGTAGTGGTGGTTGGCGTGGATATGATGTCTTCGATTGTCGACTATACTGACCGTACTACCTGTGTGATCTTTGGTGATGGCGGTGGAGGCGTATTACTCGAACCGGATGAAGAAGGTTATGGGGTAATGGACAGCATCTTAAAAGCCGATGGTGCCGGCAGGCAATACCTGCACCTCAAAGCAGGTGGATCATTGATACAAACCAGCGAAGAGACGGTGAAACAACGCATGCACTATGCCTATCAGGACGGCAAGCCGGTATTTAAGGCAGCTGTGACCGGCATGACTTCTACCCTTCGCGAAATCATGGAGCGCAATGGACTCAACAACGACACGGTTGAGTGGCTGGTGCCCCATCAGGCCAATATGCGCATCATCAACTCTGTGTCGGAAATGCTGGACTTTCCCATCGAAAAAGTGATGATCAATATCCAGAAATACGGCAACACCACGGCCGGCACCCTACCCTTGTGCCTGGCAGATTATGAAAGCAAACTTAAAAAAGGAGATGATATTCTGTTAACTGCTTTTGGTGGTGGCTTCACGTGGGGCAGCGTTTACATTCGCTGGGCTTACGACGGCAATGCTTAAAACATTGATTTTCATTTCTCTGTGTATTCCTTTGGCATAATTGCGGGCAATTGCTTATTTTCGCCCCGTTTTTTAAAAATATAACAAATAAATGGCATCAACTGCAGACATCAGAAACGGACTTTGCATTAGTTTCAACAATGATATTTACACCATCGTGGAATTTCAGCACGTGAAACCGGGCAAGGGTGCCGCTTTCGTAAGAACCAAACTCAAATCCCTCACCACCGGCAGGGTAATCGACAACACCTTTCCTTCCGGTCACAAGATCGACGACGTAAGGGTAGAAAGAAGAAAATTCCAGTTTTTATACAAGGATGAAAACGGCTACCATTTTATGGACAACGAAAGTTACGATCAGGTAGAATTGAAAGAAGCTTTCCTCGAAAGGCCGGAATTTTTGAAAGAAGGTGCGGACATTGAAATTCTTTTCCACGCAGAGAAAGAAATACCGCTAACCGCAGAAATGGCTCCTCATGTAATTTTGGAAGTAACCTATGCAGAACCAGGGGTAAGAGGTGACACCGCTACCAATGTGACCAAGAATGCAACCTTGGAAACCGGTGCAGAAGTCAAAGTACCCATCTTCATCAATGAAGGTGATAAAATTAAGATTGACACCCGCACTGGTGACTATCTTGAAAGGATGAAATAAAAAAATCTGCAAAATAAAATTTTGTAGTTTCCTCCTTTTTGATTTAATATTTTGATGATAAAAACCAGTTGGCGAAAGTGGCCGGATTGAAGAATTTGCCCTATCTTTCGCCAACTGATCTAATAACCAATTAAAATAGAATGAGCATGACCTTCAAAGAAATTCAGGACCTGATCAAATTGATGGATAAGTCAAATTTGAGTGAATTCAGTTTTAAAACTGAGACTTATGAAATTAAGATCAAAGGCCCCAGGTCATACGCCTCTCAGGTAGTGACCACTGCAATGCCGGTAGCGGCACCTGCTTTGCCTGCCATGGCTCCGGTAACTGCTCCGATGGCCGCTCCATCCGCCGAAGCTCCTAAATCTGACAGTGCTCCAAAGGCAAGCCAGGCTTCCAATTTAATAGAAATAAAAAGTCCGATGGTGGGTACCTTCTATCGCTCATCGGCACCGGATAAACCTGCCTTTGTTTCTGTGGGTGACAGCGTTCAGAAAGGCAGTGTGGTATGTATCATTGAAGCCATGAAGCTATTCAACGAGATTGAGAGCGAGTTTGCCGGAAAAATTGTTAAAGTGATGGTCGAAGACGCATCACCTGTAGAATACGATCAGGTATTGTTCCTGGTGGAACCCTGATTACCGATTCACTAAAATTTGACACATGTTCAATAAGATATTGATTGCCAATCGCGGTGAAATCGCGTTGCGGGTCATACGCACCTGCAAGGAAATGGGCATTAAAACAGTGGCCATTTATTCAACCGCCGACAAAGACAGCCTGCACGTCAGATTTGCCGATGAGGCGGTGTGTATAGGTCCCCCTGCTTCTGCAGATTCTTATCTCAACATCCCCAAAATTATGGCGGCTGTAGAGATCACCAATTCCGATGCTGTGCACCCGGGATACGGCTTTCTCGCTGAAAATGCCAAGTTTTCAGAAATCTGCGCAGAGTATGGTGTAAAATTTATCGGCCCTACCCCGGATCAAATCCGAAAAATGGGTGATAAGATCACGGCCAAAGAAACCATGATTAAGGCGGGTGTGCCTGTAGTACCCGGTTCCGGCGGACTGCTTAAAGATGTAAAAGAAGGCATTAAAATTGCCAATGAAATCAAGTACCCGGTAATCCTCAAAGCTACTGCCGGTGGTGGAGGTAAGGGTATGCGCGTTGTCTGGAACGATGGCGAATTTGAAGATGCCTGGAACAAAGCCAGAATGGAAGCCAAAGCCGCTTTCGGCAATGACGGCATCTACATTGAAAAATTCATCGAAGAGCCCAGACACATCGAGTTCCAGATCATTGGAGACCAAATGGGCACGGTGGTTCACTTGTCGGAAAGAGATTGTTCTATCCAACGTCGCCACCAAAAACTGGTAGAAGAGAGTCCTTCACCTTTCATGACCGACGAGCTCCGCGAGAAGATGGGAGAAGCTGCTGTTTTGGCAGGAAAAGCCATCAACTATGAAGGGGTAGGTACCATAGAATTTTTGGTCGACAAGTATCGAAACTTTTATTTCATGGAAATGAACACCCGTATCCAGGTAGAACACCCGGTAACAGAAGAAGTGATTGACCATGATCTCATCAAAGAACAAATTAAGGTAGCAGCGGGTGTACCTATATCCGGCAAAAACTACTACCCTACCATGCATGCCATGGAGTGCAGAATCAATGCCGAAGATGTGTACAATAATTTCAGGCCCAATCCGGGTAAGGTAAACTCTTTCCACACCCCAAAAGGACACGGGGTAAGGGTAGATACCCACGTTTATGCAGGCTACACGGTACCACCTTATTATGATTCCATGATTGCCAAGCTCATCTGCAAGGCACAGACCAGAGAAGAATGCATTACCAAAATGCAGCGCGCATTGGACGAATTCATCATAGAAGGTATTAAGACTACCCTTCCTTTCCACATTCAGTTGATGAAAAATGAGGACTTCCGCAATGGAAATTTCCATACCGGCTTCCTCAACAACTTCGAATTAGAAGCCGAGTAATCGGTCTGCGGACTAATGAAAGGGCTGGATAGGTTGATCGCATACCTGGGTCGGTACAAACCGGCTATTATTGCCAGCATCGTTTGCAATTTACTATTATCGGTGTTTACCGTGGTAAGCATTCCGGTAATCATCCCTTTTTTTCAACTACTTTTCGACAGGGTTCCTGCCAGTGCCACCGGCAAAACCGGCATTGAGGCCTGGATGAACAGCCGTTTTCTGGAACTCATCGAAAGTCAAGGGAAAGAAACCGCGTTGATATACGTGTGCATTGTCATCGTACTTATATTTTTCCTTAAAAACCTGTTTCGTTACCTGGCCCTTTATTACATTGCGCCCGTAAGAAATGGCATAGTTCGGGATCTGCGGCACGACTTGTTTACCCACTTCCTGGCACTACCCCTGTCTTTTTACAGCGAAGAAAGAAAAGGTGACCTGATGAGTCGCGCCAGCCTCGATGTGCAAGAGATTGAATGGTCGATCCTCAATGTGATAGAATCCATTTTCAAAGCTCCTATCATCATTGCGGGCTGTCTGGTTTTTATGTTTTACATCAGTGTGAAACTCAGTCTTTTTGTCTTTATCCTCCTCCTCTTTACAGCGCTCATCATTGGTGGTGTAGGCCGATCGCTCAGGGCATCATCGGGAACGGTACAACAAAAGTTGGGCAACCTCAGTACCATGATCGAAGAGACCTTGTCAGGACTGCGCATTATCAGAGCTTACAATGCACAGGCGTACACCAGCAAAAAATTCAAACAGGAAAACGAATCTTATTATAGCACCCTCAATACCCTTTTGCGCAAAAGAGACATGGCAGCGCCTTTGTCGGAATTTTTAGGGGTGACCGTTGTAGCCGTTTTATTGTGGTATGGCACCATGCTGGTGATGGGAGGCAACATGAGCCCGGAGACCTTTTTTGCCTTTGTTTTTGCCTTTTATCAGATCATAGAGCCATCAAAATATTTTGCATCGGCGTATTACAACGTACAGAAAGGTCGGGCTGCGATGGACCGCATCGAAGTTATTTTAGCCACAGAAATTGATACACCCAACCAACAACAAGGAACCATCCGGGTCGATCAGTTTAATGAAGAGATCGTCTTCGATAATGTTTATTTTCGCTATGCCAATGCAGAGCGTCCTGCCCTGGATGGCGTAAGTTTCAGCGTAAAAAAAGGAGAAAAAGTAGCCCTGGTAGGGCCTTCCGGTGGGGGCAAAAGTACACTGATGGACACCCTGATCCGTTTTCAGGAAATTGAAACCGGCACCATCACCCTAGATGGCATCTCTATCAATGAGATAGAAGTTCATGCCCTGCGATCGCTGTTTGGTGTGGTTACGCAAGAAGCCATCCTCTTCAACGACACCATTGGTCAGAACATCGCCTTTGGTGAAGAACACATCGATCGGGAAAAGATCACAAAAGCTGCTAAAACAGCCAATGCCCATGATTTCATCAGTGCAACGGCAGAAGGTTATGACCACAACATTGGAGACAAAGGCAACAAACTCAGTGGCGGCCAAAAACAAAGACTAACCATTGCCAGAGCGGTTTACAGAAATCCGCCAATCCTGATACTGGATGAAGCCACTTCATCGTTAGATTCAGAGTCGGAAAAAATAGTTCAGGAAGCAATAGATCACATCATGAAAGAAAGGACTTCTTTTGTCATAGCCCACCGTTTATCCACCATCAAAAAAGCCGATAAGATTGTGGTGATTGAAAAAGGCAAGGTGCAGGCGATTGGCAAACACGATGAACTCTATGCCAACTCCGTTTTGTACCGCAATCTGGTAGACAATCAAAATATGGCTATATGAAAGTTATACTGTTGGGAACGTTGCTGATGGTTGCTATGGTTGTATCCGGACAGTCACCCAAGGCCCTGCCATCGGCCGGCGATGTGTACATCCGGTGTGCCCATACCGACAAACTGGAGATGTTTCTCACCGATGCATCCGCCGGTTTTTGGGATTTTGGGTTTTTAAAAACTTATTACGCCATCACCGAAAAATTTGAAAAAGTTACAGCAGGCAAAGCTGCTAAATCTTTTCCCGGAGCCAGCCTTGTATGGAAAAAAAACAACAACGAAGAAGAATACCTCTTTGTGCGCGATGGTGGACTTTATTCCGCGGGTAAGATCGTAGAACTGCCCTTTTCCAAAAACAAATTTGATATCATCCGTTATGAACCCGTCCGTAGGATTTTTCAAACCGGCATGAAAAAAGGAGAAGACTTTGAGAACCGTTATACCATCAACGTAGTCATGGCCCGCCGCGACATTACACTAAAACAAAACTTTATTCCTGCCCAATTTGACAGTATCTGGTTGGAGCTCAGTTACACCGAAAAAGGCGATCAACTAGGAGACGGCAATATGAGTCTGGGGGGCAACTCATCGCAGGTGACCAAATTGGAGTACAGCATCATCCAAAACTACAGAGTGAGAGGCCGAAGGCCACATGGAAGGTGGGAAGCTTACGACAAACTACATGCCAATTCCTTGCCGGCAGAACTATCATCGTATGTGCGCATCCAGCAATACAACCGCGTAGATTTTATTTCCCCTGATTATGTAGGCCCGATGGTTAGTTACGAATACATGAACAGCACCATCACCCGGGTCGATTATCAAAACCGCGATGTTGACAGCCAGGTCACTCAAATCAGTTACGATGACAATGCCATCGTAGCCCACCCCAACCCCAGCTATGGCCCGGTATATGTTGATCTGTTCAATTATCCCTTTGAAGACTACACCTTAGAAGTATACAACATCGTAGGCAAACGCGTTTTCGTACGCTCATTTTCAGAAAAAGATGGCCGCCAGTTGAGAGTAGACCTCAGCCAGCTCAAACGGGGCACCTACATGTATGCCATATTTGACGGCAAGAAAAGGAAGATGGTGACGAAGCGGGTGAGTTTGATTAGTATTTAAGGGGGGCAAGTTTTTACCTAAGAAAACAGTATATCTATCCGTATTAGGCTTGACGTTCAATGGTTAAAAACAATTTAACCTTAATTCATAAAACCTTGCTAAAATCACATCAGCTCTCAAATTTTCCATAATAAATCCATGGATTACTTTAAAGCCGATCATGATACCGTAATTTACAGAAACAACGCACATTATTTTTATTCTGTCGATTTTTCCGATTTTCCCATCAATTATTTGGTTTTTCCTTCCTCCAGGAAGGATAACCAAATTTATTTTGGTTGTCGGGACGTAAAATTTTACGCCCCCTATTTGGAATAAAATAAATAACGGTAGACCCGCAATATATTGCGGGTCTACAGGTGGAATTTTGGGATTTAATGGAATAACACAATTTTAATCAACAATATAAACATTATTAAAAATCATAATATATTGTCAACCTTGCTTTTCTGCCCCCTACACCCTATATTTACCATTAAATCCATTTTTATTGAATCTGAGGACGGTATCCAAATTTTTTAGGCCGGGGGTTCTATTGGCCGGGTTTGCTTTTCTATTTTTGGGAACTGCCTATGCTACTCACAACAGGGCGGGGGAAATTACTTATCAGCAGATAGGGCCGCTGACGATACGGATGACGATAACTACTTATACCAAAGAAAGTAGCTTTGCGGCGGATCGGGACAGCCTGGAAATCTTTTGGGGGGATGGTCTGTCTCAATGGGTTCTCCGCACCAATGGCAAAGGACAGTCGCTGGAAAATGATGTGAAGGTCAATTATTACACAGCGGAACATACTTACCCGGGCAGGTCTACCTATACCATTTCTTTTGTGGATCCCAATCGCTCTGGGAATATCGTCAATATCAATTTTCCGCGGTCGGATGAGATTCCTTTTTATCTGGCCACTCGGTTTACCTTGCTCGACTTACAGTTTCAGGGATATAACAACAGCGCCGTATTATTACAACCACCTATCGATGTGGCATGTGTTGGGCAGCCCTTCATCCACAATCCCAATGCGTATGACCCGGATGGGGATAGCTTGTCTTACGAGCTGATTGCCCCCCTGGCAGCCGAAAACCAAAATGTACCCAATTACTTTTTTCCCAACCAGATCCTGCCCGGTTCAAATAACAACATATCTCTTGATCCGGAGACGGGGGAGTTCAGATGGGAGTTTCCACCGCAAATAGGGGAATACAACATTGCTATGCGCGTCAATGAATGGCGAAATGGGGTGAA
>CALJKQ010000047.1 GCA_937973565.1 uncultured Saprospiraceae bacterium | reverse complement strand
ATAATACTTGTTTGCTCGCAGCATCCGCCTGGTTGGCATTGCCGGAACTAACCGCATATCTGGCCACCTCTAAATTTCCAGAAGCATTGACATAATACACAAAAAACAATCCATTTTGAACATATTGGGGATGAAATGCCAGACTCAATAGTCCCTGCTCTCCGGAAGTAGATAGACCTGTTACCGTGAGAAAGGTACCCAACAATGTGTAGCCGGAGTTAAAGACTTTGATGTTTCCTCCCTTCTCCACAATGAATAGCCTGTTGCTACCGTCTCCCGCGTGTGCGATGTGCACAGGTGAGCTCAATCCCGTAATTACCTGTGACAAAGAAAGATTGGGTTGAGCCTGCAAAAGTGAAAGGCCAACAAAGGCCAGCATAAATACGGTGGTGATTGGTTTCATTCTCTGACTCATGACAAACATTTTTACAAATACGAAATAGCCGGATAAATCCATACCTGCTTGAACCTGGTTGCCATTTTATGTGCTAAAGATATAACGGCCCGGAGTACAAATCAGCAAAGGGCATGGATATTTTTATACTTTTGTGGAAATGATGGCAAGTAAGATAAAATGGATTTTACTTTTGGTGGCAATGAGCCCAATAGTTGGGTTATGGAGCCAGGATAGCCTTCACCAAAAAACAGCATTTTTAGCCCCTTCGCCCACCTATAATGCAAAGCGGTTTTGGGTTGCTACCGGTGTAGCAAGTGCCACCTATGCAGGTTTTTCTGTGGGCTTATACAATAGCTGGTATAAAAATTACGATCAAAACAACTTTCACTTATTTAACGACGCCGGTGAGTGGAACCAGGTCGACAAGGCAGGACACGTATTCTCTTCTTATTTCCAAAGTCATTTCTTTTACAGAGGTGCCAAATGGACGGGTACATCAGAAAATCGTTCCATACAATTGGGCGTATTGGGTGGATTGTTGTTCCAAAGCACCATTGAAGTTATGGATGGTTTCAGTGAGGGCTGGGGTTTTTCCCTGAGCGATATGGGCGCCAATTTTGCCGGGTTGGGGTGCTTTTTCTTTCAACAAAAATATTGGGGAGAACAGCGCATTACGCTTAAGGAAAGTAGCTGGCCGGTGACCTATGGGTCAACTCAAATAGTATCACAAAGTGGCAATACCACCACAACACTGAAAGAAAGGACCGATAAGTTATTTGGCAGTGGCAAGCTTACCCGGGCATTGAAAGATTACAATGTGCAAACTTATTGGGCATCTTTCAATGTACATTCTTTTTTAGGGGAAGGCAATCGGTGGCCGGCATGGCTCAATTTGGCTGTCGGTTATGGAGCCGGCAACCTGTATGGTGGCTTTGCCAATGAATGGACAGTAAATGATGAAAACTTTCAGTATCTGACCGACAAAAGATACCGGCAATTTTACCTCGCACTGGATTACGACCTAAGAAAAGTATTTGTAAAAAATCACAACCTCAATGCCATCATGCAGGTGCTAAATCTGTTTAAGTGGCCGGCACCGGCTGTGGAATACAATACCCTGGAAGGATTTAAATTTCACCTGCTGTTCAGGTCTTGATTGTTAACCCGAACTACCTTAATTTTATTTTAATTGCTTTTGATAAACCGAAAGTCAGTGAGGGCTTTCATGAATTCCACCAGGTCTGATTTTTCCTGTACCGTCAAGCCCAATGGTTTTTGCAACAGGCTGTCTGCATTGATGGAGTGTGCTACAAATTTGGTGGGGTTGTCGTAATATTCTACCACTTCCTCCAGTGTGCTGAACATGCCGTTGTGCATATAGGGTGGGGTTACAGCTACATTGCGGAGTCCCGGCACTTTAAATTTACCCAGATCCGCAGAATCTTTGGTCACTTCAAATCTGCCTTTGTCCAGAAACTGGTTTTTGTCGAACAAACCAATATTTCTGAATTCATCTCCTGTAAAATCCGGTGAAAAATGGCAGTCAAAACATTTGGCTTTTTTACTCATAAAAACCTCTCTCCCTCTGATGGCCGCTCCACTCATTGAGGGTTGCTTATCATTCATATAATTGTCGAAAGGGGTGTTGGAAGTTTCCAGTGATTCTTCATAAGCAGCAATGGCCCTGGCAATGTTTTGAGCATTGGGAGCCTCATTAAAAACACTTTGAAACCATTGTTTATACTCTTTTTTCTTTTTTAATCTTTTGGCAGCCTGTTCAAGTGTAAAAGCCATCTCGTTGGGGTCTTCTACCGGAAAATGGACCTGATCTTCAAGATTTTTGGCTCTGCCATCGTAAAACATCAACGACCTGCCGGCCATGTTCATCACAGATGGAGTATTTCTTTTACCCATTCTTCCTCCGACTCCCCGGCTGAAGGCTACGGTATCTGCAAAGGCATATTCTGGGATGTGGCAGGAAGCACAACTGATGGATTGATCCAGAGACAGGGCTTTTTCAAAAAACAGTTTTTCTCCCAATCCGGTTAAAGTGATTTTACTATTTCCCGGTTGAGGATCGCCATCGGTAAATGAATTTAATACCATGGAGAGGATCAATAGACCTGTAAAATAAAACAGCTTCCGAGATACCATGCGGCCTGATAATTTTTTTGCTAATTGTGGTGCAAAGGTAGCGATAAAACAAGGTACATGGCATGACTTCTGTCATTTTGGTTACTTACCAAATTCATCAAAAGCCAAATAGACTAAGTTGAAATTTACCGGACTTTAAAATACTATATGATGTAAGTCAGGGGATGTAGCTTAAAAAACAGTGTATTCATTAAGTAATTGTCCAATAAAGCCATACACATCTTTGATTAAATTATATAAATATTAAAAAGTCAATGTTCTAATTATAATAGATTAATTTTTAACTTTAAATCAGTATTATATTTTACATTTTTAGGTATAATACCAATATTATTCACCACTAAACATCATTTTATGGGTTTTGACACAAAAGATATACGGAATGTCGTCCTGATGGGCCATTCCGGATGCGGGAAGACAAGTTTTGCTGAAACGATGCTTTTCGAATCCGGGGCCATATCCAGGATGGGAAGTATTGCAGAGGGTTCCACTACCTCTGATTTCAGTTCTTTGGAAAAAGAAAGAGGCAATTCAATCTTTAGTACGTTGATGCATGTCAAGTGGAAGAATTCAAAAATAAACATTATTGATACTCCGGGTTACGACGATTTTGTGGGAGACGTAATTGCCTCCATGAAAGTAGCAGACACCGGCGTAATCATCATCAATGCTGCTCATGGTGTGGAAGTAGGAACAGAAATAATCTGGGAATACATGCAGTCCTTTAAAACACCGGGCATGATTGTAATGAACCAGATAGACCATGAAAAATCCGATTTTGATAAAACCCTGGAACAGGCGCAGGCCAGATTCGGACACAAAGTCATTCCATTTCAATATCCATACAATCAGGGAACAGGATTCAACAGCATCATTGATACACTCAGAATGGTGTTGTACGAATTCCCGGCCAATGGAGGGAAACCTGTAAAAAAAGAAATACCGGCTGCGGAAATGGATAAAGCCATGGCAATGCACAATGCACTGGTTGAGGCGGCTGCAGAAAATGAAGAAGGATTGATGGAAAAGTTTTTTGAATCCGGCACCCTTAGCGAAGAAGAGTTGTCAAAAGGATTGACCATTGCCCTGGCCAATCAGCAAATCTTCCCGGTATTCTGTTGTTCATCGACCAAAAACATGGGCAGCGGCAGGATTATGGGCTTTATCAATGACATTTGTCCTTCACCAGCCGACCGTCCGGCTGCTGAACTCGAAGGAGGAGCAACCCTGGCATGTGACAGCAAAAACCCTCAGACTACTGCGTTCATCTACAAGACCATGTCAGAACCGCAGGTAGGCATGGTTTCCTATTTTAAAGTCTATGCGGGGGTGATGAAACCCGGAGATGAACTGTACAATATGGACCATCAGGTTGCGGAAAGAATCAATCAGTTGTTTGTAGCAGAAGGAAAAAACCGCGTAGCTGTTGATGAGTTGCGAGCCGGAGACATTGGTGTGACCGTTAAACTGAAAGATTCGCATACCAATGATACACTGGCTACCAAAGGAGTAACCAAAAAAATAGAAAAGATACATTTCCCTGAGCCAAGGATTACAGCAGCAGTTGTTCCTCCCAGCAAGTCGGACATGGAAAAACTGATGAAAGCGCTCCATCAGATCCAGGAGGAAGATCCCACCCTGATCGTTGAACAGAATGCTCAGCTCAAACAAACCATTATTTATGGACAGGGTCAATTGCATCTGGACATCATTCGATACAGAATCGAAAAATTGAATGGTCTGGTCATGGAGTTTGAGAAACCCCGCATTCCATACAGAGAAACCATCACCAAAAAAGCAGATGAAATGTATCGCCACAAGAAACAAAGTGGTGGTGCCGGACAATTTGCGGAAGTGCATATGCGCATTGAACCCTATTACGAGGGCATGGGTGATCCCGAAGGATTGACCGTGCGAAGCAGAGAATACGAAGACCTCGACTGGGGAGGAAAACTTGCCTTTTACTGGTGTATTGTAGGTGGTTCGATTGATGCCAAATACATCAACGCCATCAAGAAAGGTATCATGCAGAAAATGGTTGAAGGTCCTTTGACGGGTTCATGTTGTCAAAACATTAGGGTATCTGTCTACGATGGCAAGATGCACTCCGTGGATTCCAACGATATGGCTTTTATGCTGGCGTCTACCAATGCATTTAAATCAGCCTTTAGAAATGCAGCACCCCAAATCCTGGAACCCATTTATGAGCTTACCGTTTTGTGTGCGGATACCGTAATGGGCGATGTGATGGGAGACCTGCAGACCAGACGAGCTATGATTGTGGGTATGGACAGCGATGGCCATTACCAAAAAATCATTGCCAAAGTACCCCTTGCTGAATTGTACCAATACTCTTCAACGTTGAGGTCACTTACCCAGGGAAAAGCCAAATTCACCCAGAAATTTGCCGAATATATGCCGGTTACTCCCGACATTCAGGCAAAATTGATCGAACATCACAAAGAAGAGTTGGAAGAAAGCCACTCATAAAACACAATTTGGATAAGAGACCTGACTCGTGTCAACCATGGGTCGGGTCTTTTTTATTTATACAATAAACACGGTTTAATTATATCCATCCAGGCAGCGGCAATGTTGGTGGCAGGCAATTTATTATTCAGCAACAAATCGTAAAAATGATAAACACCAGTCAACCTGTCGAGGTGGTTGTGACCTGATGGATTGGCCAGTGTAGGATAAGGCCGCGGAGCAAGCTCAGTTCTATGACAAGCCACCAGCGCCATCAGGATTTCAAATCCCAGTGCAACTGCATGGGAGATGGGTTCATCAATATTTACTTTAATACCGTTACATTCCCAACCCGCCCATATGCCCTGGGTCGGTTGAAGTGTACATTCCATCCATTTGACTTGAGGAAATGCTGCATGAGGGAAGCTTTGTAAAAATTGTTGTGAATCCAACCAGGGAGCCCCAAACCATTCAAAAGGGTGCAGTGTACCCCGGCCTTCACTTACATTCAAACCTTCCAATAAACACATACCGGGATAAAGATGCACACCTTGCCAACGGAACAAGGCAGGAGAGGTGGGTTCAAAAGGAAAATCAAAACCGGCTTTGATTTGTCTGTTGTAATTTTCCATTTTGATTACATGCAGATTGAGGCGAGGCATATAGGTCTTTTGAAAATACACAGCCAGTTCTCCAATGGTACAGCTGTGTTTTAAAGGTATATTCCACCTGCCAATAAAAGAACTACAGTGTTGCTCGTCTAAAAAAGGTCCTTCACAGTCAGCCAGCACGGCACCCAAAGGGTTGGGGCGGTCGAGAATGTATACAGGTATATCGTCAGCAGCACAAGCTTCCATCAAATGGGTGGCCGACCAGAGATAGGTGTAAAACCGGGCTCCCACATCAGGTATATCTACTACCACAGCATCCAAATTTTTCAAGGCGTATGGAGGAACACCTGCATCTTCATAATAAAGACTGGTTACCGGCAATTGAGTAAATGGATCCAAAGTATGTGGCTGAGGCGCACCATCTTCACCTTTAATACCAAGTCCATGTTCGGGAGCAAAAAGTTGAGCTATGGACAAACCCTGTTCCATCATAAAAACCCTTGATAAAACGCCTTTGGATGTTTTGGCAGCATCGTTGGTAAGCAATCCAATGGATTGATATTGCGAGAGTCTTTTGTAACAAAAGGCACTTTCTACACCGGATACATATGGCAAATTCATAAATTAGGCATGTTATGACTGCAAGATAGTTGGTTACCAAACATAAATAAAAAAGCCGGGCATTTTTATCTGACCCGGCTTTGAAATATATATTCAAATAACTTTAGAATGTCAAATTCATGGTTTTTTCTTTGTTACCCCTGATTACGGTTACACTGATTTTTTCACCTTCTTTGAATCCGGCCAGTGTTTCAAAAAGGGCTTCTTCAGAAAAGATGTATTTGTCATTCAATTTCAAAATTACATCTCCCTTTTCAAGCCCTGCCTTATCTGCAGCGCTTCCTTTGAAGACCTCGTCTACGTTGACACCATTGTTGTCATCGGATATCATTACACCCAACTTAACTTTTGGCTGTGGCGGCATAGCATCGTGCATTTTGATGTGTTTTCTTTTGCCTTTGGGTGAACCGGCTTCTACATTTTTCTCGATCCAAATCATCTTTTTATCACCCTCACCAATGGCCACATCAACGGATTTCATTTTCTCCCTGATTTCAGCCGGCATTTCACCTTCGCCATCCCATTCAATTACTTTTATTTCACCGTCTTTATCTTCGGTGAGTTTGTAAATTGATTTTTCCTTACCATTGATCATTTCTTTGGTGATGGCAAGGGTGGCATTCTCATTTTCTACATTTTCATCGGTTTCAACATTAATGGTAATGGTCTTTTCCTTTCCATTGTTGGTCTTATCCGATTCCTTAACTTCAGATTTTTCAACTTTTCTGACAATTACTTTTTTTTCTTCCTGTGCCTGAACGTTTGCTGCAAGGCCGATCAAAAGCAATGTTCCAATAATTATGTTCTTCATGTTTTATGAATTTTTAAAATGATTTGAATTTGCGATTACTTGTTTTTCCTTCGATTTCAAATACCAATTTAGTGTCTTTGCTCAAAGGCATACCCGTTTCCTGTTCAAACAGGTCTTTGTATTTGTTCCATATATTGGTGGGTTGTTTTTCACCATTGATCTTGAGGTTTTTTCCGGAGAGTTCGATTTTGTTCTTTTTACCGGCAATCAGGAAGCCATCTCTGTTAAGCTGAGATCCTATGAGTTGTTCAAGATTTCTATCATCTCCACCTTTGAAAAATCTTTTTTCCATCATAGCGTGATCATCATTCGGATGTATACCAAAAAATTCAGGACTTTCGGCCTCGGGCCAGCCATCCATCTCCGGTATGTCCAGATTCTCCAATCCTTGCCAATGCATACCATCTTCAGGAAAATGAAATTTGAATGTCTGACCATTCATTTCCGGCATCATAAACTGAAAGCCATGCAGTGAATCTGCTTTAAATCTGAAGATGTCCGCCAATTTCATCATAGAATCCGCTTTCAACTGATGCAATTGGTGCAATGAGTCCAATTTGAATACGTGCATATCATCGGGAAAATCAAAAGAGAAATTTTTGAAATGCTCTCCGTGCAAAGGCATGAAATCAAAATCCTTATCGGAAAAGGAAAACGAATAAGTTTTAAGATCACCATCCTCGTCGGGTGTAATTTCTTTTATCAATTCCTTGTGCTTATCAAATTCTGAAGGTGGCACTTCCACACCATCGATGACCAGACTCTTGATAGCTCCGTTTTCCATTTTAAGTGAAATTTCTTTTTCACCATCTGATTTGATGATGCTGATTGACTGCTTCTTTTTACTCGCAGGAATGCTATCGATGAAAACTTCAATTCTCTTTTCAGCCAATTTTGATTCCAGAGCTTTGATTAAGGAGTGTTTTCCGTTTTCATGTTTGTAAGCATAAGCTTCGGTAAGTCCCATAGCCACAATGATGAGTACGAGGCTGGCCATGAGTTTTTCTTTGAGTTGGATAGGTGAGTGTGACATTTGAAAAATTCTTTTAATTCTGTTGAGTAATTGATTGCTTTTTTTACCTGTAAATGCAAGCGAGAGTTCAGGTGCGTTATGGTTGTTTTCCAGTTCCTGGATTTTAAGTAAGGCACGGGCATAAACCATTGGATTCTGGATATAAGCCAGGGCTTCATCATCACATGCCTCTTCCCTGTTTTGAGCCAATTGTTTTTGGAGCCACCAGATTACAGGGTGATAGTACAGCATAGTTTCAATGGCTGCAGCGATCAGATTGAGCACAAAATCGTTTCTGCGGATATGGGCCAATTCGTGTGCAACAATGGCTTCAACTTCCTGAGCATTCAATTGATTGAGGACAGCGATTGGAAAAAAGATGGCCGACTTAAAGAGCCCCATAGTGAAGGGTCCTCCATGGAGAGAACACGATTTTATGGTTACTTTTTTGCTGATTTTCATGGACGCCAGCATACCTCCCAGATCCAATTCGGGAATCAAGTATTCCTTTGCTTTGGAAACCTGGTATAACAACCAGCCGTATGACAACAGGTAACGCAGTAGAAACAAGGCAAAGCCAATAAACCAGGCGTTGGCGATATACGCGGAATTTGCATTGATAAGCTGATTTACATTCCAGCCGTTGGTGGGGTCGACACTAAACGACCATTGTCTCCATGCCGTAAAAGCAGGTTCAGCGGTAGTATCTATAGGAGTCTGATTTAGCTGACAAAAGGTAAACAGGACCATGCCAAAAAACACCAGCAAACCGGCATAGGATGCATTGAATTTTTGAGCAGAAGAAAGACGAGGTCTGGTGTAAAAAAAGATAGAAAGAACAGCAAATACTAAGCCTCCCTGCCACAATGAATGGATAATGGTCCAGCTAAGGGCATAAAATACATTGGGTTCAATGGAAAAAAACATATCAGGATTGTTTTTCGAGTGATTGGATAAGTGCCTTTATTTCTTCCAATTCATGGGCTGTCGCTTTGTGATTTCCCAATGCGTGCATGACCAGTTCTTTAGCGGAGCCATTAAAAGCGTTGGTGATAAATTCATTGACCATTCTCGTTTTGGCTTTGTTTTCCTGTAGCAAAGCTTTATACAAATGGACTTTTTGGCCAGTGTTTCTTTGAACCAGTCCTTTATCATTCATGATTTGCATGATTTTTAAAGTAGTGGTATAACCTACTTCACGCTTCTGATTTAGCTTTTCATTGATGAACCTTACGCTGCTCTCTCCATGCTCCCATAGCAGTTGCAATATTTCCAATTCCGAATCCGTCGGCATGGCAGGTGGCTGGTTGAAATGCATATTTTCCTCTTTTTTAATGCAATGATATACGAAATACTTCGTAGAGTCAAGGCCGCAATACGAAATCTTTCGTATTTAATAAAAAATTAACAGTTAAAGTGCCTTTGGAGGCTGATTTTATACCAGGAATTGAGTTTCCGCAGAGCAAAAGAGCTTAAAATGGCAAAAAGAGGCCCCCTGGTTAAAAGAAGGTATTAATATAGGCTTACTGATTAAAAGCAGAGCCCATGGACTCAATTCTCATCCAAATTGTCTGTTTGAGTAAAAAAGTTGCTAATTAGAGGTGATATTTGTAAAATATTAGGGAATCGGGCACTTTTTTTGTCTAATAAAAATAGGGGATTTACCTGATTTTGGGTAAAAAAGCACTTTCTATCTTTACAACGTAATAGGCAGCCATGCAATTGGTACTCATAATAGGAATTTTCATACTACTACCTTTTATAGGTTTTTCTCAGGTTATTGCAGATTTTGAAGCAAATGCCACTACCGGCTGTGGTGCTTTACAGGTTGTTTTTATTGACAAGAGTACCAGTAACGGAAGTCAGATTGTTTCCTGGAACTGGGATTTAAGCGGACTCACCTCAGACAAACAAAACCCGGGAAGAATTTTTGATAAACCGGGATCTTACCGTATTTGTCTTACCGTAACCAATGCCGCCGGACAAAGCAACACGGTTTGTAAAGATAATTTCATCAACATTTACCAAAAGCCTGACCCCAACTTTATTATTGACAAAGACAAAGGGTGTGTACCTTTTGATGTACACTTCACCGATTTATCCAAAAGCCCCAATGGAAACATTGTTGAATGGACCTGGGATATTGGTGGAAGTGCCAATGTAATAAAGACCACTGACCCTGCAACTGTCATACAATCTACCTATTCATTTGCGGGGCTATACTCCATGTCATTGACCATCAAGGATGACAAAGGGTGTGAAGCCACTGTTAGCAAGAAGGATCTGCTCAATATTTATGCCGTGCCTACGCCTGCCATAAAGAAGACCTTCCTTCAATCCTGTGAACTTCCCTGGCAGGTAAAGTTGGAGAATCTGAATGCAGACCCTGCTGCCAGTTATCAATGGAATTTGGGTAACGGTCAGACCGCAACGGGGTTGGTCCCACCCCTTGCCAATTTTACCAATAAAGGAAGTTACGATTTAACTCTGATCGTCAAAAAAGGAGAGTGCATTGATACGTTCGATTACGAAGGCTATGTCAATACCAATCCCAAAAAAGAAATCATTACAGAAAAACCGGATTACTGCATTGGAGAAGACATCTTGTTTAAAGACGCGTCTGAACTGGGAGCAGACTCTGTAAGATGGGTCTTTGATGATGGCAACTTTTCTTCTGCCTTAAATCCGCTTCACAGCTATGCCCAAAAAGGATGCTACAAAGTAAAACTATACAGATGGCGCGGCAACTGCAGAGACACCATTGAAAAAAATTGTGTAAATGTTTTGCCCACCCCTATTCCGGATATTCAGATCATCAATCAGCAGGCGTGCCAGGTACCTGTCACCGTTCAGGCAGAAGGCAAAAGTACAGGGCAATACAATTGGAACCTTACAGGTGGAGGACTTGATCTGGAAGACGATCAGCAAACTACATCCTTTAACATTGCAAAATTTGGCAGCTATCAACTCAACATTTCCTATACAGACCCTAATGGTTGCACGGCAGAACTCCAAAAGGAAATCGAAATAAAGAAATTTGAAGCCAATCTTCCTTTTCAGTTTATCGGCGGCTGCGTGCCGTATCTGGTAAATTTGGGTGATAGTGTGGTGACTGATATTCCCATTGTACAATATAAATGGGAAGTAGGCAACCCGGTGTTTTTTACATCCGCTCAAAAAAATCCCAGCTTTCAACTCACCACGATAGGAACTTACGACGTTAAACTTACGGTTACCAATGCCTTTGGCTGCAGGGATACTGTCTTCAGAGAAGATTTCGTGCAGGGCGGCACCCCTCCAACCGTAGATTTCATTGTAAGTCCTATAGACGATTGTTTGAACGTCGAAAGGACATTTTCACAAAACTGCTCTTCCAATGCCAATTATTGGGTTTGGAACTTTGGCGATATGGACGGAGGTTCAGGTTCTGAAGTGAACCATCTTTACGGCCAACCGGGAAAATACGATGTTACCCTTACAGCTTTTCACAATGGTTGTCCTGCTTCAAAAAGAGTAGAAGAGTTGGTGAAAGTACTGGCCCCTGTATCCAACTACGACATAGTATTTCAATGTGATGAACCCTATACCGTTTTGCTCAACAATTTATCACTGGGAGCGGACAGTCTTTACTGGGTCATCGGAAACGCATCGAGAACTGATACCCTGAGGGATTCCATCCTCACCCAGTTTACCTTTCCGGAAAGGGGTGAATACAGTATCAAAATTTACAGTAAAAACTTCGAAACCGGCTGTGTGCACGAACGCCTGGATACCGTTCGAATCACAGATCCAGTAGCTGCCTATACGCCCGATACACTCAGGGGATGTGTGCCTTTGTCGGTTCAATTTATTGATGCATCCGTAGATGCCGAGTTGATCGTTTATAGTTTTAATAGAACGGATACACTGGAAAACGCCGGTTTTACATTTGAAGCTTCAGGGCTACAGTCGCTCCCCTGGATGTATGTCACGGATGTGCACGAATGTGTGGATAGCTTTCAATTTAGTGAGCCCGTAATGGTCAATGCCCTAAAACCAAAGCTTTCCTTTCCGCCCATTGCCTGCGTTCCACAGGAAATAAAAATTACCCACAACAGCAGAGACAGTTTTGCCAATATCGTTCAATTGGAGTGGAGGCTTTCGACCGATACTCTTTTTAATCAGGATACGGTTGCTTTGTTTATCAATCAACCCGGATACGAAAGTATATTTTTAAAGCTCACTGATGATTGGGGCTGCACTGACAGCATTCTTTTGACTGACGCCATTCAGGGTGTATTGTTGGAAACAGGATTCACAGCCGATACCCTCGGCTGCACCAATCAGGAAGTATTGTTTGTTCCACAGGGCGACAATGCCAATACCAGTGGCTTTTTGTGGACCTTTGGTGATGGTGAATCTGCTACTACGGGCATAACCAGGCATCTTTACAAAGACGAAGGCATTTTTGATGTATGCCTGACATTGTATGATATCCGCGGATGCGAAAACACCCACTGCGAGCCTGCCTGGATAGATGTACAAAACCCCAAAGCCCAATTCAGTGGAGATCCACTGTTTGAAACATGTCCCCCCTTATTGACGCGTTTTACCAATGCATCGGAAAATGCCATTGCCTACCAATGGGATTTTGGTGACCAGAGTGGAGTAAGTTTTGTAAGTGACCCCTCGCATATCTATTTTGAGCCGGATACTTTTGATGTTACCCTCATTGCCATTCGTTCCAATGTATGCAAAGACACATTAACCCTGAAAGACTATGTAATGGTTTTGGGACCAAGGGGTAATTTCGAATTCAACATTGAGGGAAATTGTACGCCACTTCAGGTTCGTTTCACGGCAAATTCAGATGATTATTATCGTTACTATTGGGATTTTGGCAATGGTGTGGTTGACTCCAGCTTATTGCTCCAAAACTTTGATGAAAAAGTATTTACCTACCCCATGCCGGGCGTGTATTCACCCAAACTTATCATCTCAGACAACGCGGGATGCAAAAGAAATTTTACCAATGATGATATCATGGTGAACACCATCCATCTGAAAGTAAATCCCATAACGGATCCTTTGTGCGGATTGCCTGTTACCTTACAGATCAACAACGAATCCACTTCTACTTCTCAGGCAACTTACTATCTTTGGTCCATTAGTGCCAACGGAGATACAAGTGAACTTACCGGCAACATCATTTCACCCATCATTAATGCCTACGGCATTTATGACCTTAGACTGACTGCGCATACAGACAATTGCTCGGATACACTCGACATAGCGGGTTTTGCCGGGGTTTACCCCAACCCCAAGACAGGGTTCAATTGGCAAAGTACACCTTGTCAATACAATGCACTCCAATTCAACAACACCAGTTTTATTGAGTCCGGAAATCTGGTCAAACACGAATGGAAAATTGAAAATGAAATATTTAATGATTTTGAAGTAAGCTATCAATTTCAAACTACCGGTTCCAAGGCGGTTTCATTGACAACCACTTCTGAAGCCGGGTGTAAAAGTGAAAGTCTGCAAACTTTAGAAGTACTGCCCAATCATAAAATTCAAGCCGGTCCGGACACCCTGATTTGCATAGGAGACAGTGCCAATCTTCATTTCATAATTTTGTCCAACAATTTAGGTGGCTCCAACTCCTGGACCAATGGCAATACAACGCTGTGCCAGGGCTGCGATGTTTGGGAAGTATTTCCAAACGACACCACCTTATACTATACCCTATATACAGCCAGCAACGGTTGTGTTGCCAAAGATTCTACGCTCGTTTTCGTGGCTCCATTGCCTGCACCCGAAATAGAGCTACTTTCTGATACAATACTATGCAAGGGTTTAAAAGCAGAACTGGGTGTCATCTCGCCCGATGCCACTTACCAATATGAATGGCGAGGAATTAACCTTGGTAATTGTTCAGGAAATTGCCAAACCATATCCATAGTACCGGATATCAGTTCTTATTACACAGCTAAAGCCATCAACCAGTATGGTTGTTCCGGTAAAGACTCAATTTTTGTAGAAGTTGAATCCAGTATTCCTGATTACTTGATCAATCAGAAGTTTATTTGTGAAGACAGTACCACTCAGTTATTTGCCACCGGTGTGAAAACACTTGCCTGGTTACAAGGCAACACCCTGCTTTGCAATGGCTGCGATACCGTAATGGTTTCACCCAAAGTCAATACCATTTACACGATCAATGTCGTTTCTGACAACGGCTGCCCCTATACAGACAATATTACAGTCAATCTAGTACCACAAAACAGCATTGCAGCCGGAGATGATATGCAAATTTGTTTGGGTGAAAAAGTTACCTTAAACGGCAGTGGCATTGGAAATGCATTTTGGTACTTTGCCAATCAGCTGTTGGCTTCAGAATACAGGCCACTGGTGTCTCCTTTGTCAACGGGCAATTACATACTGAAGTCTGAGAAGGATGAATGTGTACTTTACGATTCGATTTTCATCGATGTGATCACCAAATCAGAAATTACAGCAAAAGGCGATACCGTTTGCCCGGGTGAAGCTGTGATACTTAATTCTGATGGTCTCGCATTTCAATACTCCTGGTATTTTGACAATAAAAAAATAGCCAACGGTGAAGAGATCCGCATCACCCCCGATACCAGCATTTACCTCAAGGTAATAGGACAGAGAACTACCTGTATTCCGGATACAGAAGATGTTTTCGTCTATGTACACCCTGCCATAGAGTACCATCTCTTAAAGCCTTCCTACGATTTGTTTTACAATTCAAAAGTTGACGTTGATGCCGAATACCCCGATTCAGGAGTGGACTATACCTATCAGTGGTCTCCCGGCAATGGACTGGATTGTACAAACTGCCCTGAGCCCACCATTAAAGAAATAAGCGAATCAACTATATACACAATTATCACTAAAGACCAACAAACGGGATGTCAGCTTGAGCAGCAATTGTCTGTTGACTTGTTGACTCGCTGCAGTGAGGAGGGTTATTACATACCCAACATTCTGTATGCCAATGGCACTGACAACAATAAGATGTTTTTTACCAAAGCTGCCAATCCCGAAGAATTCAGATCCATTTTCATCAGGGACAGATGGGGCAACATTGTTTATCAAACCGAAAATATCGATGCCATTTGGGATGCCACCATCAATGGAAGGCCTTTGGAAAGTGGGGTGTACACCTATGTAGTGCAGGCTTATTGTCCGGAGCTTGATGAAGAATATTACTTCGCCGGCGATCTCACGGTATTAAAATAGTTTTTTGTTTGTCCACCGCAAAACAGTTATCCCTGTTTGTTGGTTATTCCGCATAAGATAAGCATACAAAGTGCGGCTGCTGATTTGCGTTTTATTCCCCGTTGTGGAAGCGTGCAATAAATATAATTTTCCCCTTTTTTTATAGGCAAGTCCTACATGACTGTAGTCTAACCCTTTCTTTCGGGTGGTTATGGCAATTATATCACCATGTTGAATAAAATTTGCCACTGCATTTACCCTTTCTTTGGGCAACACATAAAAGGAATATCCGGATATTTCTTTTTCCGTTTTTTTAATTACATCTACACAGCTATCCCGCAACATGGCAGGGTATAAGTGAGGGTGGGCAGACATAAAATTCAAATCAAAATTATGTGGCCTAGCACCTTCCAGGCCGGGTGTAATGTCTATGAGTAAGCCATTGGCTATGTGGTAATGAATCCATTCTGACAGATAATGCAGTCTCGAGCAAAAGCCATCAATTAGCCCATTTCTGTAACGCAAAAAGGTTGTACTCTGGTTCAGGTTGTCGGCGCCAATGCTCAGGGCGAGTGATCTCTCAACGAAGGTGTAACAATCAAAGGCATCGTTGGATAAAATGAGTTTTTCTTCCTGGACATTCTCTAAAGTACTTGCCCTGTATGGTTTTCCCAGTAGAGACAAGGCGTGATTAATGAGAGTGTCGCCGGGAGCATATTGGGCTAACAGGCCACAGTGGGATATCAACAAAAGAAAGAAAAGGAAGCAACGCATTTTTATTTTTTACCCTCTACCACAATGACAAATTCTCCTTTGGGAGCATGGGATTGAAAATGAAGGATCAAAGATGCCAGAGAAGAGGTGATTTGCTCCTCAAATTTTTTACTTATTTCCCTTGCCACACTTGCATTGCGTTCCTGACCGCAGTGTTCTGCCAGTTCTTCCAGGCAACGAAGCAAGCGATGGGGAGATTCATATAAAATAAAGGTGCTGTCCAACGCAGCCAACCTCTTTAAAGCAGTTTGCCGACCCTTTTTGTGCGGTAGAAACCCTTCAAAATAAAAGGCATCACTTGGCAGACCTGATGCTGCCAACGCAGGAACAAAGGCAACGGCACCGGGAAGACAGCTAACCGTAATGTTGCTGTTTCTGCAAGCCCTCACCAATAAAAAACCCGGGTCAGAAATTCCGGGAGTACCCGCATCTGTAATTAAAGCAACCTTGAGGCCATTTGCTAACTGGCTTACCCAATGGTCAACAACCTTGTGCTCATTGAACGAATGAAATGGCTTCAGTTCAGTAGTTATATTATAATGCTTAAGCAAGACATTGCTGGTTCGGGTATCCTCAGCCAGGATGACATCCACCTCTCCCAAAACCCTTATAGCTCTTAGTGTAATATCTTCCAGGTTACCTATAGGGGTGGGAACAAGGTAAAGCATTTTATTGTGGTGTCAATTCATAGGAGTACCCCTCCATAATGGGATTTGTCAATATTTTTTGACACGCTTTTTCCACCTGCACGCGGGCTGCTTCTTCACTCGATGCTTCGATAGACATTTGAATGTGTTTGCCAATCCTCACGTCTGTTACCCCTTCAATGCCAATGTGATCCATGTTTTTACCTACCGTCTTTCCCTGTGGGTCCAACAACTCCTTGTGGGGCATTACATCAATTTCTGCTATAAATTTCATTTCCTGACAATTGTCTTTTGTGGGTACAAAGGTAAGAAAAGTTCAGCTTACGCTTAATTTATTCATGACGGACAAAAGCAGAAATTCTGGACGCTCTGATGGCCGGTAAAATGGAGGCAAGGAAGGAAAGGAAGACTACTGTTGCAGCAACCAAAACAAAGTCCATCCATTTAAAGGCTATGGGATAAGCGTCAATCATAAATCCTGGAGGTACTTCCACCAAATCGTATTGCTTCTGCAACCAATAGAGGATGGTTGCCAGTATGAGGCCAAAAAACAAACCCAAAAGGCCAATTAATACACCCAGCTTCATGACCAAATTTCTTACCATTGCGGTGGTAAAACCCATGGATTTCAAAACAGAAATATCTCGTTTTTTATCCAGGACAATCATCCAAAGTGCACCAATCAGGTTGAAGGATATCAAACCAAGCGTCAGGCAGGCAATAAGGTAAGAAATCCACTTTTCTATGTTCATGATCTTCAGAAAAGCTTCATCTTGCTGGTATCTGTCTTTGATTACTACATTATCCCCCAAAATTTGCTGCAATGATGTACGAATGGCAGCAATGTCGGCATCCTCTTTCAGATCAATCTCGAGCGAGGATGTAGCACCAGGCTTTTGCAATAAATTTCTCACGGCAAAGAGATCGGTAAGCACGTACTGCATATCTTCTTCGCTGCCCACGGTAAAAACACCTGCCGGATAAAGTTGGAGTGTAGCATAATCTTTGCTCAAGGGACCCTTCGATTTTAGAGCGGCATAAACCGTAACAGGCGTTATGGGATCCGCGGGATTGATGGAAAGTTTATTGAACATACCAGAACCAAATACCGCAAAAAATGAATTGCCTTGTCGGGTAGAAAATTCGCCCCTTACTATGGTAGAGTCAATCCGGGTAACCTCTTTGAAATGGCGATCAACACCTTTGACAACGCCGGCTTCCTGCGAACCATCGTAATCAAATAATACAACAGATTCCAAACATTCTGATACCTGACCGATGCCGGGAATGCTCTTGATTCTTGCGAGCTGATTGCTGTCTGCCTGAATGTAAATTCCCGTAGAAGCCACCACTTTCAAGTCCGGATTGTAAGAATTAACCAATTTTGAAATCAGTTCCTCAAAACCATTAAAGACAGAAAGAATGAGCAACAAAGCTGCAGTACCCACAGTAAGGCCCAGCATGGAAATGAAAGTAATCAAATGGATGGCCTGGGTACTTTTTTTACCTACCAAATATCGCCATGCTATCGAAAATACTAATTTCATCCCAACCATAGGATGCAAAGATAAGGTTTTGGAATGTGCAGAAATGAAAAAGGCCGGAGAATTGCTCCTCCGGCCCATCAAGAGCTTATAAGTTTTCTATTTTACTACGGTTACATCACCGTTAATCTTTAAGTCCTTACCGTCATTAAGCAGCACATCTATGGTATAGGCATAAACGCCAGGTACAACATCTGTGCCATTAATTTTGCCATCCCATCCCGTATCTCCCGGAGCTGGCTTGTACTCACTTCTGCTATAAACCAGGTTGCCCCATCTGTCGAAGATCTTCAAAGACCTCACCTTATCAATGTTGGCATAACTCTGTATGAAGAAATTTGAGTTACTACCTCCATCTGTTCTGATGATGTTGGGAAGAATTATTTCAATTAATGGTCTTACGATCAAAGAGAAGCAGTCTTCGATATAACAACCTCCATTGTAATAAATTCTTGCACAGTAGGTATCACTTTCATCTGGTGTGACATTGATTACTTTGCAGGTTGGAGCTGAACACAGCACTTCTCCTGCCTGGTTTGTCCAAACGATAGAATCAATCTGACCAACAATGGGCCCATTGCTCACAGAAAGAGAAGTGGTTTGTCCCTTGATGATTTCCGGCTGACCTGATACCTGGATTGTAGGCTGATTGGCAGAACCAATGGTAAAGTTGGCGGATGCATCACATCCTTTTCCATCATTCACCACCAAAATGTGACTACCCGGAGCTATCTGATCCAAATCACTCAGCTGAATGGCATTGCCATCCAAACGATAAGTATAAGTACCATCACCCCCTGTTGTTACCTGATTGGCAGAACCAAAGTTTTCAAGGTAACAATCCGGACTGGTAGTAGTTACACTAACCGCTGGGTTTCCATAAATGGTTATGTCCATAGTTTCTTCAAAATCACATCCCTCTTCGGTAAACTTATACTTGAGTGTATAAACGCCCGCTGCTAAGCCTTGAGGATTGAAAGATCCTTGTGCATTCACACCCGTACCTGACCAGGTGCCACTGCCTGTGCCTCCCGATCCGGTAACCTGGGCTACCATTTGGAACGGACTGGTAACATCTCCTACACAGAATTTATCCTGAGGACTGCTCAATGCAAGTACTACCGGAGGACAAGCTCTGGCTTCACACTCCTTGGTCACCTTGGTGGCCGGACAAGCACAATCTGAAACAGGTGTGATTTCCAAAAGTATCTTTTGTCCTTCAGCCAAACCTGAGGCGAGGTAAGTGAGGTTGCTTTGAGTCCCTATGTTGACTCCGTTGGCTACAACCTGGTATTGACTTGCACAATCGATGTCTGTCCAGGTAAATTGGACAGAACTCAATGTAGAAGTACATGAAATATCCACCAAATCCAGTTCTGGATCCACTTTCACAATTTGCTCTGACTTCTCAGATAAACAAATAGCATTCCCTACCACCAAACCCAGGGTATAGACACCTTCACTGGCAAACCTGGTAGTATACCTCGTGGCACTTTGTTGGGTGATGGTTACCCCCGGAGGAGTCTGCCAGTTCAAAGGTTGACCCGGTGTACCTGAATAGGTAATGTTCAAATCATCCAATACACAAATTGTATCAGGCGCCGTAAAGGTTGATTTTGGCTGAGCCAAGACCTTAATATTTAAGCTCGCTGCTTCATCACAAGTACCTTCTACAAATGTGAGGGTAATCTTATGGCCTTGTCCGGTGCTTGGACCTGCCGCAACAGGGTCAAACAAACCATCTGCATCAATACCTCGACCGCTCCATGTTTTTACTCCGGTACCGGTTCCCAAACCTCCGGAAATCAATGCATCTATTTGGAAGGGTTTGGCATCGCTGTTGAGACAGATTGTAGTGTCACCTACACTGAAATCAATGATAATAGGTGGACAAAGCTCGGCTGTACAGGTAATGGTATCTACGGTTCCGGGACATGCATTGCTGCTGTTGGCCCTGAGTTCAAAGAAGACTTTATCATTGGGTGTAAGCCCTGTAAGATTATAAGTAAGATTGGTAGTGTTTGGAATAGGAGTGCCGTTAATTAACAACGTATAGTCATCGATGTTGGCTATGCTGTTCCAACCTACGGTAATCTCCGTAGCCTTCTGGTCAATACACTCAATAGATACCGGTGGTACACGGGGATCAACCTGAACATCCAACTTGTATGGTTGAGAAACACAACCATTTTTAGTAGCTGTAAGGTTGATGGTCTTATTACCCGGATTGGTCCATTTAATATTAAAAGGACCGGTTCCGTTACCCGGAGTCACTACATCATTGCCGAAAGTCCAGTTGTAACTTCCACCTGAGGTAATGGATCCATTGTATTGTACTTTCACAGAGCTATCCTGACAAATAACTGCCTTATCGGTTATGAAATCAGCTGTTGGTGTTTCGTAAACATTGATGATTTGGGTTGCATTATCCCTACAATTGTTGGGATCCGTGTATTGAAGCGTGATGGTATTGGCTCCTAAATTCGCCTGCTTAGGATCAAATACTCCATTGGCAGGGTCTGTAATACCCGGACCTGAGAATACACTTGTACCCCCGGTAGTGCCATTGATCATGGTTGCCAATGTAATTGGCTGTGTAGTAGCTGTTAGACAAATATCTGCAACCGGCTCTATTTCAACATTCGGTGGAATACAATCCTGAGAAGAACAACCACTTGCAGACACCAAACTTCCGCATGGACTGTTGGTAGTAGTTGTAAGTATTATGTCAACCTGTACGATTTGATTTGCAGGAACTGTAACAGTATATGTATTTCCATTGAGCACACCGGAAGGTCCATTAACAACCTGTACGTTAAAGCCTGTCGATCCTGCCGGAGTAGGCCAGGTAAACTGAATTTGTCCCAATGAACCTGAACAATCGATAATAGGTGCAGGTACAGGAGCAACAACTTCCACCTGGGTTGTAGCCAGATTGGAAATACAAGCCTGAACTCCAATGGTCAAATCTACATCTTTGATACCGGGATCACCCCATGAAACCAAATGAGGACCGGCGCCAACAGCAGGGTTGGTTACCAGAGTTCCTCCATTGAAATCCCAGTTGTACTGATAACCCGGAAGTGAGGTACCTGTAGCCGTAACCGAAGTAATACTATCCACGCATATTTTTGGCAATGCCGGAAGTGTTGCCACCGGAATAGGCACGATGTCAACTGTATCGCACAATGGCGGACTGATGCCGCAAATTGTTTGAATCGAAGCGCAAATTTTACCACCCATGGTACCCGCCCAGTTTATGGTAATATTGGCAGTATCTTTTGGACCAATGATGGTTGTGCCATTGGGATAAGTCCAGATGTATTTAATGATATCCTGACTTGGTATATTGGTTTGCATGGTATAGGTAAACGTTGCATTGTCTTCACACAACAAGGTGCCCCAAGGTGTAGCCTGAGTGACTTGTTGAGGTACTAAACCTGATAGGTCAACCGTAAGGGGAGCCATATCAATCATACAAGTAGAGTTTTCGAAATGTTGCACAACTGTCAGTGTGTAGGTGCCTGAGGCAGGAACCAACAAGGTTCTTGGATCAAAATCAGGGTCCCCATCATCAATTATATTGCCGTTTTCGTCTTTCCAGATGTATTCGTATTCAAAGAAAAAGTTGTTGAATGCTCCCGGGATAAACGGATTGGGTCCCTGGTTGAACTGGATTTGGTATCCACCGGTAACACAACCCACATCTACAACCTGGCCATCAATACCCAAAAACAAAACTGCCACATTTACCAAGCTATCACAACCAACAGCGTTGGTTAAGAAAACTTGTTCCGGTGGCCACACTTCCAGATTGTAGGTAACAGGGCCTACTTCCACAAATTCTCCGGGACACAAAAAGGTGTCCAAATCAAAAGGTATTGAATTTAAAAGTTTTACCACTTCTACTGTTTGCTTGAATTCACAACCAGTAGAAGTTACTACATCTCTCGTAATGGTACCCGGCTTATTGATATCACCTGCCTGCCAGCCGCTCAAGCCATCGCCGTTGGGGTCACTGATGTTGGTATCCCAGATTACATTCGGACCCAACCATCCTATATCCAATAAGTTTTCACAAACCGGCCATACTCCAAAGTCCTCATCTGCCGGGTTGGCTACGGTAACAGTAATTTGATAAGGTGGGATAGGAAGAGAACATTTTACATCGATGTTGGTCAATTCTACAATGTAATCCCCCAATTCAGTAAATGTATAGGTAAGAAAGCGATCTGTTGTGGTAAATAACAATTCAGTGTTGTCCGGAGCTGTGATCTTCCAGTCAAACTTAGCGGTAAGATCATCGTAGCCATCCCTTGCATCAAATGTTATGGTGTTGTTTGGACAAATGGTATCGCATCTTCCAAAAGGTGACGAACATTCTATGTCAACAATCTCTGGGATTTGATATTGTATAAATTCTCCCTGGATTTCAATGTCGTAACTACAAACACTGGCCGAACAGCCGTCCATCCAGAAGAAATAGACCTGCCCCGGGGTAAACAAGGACCCCGGTATAAATTGCGGCCCCGTGACACAGGGCATTGCCTGACAATAGACCGAAGTGGTAAAGGTGCAATCTTCATAAACGCCTAACTGAGCTCCATTCTGGCCACCGGCACAAGCAAATGGCTCTACAACCATTGTATAATTTCCACTACCTGCAACAAAGCCAAACCACGACATGTTGTGCGGTGCACCCTGCCCTTCACACAAAGGATTGGGAACACTACCCACAGAAATAGCAGTTGGCATACGGCTACAGAAAATTTCCAATAGAGCCAGGTCACAAATCGTATCAGCATCTTCACACAAAGGCGCGGCCAATGGATTTTCAACATCACAATCTGATTTGAAACAAAAGTCGATGGTAAAGTTTTCAACCCCCATGGCACCGGGCTCTAAGCCGCAATACAATTGAATGTTAACAGATTCAACACCCAAAGCTCCCGGATCCCCATTGTCATCATTGTCTATGTCGTCATCTCCGCCTTGCCCGTCGCAAGATTCAAGACCATAAAGAGGTCCGCCGGAAATAAAGTTGGAAGAAGCAATGACAATTTTATAATCACCAGGCACTACATCCGTAAATTGGTAATTTCCATTGGCATCACCCAGCGTTGTAGCGACCAGGGTTCCACTAGCATCATACAACTCTACCACCACATTGAATCCACCTGTTTCTCCGGGATCAAGTATAGCATTACCTCCGTCGTCTTCACCCCAGATGGATCCCCCTACTGTAATCAGTTTATAGTAGCCGGCATTGATATTTGTTTTTATATCAGCCGATAAAAGTTGAATGTCATTTACGAGGTTACCCCCTGCATCAAATTCACTATCGTCTGTTCCTCCGGTAGCCAACTCTAAAGTTGGAATCCAACCGGGAAAGTTAGAAGTCATAGTGTAAACCCCCGGTCTGAGATCTATAAAGGTATAGTTACCACCCGCCGTCACCTGAGGTGCTACTGCTGCTCCGAATACATCCAAAGTAGGCCCTGCTGTATTGATCAAAGTGAAGGTAACGCCATCAAGCAATGGCTCAGATCCATCAAAAACACCATCACCATTGGAATCGTGCCAGGCTACACCTGCAATTCTGCCAGCTTCAAAGAAGCCCGCATCAACGTCCTCGATGATATCATCTGAGTTACAAGTGATGTTGATGGTCATACCTGTGGCAACATCCGCATCAGAGTCTTTGTCGTCTGAAGTCGCATCCGGTTCAGTGAGGAAGAAACCACCCGGAGCTGTGAAAGTAAGTTGGTATTCTCCCGGAGGAAGATCGTCGAATATGTAATTTCCACCTCCGGTGCTGTTGATGTTGGCTCCGGTGTAAGGTGTTCCGTCTGCTTTAATTGTGGGAGGAAGACCCGTTAGAACATCTATAATCTCAATTTGCACGCCACCGAGACCCGGCTCACCCCCTTGGGCGCCATCCCCATCGAGATCTTCCCAGGTAAAGTCCGAGATTACGCATTTGGTGAAGAATCCTGCATCAATTTCATCCAGTTCATCCCCTGAATTACAGGTAAGGTTTACTGTCATACCTGTGGTCCTGTCGGGATCCGAATCTACTGCAGAACCCCCAACACCCTGCAGGGTAATAAAATAATCAGTGGGTGCGGTAAAGGTCAGTTTATAAGTACCCGGCGGAAGGTTGTCGAACAAATAGTTTCCTCCGGATGAAGTGATATTTCCATTATAGGGAGTAGTTCCATCTACTTCAAATAGCGGATTGTTTCCTGTTAAAATATCTGTGATTTCTATATCCACATCTATGTCCGGTTCACCTCCATCCTGGATACCGTTGCCGTTTAAATCGTGCCAGGTGAAATCACCGATGGTACATTTTTGGTAGTAACCGGCATCAATGTCAAGATCTTCAGGATCTCCCGATTGAATAACAAAAGAGGGTGTTTCTCCGGTAGCTAAATCAGCATCGCTGTCTACATTGTCACCACCGGCATCTTTTTTAGTAAAATAATAAATACCTCCCGGATTTACTTCAAAGGCTACCTTGTAGTTGCCTGGAGGAATTTCATCAAAAATATAATCTCCGGCACCTCCGGTTACTTGTGGTGGATAGGGGTTACCGTTGGCGTCAAGAGCTGCGCCCCCCGTTGAAAATAGGAGTTCAACCTGAATTCCTCCCAATCCGGGCTCTCCTCCATCTTGTATGCCGTTACCATTGATATCTTCCCACACAAAATCACCTACTTGCCCGGGTACCCAATAACCGGCATCAATACCTCCAACAATTTGGTCTGATACCAATGTTATTTGAAACGTTTGACCAGAATTGGGATCAGCATCACTATCGTTGTTTGCGTCTCCAACCTGAGAACCAGGCGTACCTGCTTCATCCACTTTGGTCAAATGAAGTCCTCCCGGATAAGGTCCACCCGGTTCAGAAAATTCAACAATGTAATCTCCCGGAGCTATATTGTTAAAGCTATAGGTGCTGTTGGTAGAAACCGGATTCGTTAGCGGGTTGCCGCTGGCATCATTAGCCACCAAGGAAAGGGTGGCAGCATCCAACAAAGATACATTCACGTTTACCGGTGTGTTGGGTTCACCTCCATCCAAACCATCACCGTTTAAATCCTCCCAAACTTCTCCGTTGATATCGCCAGGCAGAAAAATACCCATGCCAATTTTATCTTCAATGGGTGTGCCTGCATCCACCGTAAAAACATGGGTGGCGTGCGGTGCAGCAATATCTGCATCACTATCGTCGTCAACGTCAGTAGCCTGTGTATTGGCACCTGTCACATCCTGAGTTGTAACTACATAACCGGGGTTTACCGAGTTGTAGTTAAACCGGATATGATAAGTACCCATAGGAACATTGTTGGTAAATGAAAAAGCGCCTCCCAATCCTGTGTTGATCGGTGCCAGTGCCGGCATACCCGTGCCATCGTTGATAAGTGTAACTGCGACTCCAACAACTCCGGCTTCACTCAGGTCGAAGATTCCATTGGCGTTTTCATCTTCAAACACAACGCCCTGAACAGTATACTGAGCGTTTGCACTGAAAGATATCAATGCCATAAACAAAAACAAAAGTACATTTTGTCTCATACGGAACAAGATTTAAATAATTTGTGAAATTGCAAACAGGAGCCGCTTGCCTAAAGAAGTGGTAAAGATAAGTAAAATTAATCCAAAAAACCAAAAAATATCTTTAAATCAAAATATAATTCTGCATTTTATGTTTTTTTGATTTAATATTCTTATGGCGTTTAACTATCGGCACGATTTCGAAACATTATTTCGAAAGTTTTGTCAATTATAATATCGGCTTGACCGGCTTGACCGGAAATAATTCCATGTTCAATAGCTAAAACACTTTCTACAAATGGGGTGATGGGATCCCGGGCTCTTTTCACCCTGTCTTCAAATGTATCGAGATAAGTTCTGTTAATGAAGATGCGTAAATCAGTTTCCAGCAAGGATGTGTAGGTACCTTCCACAATTAATACTTGCACTTCCGTTAAGTCAAGGTCCTCTGAACCAATGCTGTTTTCGCTGTAATTAACCAAAGGTTTATGAATCACCTTTTCACCCATCTTAAACTGTTGTATGTGCTCTTGCAACAATTCGAGTTTTACTTCTCCGGGTCCTACCCAGTTTATATCTTTTTCCCTTTCAGCATGATTGGTTGCAGGGGGTAAAATAAAGTAGTCATCCATGTGCAAAACCATAGATTTCAAACCCCTCTCTTCCATCACTTGTTGGAGCGCCATAGCCAGGGTGGACTTTCCGGATCCCGACTCTCCTGCCACACAAATGGTGAACCCATTTTCCATGGGAATGAGATCCAAAATGTGGTTGGCCGGTTCCAGGTATTTTGCACTTAAGGTTATCTTGTCTCCAATCATATCAAGCACAATTTTTCTTTTGTTTTTTCAGAAGTTTCCATTGACATCAATATATATCCGGCAGCACTAAAACTGAGATTGCACTTGCCTCCGGCTTTAAAATCCTTGGTATTGATGTATTCCGGAAAAGGATATGCGTCATCTTGCAAATAAGGTTCACACGCTGCTTGCCAAACGTCAAAATTTTGATTGATGCCACTCAGCTTTAGTGCCAAAATCAACCAACCTGCCATTACCGGCCACGAGCCACCGTTGTGAAAATGGTGTGCTTTATTTTTAAAATGATAGGCAAAGTTGTTGGCAATGTCTCTCCACAAGGGATCCCCTTCTTGAATGGCAGGCCAAAAAGCCGGAATGAGGTAATTACCCATGTTATCAGCAACACCATTTAAGTAGTAATATAATTTGCTGTTTTGGCTTTCATCTCCCAATCCCAAAAGGCAGGCAAAGGCATTGCCGGCGGCATCAAAAATACCGGTGTATGGGCCTCCGGGATGAAATCCGGCCAACCAAAAATCGGGGTCTTCTTTCGTTTGTAATTTAGGGTGATAGAGTTCTGTGCTATCTTTCGTTGCCCAAAAATTCACAACGATTGCTTTTTCAACCTCTGATATTTTGCTTTCAAATGCTTCGTTTGGCATTAATATATTCCACGACTTCAAAGCCCACAAGCGGAGGCAATTGTCATACAAAAGGTAGCCGTGCAAGGGATATTCATCTGCCCAATTGCCACTCAAGGGAGTGTACAACAAATGGCGTTCGTTGAACTCCCATGCCCTTAATACGGCAAAAGCTTTGACAACATGCGGTTTAATTTTTTCTAAGAATGTTTCATCCTGTGTATGTCTGCTATAAATTGCGCTGGCGATGAGCCACCACGTTGTAGCATCTACCCTGCCGGCCAGACTGCCATAACTGGCTTTCCGCGTGTCGGGGTTGACATTGGAGGGTATGGCACCTGTTTCAGCCTGTGCATCAGCCAGGGTAAGCATACTGGCGCGGAGACCTTTGATGATTACTTCATCACCCGCCATCAGACCTGCAATACCGGCAATGGAAGCATCTCTCGACCAAACCCTTTTATAGTTTTCCTGGTCTTCCACCAAGGCTAAAATGCCTTGTTCTATGGTAGCCTTCCTTAGAACGAATAATGCCTGCTGAAAAAGATTTTCGTTTTTCATCCTACAAACATATAAATGATCCACACACCAGCCAAGCCTATCAATGAAATACAGCTTTCCATCAATGTCCATGATAAGAAAGTCTCTTTGACGCTGAGCTGAAAAAATTCTTTAAACATCCAGAATCCGGCATCGTTGAGGTGTGAAAAAAAGATACTGCCGCTGCCAATGGCCAATACCATTAACTCGGGACTCACCGCTCCGTTTACCATGGAAGGTGCTACCAGGCCGGCTGCCGTCAGGGCTGCTACGGTTGCACTGCCAATGGCCACTCGTATGGAAGCTGCCAATATCCAGGCAAACAACAAGGGATGGATTTGCCACATGGCAGCCATACCTGCAAGCTTATCAGCCACCCCAACCGCCATCAATATTTCTTTAAATGCGCCCCCTGCTGCTACGATGAGTAATATGGGGAAAATACTGTCCATGCCTTTTACCATCCATTGCATGACTTCCTGCATGGTACTACCTCTTTTTAAACCCAGGTTCCAGGCTGCAAAAAGAAGAGAAACCAGCAAAGCCATTACCGGCATGGATATAAGTTCAAAGGCATACCTCAGTGATTCATGCCCGATGGCATCCACTGCGTTTCCGCCGGTAATCAATATTATAGGCAACAAGGCCATAAATAACGATAAGCCACTGCCCGGTCCATCCGGCTTTGTTGCAGGTTCCAATACATTTTGAGCCTTGCTTTCCCATTTATAAAACCTGGATAGTAGTGGACCTCCGATCACAGCCGTCGGAAATGCGATGCATAAGCCCCATAAGAGGGTCTGGGGAATGCTGGCATTGAGCATGCCTGCCAAAGCGGTTGGAGCCGGATGGGGAGGTGTAAGTGCATGGGTGATGGACAAGGAAGCTACCATCGGCAAGGCCAGATACCGCACCGGTAATCCTGTACTGATGATCAATCCTGAAACCAAAGGGAACAACAAAATAAATGCTGCATTGTAAAATAAGGGCAAGCCAATCAGAAAAGAAATAGCCATGATGGCCCATTGAATTTTGGAAATGCCCCAATATTGCAGTAACCCGTGCGTAAGTTGTTGAACTGCCCCGCTTTTTTCCAAAATACTGCCGTAAGCGCCCCCCAGTGTAAGTATGAGCAAGGTGCTGCCTAAGGTCTGACCCACACCCTTTTCGATAGCATTCAGGCAATCAACCGCATTTAATCCGCCCAATAAACCGGTAATGACAGATGCTAATAATAAGGCCAAAAAAGGATTGACCTTCTTTAACGTAAGGAAAATCAGGACAAGAAGTCCTGCCATCAAATAGATCAGCGGAAACATGGCTCTTTGATTGTCGGATAAATGTACTACAAAACCATGTTTTGAGCATCTATGCTCCTAAAAAACCTATGATCTGGCGTAGGCGAGGATCTTGTCGATGGACGATTGTTTGGGACTCAGGGTCTTTAAATTGTCGAGCAAACCGGCGTAGAAAGTGGCGTATTGATGATTTGCCCTGACATTGGTTTCCAGTTCGTTTTCGATTTCCAGGCGATCTAAAATATCGCATTCACCGTAATAGAACCGGAGAAATTTAGCTTGTTTGTAATCTTGTTTCATGTAAAAAGTTTAATGCATACCATTGGTTTGATTCGCTATTAAAACTATTATTACATAAAATTATTGTGTATGGAATAAAATAAAAAAGGGGGTTATGCACCCCCTTACATTATTTCTGTTTAATATAGATTTTACCTGGCAAAAGCAGTTGCTCTTTTCTCCCGAATTACGGTCACTTTTACCTGACCCGGATACTGCATCTCGTTTTGAATTTTCTGCGAAATGATAAATGCCAGTTCGTCAGCAAAGTCGTCGGATACTTTTTCGGATTCAACAATTACCCTCAACTCTCTACCTGCCTGCATGGCAAAAGCCTTCTGAACACCGTCGTAAGACATGGCCAATTCTTCCAGTTCTCCGATGCGTTTGAGGTAAGATTCCAGGATTTCTCTACGGGCTCCCGGCCTTGCTCCTGAGATGGCATCACAAGCCTGAATGATCGGAGAAAGGATGTTGTTCATCTCGATCTCATCGTGGTGAGCACCTACGGCATTCTGAATAACGGCGTGTTCTCCATATTTTTCACAGAGCTGCATACCCAGTAATGCGTGTGACAGTTCTGATTCTTCTTCTGTTACCTTTCCAATATCGTGTAATAAGCCGGCTCTTTTGGCCATTTTCACCTGTTTGCTGCTAAGTCCCAGTTCTGAGGCCATGGTGGCACACAAGTTGGCGGTTTCGATGGAGTGCTTCAATAGGTTTTGGCCATAGGATGACCTGAATCTCATTCTTCCCACCATTTTAATCAGGTAAGGATTCAAGCCATGGATGTCGAGATCGATGATGGTGCGCTCTCCGATTTCGATGATCTGCTCATCCAACTGCTTTTTAACTTTGGCTACTACTTCTTCGATTTTGGCCGGATGGATCCTGCCGTCTGCCACCAATCTTTTTAAAGCCAACCTGCAAACTTCGCGTTTGATGGGGTCGAAACTGGAGATAACAATGGATTCCGGTGTATCATCCACCACAATTTCCGCACCGGTAGCTGCTTCCAAAGCACGGATATTTCTACCCTCCCGACCAATGATCTGGCCTTTGATATCGTCTGAATCGATGTTGAAAACCGAAACCGTATTTTCGATGGTGTATTCAGCCGCCATCCTTTGAATGGTTTGGATCACAATCTTTTTGGCTTCCTTGTTGGCGTTTAATTTGGCGTTGGAAACGGCCTCCCTCTCGATGGAAAGTGCCTCTGCCTGCGCTTTGGATTTGATGGTTTCCAGCAATTGGTCTTTGGCCTCCGTCTGGCTGAGTTTAGCAATGTTTTCAAGCTCTTTGATCTTCTTTTCAATCGAAGCTTCCAGCTCTTCTTTCTTTTTGGCTACCACTTTGAGCTGTACCTCCAGATTCTCCCGAATGGCTTTAACTTCCGATTCTCTTTGTTCAATCTGTTCATTTTTGGCAGCAATTTCATCGAGCTTTGATTTCAGGTCCTTTTCCTGGGTTAAAACCTGCATTTCCCTGTCTTTCATGGCCACTTTCTGCTCTGCCTTATAAGACTCAAATTCAGATTTTAGCTGGTTAAATTTATCGCGGGCCTCCTGGATTTTTTGCTGCTTAATGTTTTCATTCGTCTGCTGTGCTTTAGATACGATTTTTTCAGCCTGGATTTCGGCTTCGTCGATCTTTCTTTTGGCGGTCAGCTCGGCTTCCTTTAAAGTGATGTCACTTTTGGCGTTGGCTTCGCTGATTTGTTTTTTAAAAATGTTTCGCACCGAGAAATAACCACCCAGTCCCCCCAGGACAAGGCCGCCAATCAGTGCTATGATGTTCTCCATATTACTATTAGTTAAAGGTTAAACCATGCAGAACAAAAAAAGGTGGCAAACTTGTGGGAAGTTGGATTGGTATTAAGGCAGGATTTCCGACCATTGCAGGAGATGTTGGTTAACAAGCTCCAGTTCTTCGTCTTTCCTTAGGAGTTCTACTCCTTTTGTTATCAGCGCCATGGCCATACCATCTTGTATGGATAATCCAGCATAAGCTTTCTGAAAATCGAGAATCGATGTTTGTATCTCTTTTTCTGCTTTTCTGATCAGGGTTTCTTCTTCTTCCTTGATGATCATAGGATAAGATTTCCCCCCTATCGTTATTGATATTTGCTTATCTGGGCTCATTTTGTAGTTCCCTTACCAGTGTAAGACATGCATCAATCTTGTCTATACACTGATCTATGGTTTGTTTGGTGTCTTCATTCCTGTCCAATTTGGATGGGAGATCTGACCGCTGCGAACATTTTAATTCATCCAACTCAGCCGTTAATCGGCCAATTTCCTTTTTTAATTCTAAATTTTCGTTATTGATAAAATTATATTTCTCTACCAGCGTAATGATTTGATCATTGATTTTGTTCAAATATTCCGCTTGTATTTTCATCCTTCAAAAATAGATAATTTTTACAAAACCGTGACAATTAATGATATACTTATAAAAAATATGTATAACGCTCTCGGTCTGAACGATCACGGAACAGTACCATCAACTCCTTACATGTGCACCCAATTGCTTTTGACAAAGTTCCATAATGCTTTTCATGGATCCATCTATTTCACTGTCTGTCAATGTTTTGTCTTTATTTTCAAAAATAAAGGACAGCGCATATGATTTTTTCCCCTGACCCAGCACCTCTTCATTGGCATAAACATCAAATAGATCCATATCTACCAGGTAGGGATGTTTTTTGGATAAAACGGCTTCCTGGATATGCTGGTAATTGGTCTTTTTATCGATGACGATGGCCAGGTCTCTCCTTACAGAAGGGAAGCGGGAAATTTCAGATACAAATTGCTTTTTACCGACGCCGGCATTTACCAGGGCCATGGCATCGAGCGAGGCGCCAAAAACAGAACTTTTTATACCCAGTTTTTTCAAAACCGGCTGACTCAATTCTCCCATTTTACCGATGACTTCATTGCCACTATGGATTTCGAGACCATAGGCAAATAATGGGTCTGCAGTTATCTCTTTCCATTTCACGTTTTTCAAACCTCTTTTCCTCAATACATCTCCTACCACCTGCTTTAAGTGATGGTAATGTACCTGCTGGGCGGCAGGTTGGTTCCAATGTCCCCCTTCATGGGTTCCTGAAACCAGTAAAGAAAGCTGTTCCTGTTCTGCAAAATCTTCTCCCTTTTTCAAGTAAGATTTGCCCAGTTCAAAAAGTCTGAGTCCCTCGGCCTGGCGATTGAGGTTGTAGGCCACAGAAAGCAGACCACTCAAGAGCAACGATGGCCGCATGGCATCCAGACCTGCATTGGAGGTGTTGTTGACCAGCACCAAATCATTTTCAGACAAGCCCAATGCATCCTGACACAGTCTTGAGTCAATGAGAGATAGACCCATCATTTCGTTAAAACCGAGAGCTGCCAGGTAATCAGCCAATTGGTTGAGGATTACAAATTTGTTGGGTTGTGGGGCATAGGACAAGGTAGAAGTGACCCTGGCCGGAATTTCCACTTTATTAAATCCATAAATGCGAAAGATCTCTTCTATAATGTCCACTTCTCTGAGCACATCCGCCTTGGAAGTAGGTACCAGCGCTTTAAAGCCGTGATCATCCACCGGCAGGATCTGCATGCCCATGCCCGACAGGATATCATGGATGATATCCCTTGGAATTTCAGCACCCAAGAGATTGGTTATATTTTGGTATCTGACATGCACCTCGACGGGCTTGATTTCTTTGGGATATATATCTGTGACATCAGAACTTACATAACCTCCGGTGAGTTCAACTATCAAAGCTGCGGCTCTTTTAAGGGCAAAAACGGTAAGGTTGGGATCACTGCCTTTCTCAAATACCTTGGCGGCATCTGTCCGCAAGTTGTGCGACATGGAAGTCCTTCTGATGTTTCCTGCTGCAAAATGGGCAGATTCCAGGAAGATGGCGTGGGTATGTTCACTCACCCCTGAATCCTTTCCCCCGTATACACCTCCGATGCACATGCCTTTGCCGGAAGCATCACAAATCATCAATTCTTCACCTTTCAGCGAAATTTCTCTTCCATCCAGTGCCAGAAAAGGAGTGCCCGGGGCTAAAGTATCTACCACAATGGCAGATCCCCCTATTTTATCTGCATCAAAAGCGTGCAATGGTTGACCCAAATCATGTAAAATGTAATTGGTAGCATCGACTACATTGTTGATGGGTTTTACCCCCAATACAAGCAAATGGTTCTGCAGCCAGGCCGGAGAGGGGCCTACTTTGATTCCTGAAATGGTGAGACCGCTGTACCTCGGGCACAGTTCCGGTTTATTTACCTCCACTTTTATTTCCAGGGTATGGTTTTCCACATTAAAGCCTGAGGTGCCCGGTTCGTTGAAAGTTCTTGAGTTGTCTACATTGGCCCTGATGTATGCGTAAAGGTCGCGCGCTACGCCCAAGTGGCAGGTAGCATCGGATCGATTGGGCGTAAGGGCAATTTCGTATAGTGTATCTTCATATATTTCATACAAGGTGGATGCAGGCAAACCCACAGCAGTATCGGCCGGCAGCACCATTATGCCGGAATGATCGTCTCCCAGACCCAACTCATCAGCTGCGCAGATCATACCATTGGATTCAACCCCCCTGATTTTTGCCTTTTTGATGGTCAACGGCTCGCCACCCGATGGATAAAGCGTTGTTCCCACCGTGGCTACCAAAACCTTTTGACCGGCAGCTACATTGGGCGCTCCGCAGACTATCTGTTGCGCTTCGCCTTGCCCTATATCAACAGTTGTGATGGAAAGTTTATCGGCATCGGGGTGTTTTGCGCAAGTAAGTACCTGACCGGTAACCACTCCCTTTAAACCTCCCTTAATATTTTGAATGGTCTCCTGTCCTTCCACTTCCAGACCTATGGCCGTAAGCATTTGGGCTACCTGGTCTGCGTTTTCGGTGAGTTCAATGTATTTCTTTAATCCGTTTAAGCTGCACTTCATATCCTACTTGACTTGAAGTGCAAAGATAAGCCAAAATACCCTGTATCAGGGCAAAAAAGACTTTGGCACAGACCTTGCAAGTTAAATTGTGGTCAAGGCCGCCACAAGGCTTATTTCATTTAAGTAATTTTTGAAAATTCCCAATAATATTTCATTTTGGCCAAATTTACTTGCATGGAATTGTAAAATACTTTACTTTTGCACTATATCACAACCACTGATGAGACGAAGTCCTGAGAATACCCTTAGATTGTTGTTGATCTTGATGATCATCACTTTGTGTCTCTACAATGGTGTATTGAGCGCACAAACCTCATCAGAAGGCAATTTTCCTCAAGTATGTTTTATTGGTGACCACCAGCGTGAATACGACAAAATGATCAGCCGTTACAGTGAGCCCTTGCTGGATGTATGTCAAAACAACATGGACAAAGCCTTCGAAGAATGGACTTCCATCTTGCAAGACCTCGAAGTTTACGCCGACCACCACGGTTTCGATCTCAAAGGCGTTAAAATCTGGGCCAACATTTTCTGGGGCACCAATGGCAAAATCGAACACTTTGTATTTTACCCAAAGCCCAATTCCAAAAACATTGACTATGATAAGATGAAAGAAGTCGTAGCTGCTTTCATCAAAACCTATCCTGCATCACAGCCTGTTTCCAAAAAACCCTATTCTCACTACGGCACCGCTTCATTCCCGGTATTTGCCAGGTTGGCAGATGTGAAGTAGTATCTGGGTATAGGTATCTGAGCATCCGGCAACCGCTGTCCGCTGTCCGCTGTCTACTGTCCGTAGACCGCTGTCCTTTGAGCAGGGGTTTTTCTACATGCGTTGTACGACAAGGGACTTGCTACTTGCGACACAGGACTTGCGTATTACGAGACGCGACACGGGACATGCGTTAAGCGACTTTTATTTATGCCTTAAAGAGCCCTGAGTTTGTCGAAGGGCGACTTGCGTTATGCGAGACGGGACACGGGACACGCGAGACGGGAAATGCGACACGCATTGTGCGACACGCGTTATGGGACTTGTATTTATTACTTAAAGAGCACTAAGCATTGCCCTAAGCGCGAAGCGCGTATTGAACTAAGCGAAGCGTATTGCGCGAAGTGCTAAGCACTGAGCATTGACCTAAGCGTAGCGCACAGAATAACTATTTCATATAATCCTCAATCGGATTACAGGTGCAAATCAGATTTCTATCACCGTGTGCATTGTCTACTCTACCTACCGAAGCCCAGAATTTGAAGCCGGTTTTCAGGTAAGGAAGAGGATAGGCAGCTTTTTCTCTTGAGTAAGAATAAGGCCAGTTATCTGAACACACTACAGCAGCTGTGTGGGGTGCATTGCTCAAGACATGGTTGTGGGCTTCCATTTCACCTCTGGCTACCTGATCGATTTCTTCGCGAATGCTCAACAAGGCGTCACAGAATCTGTCGAGTTCTGCTTTGTTTTCACTTTCGGTGGGTTCAATCATGATGGTGCCTGCCACAGGGAAAGAAAGGGTAGGTGCATGGAAGCCGTAGTCCATCAATCTTTTTGCTACATCTTCTGCACTTACATCAGCCGCTTTAAAGGGTCTTAGGTCGAGGATGAGTTCGTGCGCTGCCCGGCCATTGGCACCGGTGTACAATACACTGTATTTCCCTTCTAATTTGGCTTTGATATAGTTGGCATTGAGTATGGCATAACGCGTGGCATCTGTGAGTCCCTGACCGCCCAACATTCGTATATAAGCATATGATATCAACAAGATAGAAGCGCTGCCCCATCCCGCTGATGATACTGCCGGAATGGCTTTGTTGCCTCCGGTGGTATTGTAAACGTGACCCGGCAGATAGGGAGCTAACTTATCGTTGACACAAATAGGCCCCATGCCCGGTCCACCACCACCGTGTGGGATGGCAAAGGTTTTGTGGAGGTTGAGGTGGCAAACATCGGCACCAATTCTGCCCGGACTGGTCAGTCCCACCTGGGCATTCATGTTGGCACCATCCATGTAAACCAACCCCCCATTTTGGTGGATCAGGTCACAAATTTCCATAATGGTGGTCTCAAATACCCCATGGGTGCTGGGATAGGTGACCATAAGTCCTGCCAGTTTATCTTTGTGTTGTTCTGCTTTGGCATGTAAATCGCCCATGTCGATATTGCCACTGTCGTCGCAAGCTACTACGACCACTTCCATGCCTGCCATTACCGCACTGGCAGGATTGGTGCCGTGAGCAGAAGAAGGAATCAATACGGCAGTACGGTGTCCTTCTCCCCTGTCCAAATGATATGCGCGAATGGTAAGTAACCCTGCATATTCACCCTGCGCTCCTGAATTGGGTTGCAGTGAACAAGCGGTGAAGCCTGTGCATTCGCAGAGGTAAGCAGCTAATTCTTCGAAAATCTGGTGATAGCCGGCTGCTTGGTCCGCAGGGATGAAAGGATGCAAATCGGCAAATTCAGGCCAGGATACCGGCATCATTTCTGTAGCGGCATTGAGTTTCATGGTGCATGAGCCCAGCGAAATCATGGAATGGGTAAGCGACAAATCTTTGTTCTCCAAACTTTTTATGTAACGCATCATGGCCGTCTCTGTCCTGTAGCTGGAGAATACCGGATGTGTACAGAAGGCAGAAGTTCTGCTGAGGTGTGAAGGTAATCCTGAGCTTCCTTTGTCACTGCCGGCGGTCTTGCCTGTAAAACTTTCAAAGCAAGCGATCAAAGCTTTCAGGTCTGATGCTGTAACTGTTTCATCGAGAGAAATGGATACGCGATTATGGCCGTAAAATAGATTGATCTCGTGTTTTTCTGCCGTTTGTCGCAATTTTTGCACTTCATCAGCAGAAAGTGAAATGGAAAGGGTGTCGAAGTGGTGCTGGTTGACCCTGTTTAAGCCTATAGCCGTTAAAGCCGTTGCCAGTTGAGCTGTTTTGTCATGAATGCCCTGGGCAATTTCTTTTAATCCTTCCTGACCATGGTAAACCGCATACATGGCTGCCATGTTGGCCAATAAAGCCTGAGCCGTACAAATATTGGAAGTGGCTTTTTCCCTTCTGATGTGTTGCTCTCTGGTCTGCAATGCCATACGCAGTGCCGGGTTTCCGTGCACATCGATGGACATGCCAATGATTCTGCCGGGAATCAATCTCTTGTATTCATCAGAAGTGGCAAAAAAAGCAGCGTGTGGACCACCAAAACCCATAGGTACGCCCAGTCGCTGGCTATTGCCAATGGCAATATCTGCCCCCCATTCTCCCGGTGGTGTCAGCAAACAAAGAGCCATCAGATCCGTGGCTACCGCTACTAAAATTTCTTTCTGTTTGCATTGTTCTACAAAGTTTTTGTAGTCACTGATTTCACCTACTGCATCCGGATATTGAATCAAAACACCAAAACAGTCATCGCCCGGTGTGTATGTACGCCAGTCTCCGGTTACCACTTCAATATCGAGCGGTATGGCCCGGGTATGCACTACATCCAGGGTTTGCGCAAACACTTGTTGGTCAACAAAAAACTTTTTAGCAGGATTTCCTTTTCTTTTTTTGTTGTGGATGCCCTCCATCATGGCCATTGCCTCAGCTGCTGCCGTGCCCTCGTCTAATAGTGAAGCATTGGCAATGGGAAGTCCGGTGAGGTCAGAAACCATGGTCTGGTAATTGAGCAGTGACTCCAACCTTCCCTGGGCAATTTCAGCCTGATAGGGAGTGTATTGTGTGTACCAGCCCGGATTGTGAAACACATTTCTGGCAATGACAGAAGGCGTAATGGTGCCATAATAGCCCTGTCCGAGGTAGGATTTGAAAAGTTTATTTTTGGATGCTATGGTTTTTAACTCTAGCAAATATTCGTATTCACTGAGACCGGCCGGAATGTTGAGTGGTTTTTGATTGCGAATACCGGAAGGAACCGTCTCGTCAATAAGCTGCTCAAGGCTGCTGACACCGATGGTGGCGAGCATATCTTTTAATTCCTGAGCCCCTGGCCCAATGTGTCTTTTGTCGAATGAACTGGATGGATTCATAATGAATTTTTGGTTAGGTAACTGGATGTGCGAAAATACAAAAAACGCTACAAATTTCAAAGTTTAAGTACCCGTGAAACAATTTGGTACAAATTTTGATATTAAAATAATTATTAATACGTATTATGTTAAAATTCAATATGATTAATTCCATAAAAACACAGATTGGGCTGGCACTTCTTTTAGGGGTTATGGCCATGACATCTTGTGGTACAGCCCACCAATATGGGGACAGGTCAGAGAAGTATAGCCGGTCGCGCAGGCCCGGATACGGCAGACCTCAACCCAGTCAGCAAGAAGATGTGGTCAAAGTGAAAACTGTTAGCCCTGAAAAAATGAAAGCACCTACCAACATCAAGTCTGCAGGCACTTTGAGAAATGCCATGGTAGAGGAAGCCTATCAGTACCTTGGCACCCCTTACAAGTACGCCGGCAAAAATCCGGAACAGGGCTTTGATTGCAGTGGATTTGCCAATTACATCTACAATAAATTCGGGTTCAGTATCTCCGGACCTTCGCATGAGCTGGCATTGCTGGGTGTTGAAAAAGACAGATCCCAGTTGCAGGCCGGCGACTTACTATTTTTTGGCAATGAAGAAAGAATCAGCCATGTGGGCATTGTGGTTTCGGGCGATACCGGCCAGCTTACCTTTATCCATAGTTCTACTTCCACCGGTATTCGCACCGATGTGGTCAATGGCAGCGAGTATTGGGAGAAAAGATATTTGTTCGGAAGGGACCTCATCAGCGGCTTTATAGCCGCCAAATGATATATTTTGATTTATTTTGCGTTTCATTTATAAAGGATTACAAAATTTCAACCATGTTGAATCTCATTTTATTTGGTCCTCCGGGATCCGGTAAGGGCACCCAGGCAGCCAAGCTGGTGGAAAAATACGGCTTGTTGCATATTTCTACCGGAGATATATTCCGATCCGAAATCGAAAACCAAACCGCATTGGGTCTGGAAGCCAAGTCATTTATGGACAAAGGTCAATTGGTACCTGACAGTGTAACGATTGGCATGCTCAAAAATAAGGTATTGGCCAATCCGGATGTAAATGGGTATATTTTCGACGGCTTTCCCCGCACCATTGCACAATCAGAAGCGTTGGATGTGCTTTTGGATGAGTTGGGTCAACCCATTACGGCTCTGATAGCCCTGGAAGTAGAAGAAGAAGAAATCGTAGGCAGGCTGCTGGAAAGAGGTAAAACCTCCGGCAGGCCGGATGATGCAGATGAAATGGTCATCCGTAAGCGCATCTCTGTTTACCTGGCGCAAACTACACCGGTATACGAATATTACCACCAACACGAAAAATCGGTAAGCATCAAGGGTATGGGCAGCATCGAAGAGATATTCCATGCCCTGTGTACAGAGATTGATCGTCATTTGTAATCGCGTATATGGCTGAGCAAAACTTCATAGATTACGTAAAAATTTGTTGCCGTAGCGGACACGGAGGAGCCGGTTCTGCGCATTTTCACCGCGACAAAATGACACCCAAAGGCGGCCCTGACGGGGGCGACGGAGGTCGTGGGGGCAACATCCTGGTCAGGGGCAATGCTCAGATGTGGACCTTACTCCCATTGAAATTCAAGAAGCACGTTATTGCCGGAGACGGGGGTAGCGGAGGCTCTTCGAGAAGCACCGGAGCCAGTGGAGAAGACATGATTCTGGAAGTGCCGCTGGGCACCGTAGCCAAAGATGCTGAAACCGGAGAAGTCCATTTTGAAATTGAAAAAGATGGCGAAACCCGCATCCTCGTGCAGGGTGGTAGGGGAGGCCTGGGCAATGAACATTTCAAATCCGCCACCAATCAAACACCGCGATATGCGCAGCCCGGAGAACCCGGAAAGATGGAATGGAAAATTCTGGAGCTCAAATTACTGGCCGATGTAGGTTTGGTGGGCTTCCCCAACGCAGGCAAGTCCACGCTGTTGTCTTCCATTACGGCAGCCAAGCCGGAAATTGCCAATTATGCCTTCACCACACTGGTGCCCCAACTGGGACTGGTAAAGTACCGCGATATGCGATCTTTTGTGATGGCCGATCTACCGGGAATCATAGAAGACGCCCACCTCGGCAAAGGACTCGGCATTCGATTTCTCAGGCACATTGAGCGCAACTCCGTCCTCCTTTTTGTGGTTTCCGCGGAAAGTGATGACATCAATAAGGATGTACAGGTTTTGATCAACGAGCTGCGCCTCTACAATCCCGAATTATTAGATAAAAAAATGCTACTGGCCATCTCCAAAGCAGATATGTTGGATGAAATTATGATCAACCAAATGTCGGAAGAAATTGATGTGCCCATGCCCTATCTTTTTATTTCCGGTGTTTCCGGATATGGCCTGGATGCCCTCAAGGACAAGATTTGGGCGATGATTAATGAATGACCGATGTGACCGGCAACGGAGCAACCGGCAACCGCTGTCCGTCGACCGCTTTCCGGCAACCGCTGTCCTTTGAGCGGTATTTTTCTACATGCGTTATGCGACATGTGACTGAGCGATTTCGACGCAGTCGAAAAAATTAAACGACAGTTTAATTTAGCGAAGGAACTGCGAGCGCTGCGAGCAGCAACGAGAAATCCATTGCGGCGAAGTGGTTCGACAAGGCTCACCATCGTTCGAATACGAAAATCATAGATTTCCTTTCTCTCGGAGAACTGCGAGCAGCAACGAGAAATCCATTTCAGAGAAGTGGATCGGCGGAGCTCCCCATCGTTCAAACACGGAAATCATTGATTTCCTTTCTCATATAAAAATGCGACACGCGTGTTGCGAGATGTATTTATATCAATATGAGCCCTGAGCCTGTCGAAGGGCGTCTTGCCAACCTACCTAGCCACCACCCATTTGCCCACCACCGACTTACCTGTTTTGTCAATGGCTTTGATCATGTACATACCTGAAGGCAAGTCTTCAAATTCAAAGAAATTGGATAGATGTTTGTCAAAATCACTGCTCATTACCAAGGTGCCTGAGGCATTGTAAATATGCAGCTTACCTTCATTGATGCCATTGGGAAATATGATGCGAACGGATCCACTGCTGGGGTTGGGATAAAGATTGAGCTGGTCAATTGAAAATGCTGTGTGGGTAGATACAGGAATCAAGCCCAAGGCTTCAGGACTCACCCGCATGGTGCTCATAGCGCGTGCGTTGCCGTCATGTTGATAATTGCCATTTTTATAAATCATATTGTCTTCCTCAAAACCTATCAATATATCGCCATCGGGCAATTCATCAATTGAAGAGACAAAAACAAATCTATCTTTATCGTCAAACTTAAATGCAGATATCAGCGTCATTGTATCCTGCATAAGTTTGTAAATATTCAAAGAAAAATCCCAATCACCAACTCCCAGTTTTTTTGCATATCTTGTAAATAAAAACAATTCTTTAGTTTTGCCATAAATCAAGGGCTTGGGGTAAAATTCCAAATATTCTAAATTTACTTTTGTATTTAACAATCTATTTCCATCCAAGTCGTATATGACTTGGCTAATGGGCGGCTCAAATGGATCCGTTTTTGTGTCAAAACTTGTAAATATTAACTTATTTCGTTGGTATGAATTGAGCAACATATCGTTAATGGGAAAATTCTCCTTTACGCTGAGTAGTTTCAGTGTATTTAAATTTTTATCTACAAAATTAAACACGATGCTATCTGAAAACTTAAATGATTCAATGTATAGGAAGGTATCTTCACTAATCCTGGTGAAATTTACAAATCGCTGTCCCGCATAATAGGGTATTGAATCTGTTTTTCCAACTCGCCTACCTTCACCATCTACCAATTGAGATACCAGTTTAAAATCATTGTTGTCATAATATTTTACCGGATAGAAACATCGATAGTTTTCCCCTTCTCTATACAAATGATTGTAGGGACCATATTTAAAAACCGCCTGAGGCATAATAGAAATAGTTGAATCTGTATTGTCAGGAAAAAAAGATGAAATAGTATGGCCTGTTCTTGTATCGATTATTTTTTTCGATAGTTGTGTTTTTTGATCTAATTGGTAACCTGAAGGACCCTTTGGATATGTGCTTACAGGGACCAAGCCAATGTGGATAAGATTTGAGTTTTCATCCAAAAACAAGGCTCTTGTTATATTGGTTCTCCATCCTGTCATGGTGTGATCTTCCCTCACACTCCATAATTTTTCTCCAGTTTCCAAATTTCTTTTAACAATGTAATGGCCGGAAGGACTGGTTCTTTTGCCTCTTAAATAATATGCAAATATATAACTATTGTCTATATATACTCTTTTTGGGTCATTATCCAAGTTAAAAAAATAATTGTACCCATCGCAAGAATCACTTAGCATACCCTCATCATATTCTGTAACGTGCCATTTTGGATTCAAGTTTTTCCAACGTACTTGTTCAAAGGGTTCTACCGGTAAATTCAATTGTGCCACTATTTGTAAATTGTAAAATACAACTAGGCAGATTGTGTAAACAAATTTTTTCATGGTTTTATTTTTGAAAGAGGACACCTGAACCAGGCACCCTCGAAGATGTTAAATATTAATCATAAACCTGCACAAGAATTTCGACAATTTCCTAGAGTGCCTCTGCAGTCATTGCTTACCGTCTCGCATCCGGGTGCAGATTCAGTTCTTGTTGCCTTTACAACTAATTTCCCATCTCTCATACAATAATCTGTAAATCTAACACAACATCCATTGCCACAGACAACATCTCTGAGATTCCACACTCCTTCTTCCTGTTCTCCACAAATTGCCTTACATTCAGTATCTATAAACGAAGAAGCAATTGTGACCACACCAATGGAACTCTCACAATCATAATTATCTGAATGTTTTGAAATGTAATCCAGGATTACCAAGTTTTCCACTGCAATGGAAACTTGTTTTCTAAAATTATCCCAGGCAGCTTCGGCCGCAGCATTGTTTCCCATGGCCCACAGCGCAGACCATGTATCCAGGTTGTTACAATAAGTGGTATCATCTAATTGAAGGCTGTTGTTATTGATGACAAAATTGCCAAATGTAAAAGATACACCCGATGGAGTGGTACATATCTTTCTAAAGAACCTGACCGGTACATCACAGGTATCTATGGTAATAACAGTGTCAATGGTCATGGTATCACATCCTTGTTGATATGGTATATCGCATGCCCCATCACTCAACTCTCTGGTTTGGCAAATTGCGATAAACTGCTATCCGCATGTTCGGCATCGCTGCAGGAAAGGATATAAAAACTCAGGAATGCCATCAGTAAAAAGGGGAATGGAACACCGGGGATGATTAATAATCCCCTAAGCCATTTTTTTGAAATTTCTTTTATATTTTCTCCAATTAATGTTTTGCCCCCCCCTACTTTGGGTGAATTAAAAATTTTCATTTCGTAAAAATTAATTTGTTATAAATAGCGATGGATTGTCTGGCTCCATCATAACCGTTTGGGTGTAAATACGATCAATTTGTTAGCTTGAGCTTTTTAATAGTCAGGTGGTTTTTCCATGATAGCTTATTTAGGGGTTTTTAAACAATGTCAATTTTTCAAAACAAACTTAATATTTAATTTTGTTTTTCGCAATAACCCCGATATAAATTAACATAAACAAGTATAAATACGTATAACTTTTGTTATATTTTTTCGTTGTGGCAAAAAATATTGATTGTATGTGTGCAAGAATTTAATCATGTAGGTGTGCAAGATATTGTGCACCTACATGATCAAATATTTATTCCACCACCACCAATTTCCCCACTACCGACTTTCCTGCTTTGTCAATGGCTTTGATCATATAAATACCAGACGGTAGGTCTTCAAATTCAAAGAAGTTGGATAGATGTTTATCAAAATCGCGGCTCATTACCAAGGTGCCCGATGCATTGTAAATATCAAGCTTACCTTCATTGATGCCATTGGGAAAGACAATGCGAACGGATCCACTGCTGGGGTTGGGGTAAAGGTTAAGTTGGTCAATTGAAAATGCTGTGTGGGTAGATACAGGAATCAAGCCCAGGGCTTCAGGACTCACGCGCATGGTACTCATAGCGCGAGCGTTTCCGTCATGTTGATAATTGCCATTTTTATAAATCATATTGTCTTCCTCAATACCCACTAAGATATCTCCATCCGGCAATTCATCAATTGATGTCATAAAAACAAATCTATCTTTATCGTCTACCTTAAAAGCTGATATCAGTGTCATTGTATCCTGGGTCAGTTTGTAAATATTCATTGAAAAATCCCAATCTCCTACTCCCAGTTTTTTTGCGTATCTTGAAAATAAAAACAATTCATCCGTTTTGCCATATAACAATGGCGTAGGATACAATTCTAAATAATCTAAATTTACTTTGGCATTTAGCAATTTATTCCCCTTCAAATCGTAAATGACATGGCTAATGGGTGGCTCAAAAGGGTTCGTTTTGGTATCAAAACTCGTGAAAATGAGTTTATTTCGCTGGTAAGAATAAAGCAACATATCATTAATGGGGAAATTCTCCTTGATGCTGATTAATTTCAGTGTGTTTAAATTTTTATCTACAAAATTAAAAACAATGCTATCTGATAACTTAAATGTTTCAATGTACAAAAATGTATCTTCATTTATTTGGGTAAAATTAACAAATCGCTGACCCTCGTAAAAGGGTATAGAATCTGTTGTACCAACCCTTCTTCCTTCACCATCTACCAATTGTGAAACCAATTTAAAATCCAGCTTATCATTGTATTTTACCGGATATATGCACCTGTAATTGTCACCTTCTTTGTATAAATGGTTGTAAGGGCCATATTTGAATATTGCCTGAGGTAAGATGGAAATTGTAGTATCTGTATTGTCAGGAAAATAGAATGAAATAGTATTGCCTGTGTTTATGTCTATTTTTTTTTTCGAAAACTGTGTCTGTGGATCTAATTGAAACCCGGATGGACTTTTGGGATATGTGCTGATAGGGACTAATCCAATGTGAATAAGATTTGAGTCTTCATCTAAAAACAAGGCTCTTGTTATATTGGTTCTCCAACCTGTCATGGTATGATCTTCTCTCACACTCCATACCTTTTCTCCTGTATCCAAATTTCTTTTAACAATGTAATGACCGGATGGACTAGTTCTTTTGCCTCTTAAGTAATATGCAAAAATATATTCATTATTTATATATATTCTTTCCGGATCATTTGCCAAATTGAAAAAGTAATTATACCCATCACAAGAATCACTTAGCATGCCTTCATCAAACTCTGTAACGTGCCATTTTGGATATAAGTTCTTCCAACGAACCTGCTCAAAAGGTTCAACAGGTAAGTTTTGCTGAGCGAGACTTTCTAATATAAAGATTGTCCAAATAAAGACAATTTGTATAATTTTATTCATGATTTTATATTTGAAAAGTAGGGCCAAAAATGGCCCCACTATGATTTGAATTCATATTATAAGCCGGCGCAAGAGTTGCGGCAATTGCCTAAGGTTCCTCTACAATCGTTGCTCACCGTTTCACAACCAGGCGCAGAATCGATGTGAGTAGCTTTTACGACAAGCATCCCATTTCTTATACAATAGTCCGTAAATCTTACACAACACCCATTACCGCAAACTACATCTCTGAGATTCCAAACTCCTTCTTCCTGCTCACCACAAATGGCTTTACAGTTGGTTTCTATGAATGATGAGGCTATTGTGATTACGCTACTCGAACTTTCACAATCGTAGTTACCTGAATTTTTGGATATATAATCGAGTATGACCATTTTTTCGACAGCAATTGACACCTGCTTTCTGAAATTATCCCAAGCTGCCTCGGCTCCGGTATTGTTTCCCATTGCCCACAAAGTTGACCATGTATCCAGGTTGTTGCAATAAATGGTATCATCTAATTGAAGGCTGTTGTTATTAATTACAAAATGTCCAAATGTAAATGTAACTCCACCGAATCCTTGACATATCTTTCTAAAAAACCTTACTGGTACTTCACAGGTATCTATTGTAACAAACGTATCAATGGTAAGCGTGTCACATCCTTCCTGATATGGTATGTCACAAGCCCCGTCACTCAACTCCCGGGTTTGGGCAAATGGCGTTAGACTGTTATCAACATGTTCGGCATCGCTGCAGGAAAGGATATAAAAACTCAGGAATGCCATCAGTAAAAAGGGGAATGGAACACCGGGGATGATTAATAATCCCCTAAGCCATTTTTTTGAAATTTCTTTTGGATTTTCTCCAATTAATGTTTTGCCCCCCCCTACTTTGGGTGAATTAAATTTTTCCATAATGTAAAATTAATAAGTTAACAATAGCGATGGATTGTCCGGCTCCATCATAATCGTCTGGGTGTAAATAAGATCATTTCCTGGCTGGGCTTGCTATTGATCAGGTGGTATCTCCATGTTTGTTCTATTTATGGGTTATCTACTTGCGTAAATTTTTCGATACAAACATAATATATAGTTCCGTTTTTGTCAATAGTCCAAATATTTAAAGTACATAAAATCTATACAAATCTTATATAACTTTTGTTATAGAGTCAATTGTCGCTATAAAGCAAGTTTTGAATTGTCTGAGGTCTGCTATCCGGATCCTACATTGTTTTATTGGCATTGAGATGCGTCATGCGTTATGCGAGACGCGTTATGCGAGACGCGACACGCGATATGCGAGACGCGATATGCGAGACGCGACATGCGTTATGCGAGACGCGACACGCGTTATGCGACACACGTTGTGCGACACGCGTTGTGTGACTTGCGTTGTGCGACTTGCATTATGCGACCGAGACGCGACACGCGTTATGCGACACGGGACTTGCGACAGCCGAGACGCGACACGGGACTTGCGACACGCGCCGTGCGAGACTCGATATACGACATGCATATTATAACTCGTATAACGACCACCACACGAGCCCTGAGCCTTTCGAAGGGCGTATTGCATCACCCAAACAACCCGATGCGCCAGGGTTTTTTGCGATAATCGATGAGGGTGAAGTGTTGTTTTTCCATTTCAGGATTAAAAAACACAAAACCAAAGTCGAAGGTATCGATGGTCATAGCCACTTGAGGCATGGCTTTGATTTCATTCCAGGCGCGGGCCATTTCTGCTGACCAGTAGATGTCGTCGAGGACAATGATGGAGGATTTGTGGGTATAGGGAAGGATGGCGTTGAAGTTGTTGATGGTAGCGTTGTAGTTGTGGTGACCGTCTATATAGGCCATATCTACTTCCCTGAGGGTATTGAGCAGGCCGGGCAACTGCTCATCGAAAGTACCTTTGTATACGTGTATATTGGTGGTATGGTTCTTTTCAAAAAGAAGTTTGGCGAGTCGGTAAATTTCGGTGGCTCCTTCGATGGTATACAACTGTGAGGCCTGGTTGGCTTTTGCCATATACAAGGCAGACAGGCCCAAACTGGTACCCAATTCCAGAATGGTGGGGGGTCTGAAGTAATTGACCAGGTTGAAAAGTGTCCTGCATTTAGCCGGTGGGGAAACTACCCTTTTGGCGATGGATGAAACGGTTGGTGCCTCATCCCTTTGTCTGGATCCGGCTCCGTGGTCTTCGATGTGTACCTGGCTATGGTTAGCAAGTAGCATTCTGCGCTCGTGCTCGAGGGCATTGAAGGCGTAGTATTGTTTTCGGGTATCCAATACATTGATGATAAAATCATAGACGAAGGGAGAGTGCACATTAAAAATGGTGTCGGCTCTGAAATAATATTGCCAATATCTGATGATTTGATCCACTATGTCAATTAAAATTAAGTTCAATTTTACCAAAATCCATGATTTTCATCAGAAAAAAGGTACATATTATAAAATATTTAATATATATCTGCAAAAGTAACTATTTTCGTGGTGAACAATAACCATGATCCATGAGGAAACTTATACTTGTAGCTGTATTTCTTCATTCCGCTGCAGCAATATTTGGTCAGTTGAGTTTTTACAGAGGAAACGACTTGTTGAGACCTGATCGGGAGCACCGCAGTGGTGTGGCCGGTGCCATTGCTGATGTAAATGGTGATGGATATGACGATCTGGTGGTACTAAACAAATCCAGGTTTCTGGAAGTGGGTATATATCAGGGACCCGGTAAGCCACTGCTTTGGTCGGAGTCACTCAATGCGAGTCCCAGTGAAGAATATGCCCTGACATTAGGTGATATAGACAACGATCACATAGCAGAAATAGTCACCGGAGGCATTTATTCCGGGTCCAAATTTTTTAAGCGCGATTCGTCCGGCAATTACTTTTTAGATCAAAACGTTGGGCAACTCATTTACACCCAAAGTGCCAATATGGTAGATTTCAACAACGATGGATATCTTGACTATTTTGCCTGCAATGATGTTGGCAACAACCTGTTGATTAAAAATAACAATGGTGAGATGGAAGTTGCCAATATCATTGACTATACTACCATTCCACCTTCTGATAATTCAGGCAACTATGGCAGTGAGTGGGCTGATGTAGACAATGATGGAGACATGGATCTTTATATTGCCAAATGTAAATTTGGGGTGAGCGATTTTGAAGACCCCCGGAGACACAATATGTTGTTTATCAACCAGGGCAACGGTAGTTTCGTCAATGAAGCAGAAGCAAGAGGAATGAAGCATAAAGGCCAGTCATGGACCGGCAGTTTTGCAGACTACGACAACGATGGAGATCAGGATTGCCTCATTACCAATCACGATGTACCCCATGCCCTTATGCGCAACGACGGCACTGGACATTTTACCGAACATGTATTGAATGTGCCATTGGATGCCACTTTTGCATTTCAATCGCTGTGGGCAGATTTCGACAACAACGGATTTCTGGATTTTATCATCACCGGTGCGGATAAGACCTATTTTTACATGAACCGCGATGGCGAAAATTTTGACCGTGTAGAAAGGGTTTTTGAAGTAACGCTAAACTCCGCCGCTTTGGGAGATATCAATGATGATGGTTGCATTGATGTAGCAGCCTATTATGGCATTGGCATCAATTTGCCGGGCCCTATCAGAGATGAACTTTTTTTTAACAACACCCAACATGGCCATTATCTCAAGTTTGTGATGCGTGGAGACGCTTCCAATGCCATGGGTGTAGGCGCCAAACTCAAGTTGTATGGATCGTGGGGCGTACAGACCCGGGAAGTGCATGCAGGACTGAGTTATGGCGTGAGCAACAGTCTCGTTCAACACTTTGGTCTGGGAGCCGCGCAATTGGCAGACAGTCTGGTAGTGCTGTGGCCATCCGGTCAAAAAGATGTGTATCCATTGATCAGTGCGGATGCCACCTATTTTGTGCAGGAAGGTAAGTGCATTTCGAGAAGGGTTCCATTAAAGCAAACCAATACCTTGTTGTGCCCCGGAGAAGTAATCCAATTGATCCTTCCGGTTGGGTTTACGTCTTACAAATGGCAGGATGGCAGTACTGCTTCCACATTGTCTGTGACTGCACCCGGCACGTATTATGCTGTTGCAACTGACAACTCGGGTTGTGAACATTTTTCACAGCTCGCAGTGGTAAGCACATTTTCTGATGATCGCATCATCGCCACGTCTGCAGATACGGTGTACACCTGTGATACAGACAACACCGTTTTAGAAGGGATAGAAGGATTAACCGGCTACCAGTGGAGCAACGGACAGCAGGGAGCTGGTGTAAATCTCACACAATCGGGATGGCTGTCTTTGCAGGCAACCGATCCTTGTGGCATTGTAAGAGAAGACAGTGTTTATGTAGTAACATTAAAAGGGGGTTTGCAGGTTTTCAATGATACGGTAGCCATTGGTGAGACGGCTAATCTCACAGCCATTGGAAGTGATGTAGTGTGGTACGATGATGCAGAAGGGAAAAACAAAGTGTCAGAAGGAAATACCCTTACCATTGCCAATTTACAAAGCAGCATGACTTATTATGCCCGTGCCGGAAAATCAGCCGGTTTTCGATATGAAACCATGGGTGAGACACAGCTGCCTTTCAACAATACCTATTCCTCCAACAATGTAGATGCAGGGCTTTACCTCAATATTTACCATGATTTGTATTTAAGATCATTTACTGTACAGACCGATTTAGCCGGGGTTAGAAGGTTCCTATTGATACGTTATGAAGGAGATACCCTGATGAAAAAAGATGTAATGATCCAGGCAGGACAGCCCCAATTGGTTGAAGTCAACACATTCATACCGGCAGGCACATATTATCAATTAAAAACCGATCACGAATTAAACAACCAATTGTACGGCCACGATGGTCCCAGGTTGGTAAGAACCGGTGATGAAGTACATTATCCTTATTCAGCCGGAACATTTGCAGAAATACCTACATCTATCAAAGGGCCATCTGCCTATTATTATTTTTACAACATCCTGTTATCAGATGAGGGCTATGATTGTTACAGCGAAATTTTGCCGGCAACGGTCGTAATCAGGCAACCCAGCAGCACAAATGAGCCCGGCAACGAGTTCTCCATTGCACCTAATCCCACTAGCAACAGACTATGGATAAGCAGTGAACAAGCGTACAACGCAGTACTTTTTGACATGCATGGCAAAAGGGTTTTGACAAGGATGATCAAACCGGGTGAAAACGAATGGGATGTAAGCGAAATCCAGCCCGGCATTTATTGGTTAAACGTCGGTGGCAAAGCGCATAAATTGGTGATCCTCAGATAAAGGCTATTTGGGCAATCGTTTGTCCATTTTTTGTGCCATGTTCATTAGTTTGCGCATAGCCCTGAAAATGGCAAGCAATAAGATGAAGCCAAAAGTAAAGACGAAGAACATCCATTTGAAAGGACCCGCCTCATCGGGCGTCAAGCCGGTAAATAGGTAGGCTGTCAGTCCGGTGGTTATTGCCAAAATAACATATGATACCAGCGATTTCCACCAATAGTCGTCCGGTTTTTGGCTGGCCAGGCTCAACACAGCAGAAAACAGGGAAAACACCATCAGAAAACTCAACGCTACTGTGTACTGGGTTCTGGGCAAAAAGGCATTGGATCCCGTAGAATTGAAATAAACGATGGCCTGAAAAAACAATGCTGCCAAAGCATTCCACAGTAAAATGCGAAAAGGCGATATATCCATTTCGAATACTGATTTCTGATGTTTTTGTTCCATTTTTGCCTTTTTACTGTATTATATTGCTTATTAACAATTCATTATTAAAAATTATCTAATCGAAAACGTTTGCGGTAATAATTTATTGAATGAAATTTAATTTTTACAACTTATCACAAATTTGGTAAAATTAAAAAACACAAAATATTTACCTTTACAAATGCAAATCAATATCAATTTGGTTTCATTTGGTTAGGGTTGAGGTAGTGCACTTGCATTACCTCTTTTTTTTGTCCTTTTGAAATCAATTGGGTGTTGCAATAAAGTAGTAATTGATTTTTTGGAAAAATTGTTTGCTGAATTCCTCTTTAGTAAAAAAAGACTTTGCATTCAACCAATTGTCCATGGTATACAGGTGATATCCCAAATCTTCAAAATAAGAATAAATGTCGTCCGGGTGTGTGCCATAATAATCACTGGCTCCGAGGCCATGTTCAAAAATCACATTGGGTCGGCATTTTTTTAGGGTATTGACTGCACCCTTCAGAACCAACATTTCAGCTCCTTCCACATCGATTTTTATCAGCTTGATTTTTTCATTTTCGCCCATCAAGCTGTCTAAGGTCCTCATTTCGAATTCAATGGACCGGTCTACTTCATTGGCTTTATCGTATTTGCGTTTGAGAATGCCACTGTAAGCCGGGTTTGAAACCACCAGATTGAAAGAGGTAGTGCCCATTTGATCGCTTAGGGCAAAGGGTAAAATCGTTATGTTTGGGTTGTCCTTGTATTTTGTTTTAAGGGCATCGTAGAGATAAGGAATGGGCTCAAAACCCCAATGCCTGCCTTCAGGAGCACATTGAATAAACCAATCCATTATTTCGCCTTTGTGGCAGCCTACATCAATAAAAGCAGCTGAAGGATCCGCCAATTTTCTGATTACTTTTAATGTCTGCCGATCGTATGCCTGGTTGAGTGAAATATCAAAAGGCAGATAGGTAAGCAGCGATTTTTTAATAGCTTTGACACTCATTTTGGTTTTTTGAAGCCGGTAATATTAAAGATTTATTTTCAAATGCGGATATACCCAATCGATTTACACAGCTTCATAAACCCTATTGATCCAGGAACCGCTTAAAAATTCGGTTATATTCTGGGCAATGCCATTCACCAGATTTTGCCTTGCTTTGGCGGATGCCCAGGCTATGTGAGGCGTGATGTGGCAATTGGACAAGCCCACCAGAGGGTTTTCTGCTGATGGCGGTTCTGTAGTAAGAACGTCCAAAATCGCCGTAAAAACCGGGTGGGACTTGAGGTGATTGGCCAAATCGGCTTCGGCAATCAAAGGGCCTCTGCCGGTATTGATGAGAATGGCATTTTTTTTCATTTTCATCAAAGATGCCGTGTTGATCATCTCTTTGGATTGGGGCGACAGGGGCAAATGGAGGGAAATGACATCTGAGTTTGACCACAGTTGATCCAGGTTGGTAACGAATTGGATATTGGGTATGGTTTTTTCTGTGCGTGAGTAAGCCAAAACATTCATACCAAATGCCTGAGCCACCGCTGCCATTTTGCTGCCTATTTGACCAAAGCCGATAATTCCCAAAGTCATGTCACTGAGTTCCCGGACCTAATGATCATAAAAGCAAAAATCCGGACAAGATGACCACCGCTGATTTCGCACCTGATCATGGTAGTAAGCTGGTTTGTTGAGGACTTCCAGCAAAGAAGCAAACGCCTGCTGTACTACCGAAGTAGTGGAATAAGCTACTACATTGCTTACCGGAATGTTTCGATCCTTTACTGCATTAATATCAATATTGTTGTAACCCGTGGCTGCCACAACAATGTATTTTAAGTTGGGTAAATGGGCAAGTGAATTGGAATCAATCACAAACTTATTGGTTATCAGGATATCAGCATCGGCAGCTCTTTCTTCTAATTGATCCGGCATGGTTCGATCATACATTTGGTAATTTCCAAGGCTGTACAAACAACTGTCATCTATATCTCCCTTTTGTGTTGTATATCCATCCAGAAAGACAATTTTCATAATATATTATTTTGTTTATTTCTCTTTTTCTTCTGAAAAATTCCAATTCATCGGTATTTTTGGAGAAGAAAATATGAAACGTTAAATTTTTCTAAACATTTTATTTTACACAACAAAGGAGTGATATTTACAGTTAAATATGCATACAAACAGACCTTAAAATAGAGTGATATGGACAGACTTACGATTGCCTCAGTTACCTTACCTGCCTATCCTGTGAAAGATCTCCTTATCATCAAAACTCTGTCGAAAATTACCAGCGATCTGTATTATTCCATCATTGACTCAAAGGGAAGAGAAGTGATCTCCAATACCATCAGTGATGCCTATGAAGGATTAATAAAAATCAGTGTTGATACCCTTAATACCGGTATATATCTGCTTCGTTTATCGGATAAGAACTCATTTGTAGTTTCATCCTTTGTTAAAGCGTGACAAGACTCAAGTGAGTTGACCTCATTTAGGATTTTACATCTCCTATTCGGGTACCATCCGGAATAAGGGCTCCTTTGTTTACCACCACGATTCCTTTTTTAATAACATAGAAATCGGTTTCCGTTTCCGGCAACTCGGGACTGCCTTTGATGACTACATTGTCGCCAATGCGTGCTTCTTTGTCGATGATGGCGTTTTCAATCAGGCAATTTCTGCCTATTCCGATGTTGATGGTATTTTTACGCATATCTTCCAAAGTCTCGAAATAATCGCTACCCATAAGGTAGCTGTTTTTCACGATGGAATTATCGCCGATTCTGGCCCTGATCCCTACAACGCTGTTGATCACACTTTTGGCGTGGATGATACATCCTTCTGAAATGATAGAATTCTGGAAACTGGTTCCTGAAATTTTGGAAGGGGGTAGTTGCCTTGCCCTGGTGTAAATTTTATTTACGTTATCAAATAAATTGAATTTGGGGATAGCATCGGCAAGTGCAATGTTGGCCTCAAAAAAGGATTTGATATCACCTATGTCTGTCCAATAACCATCGTACATATAGCTGGCCACATTGAGTCCGCTTCTCAGGGAATTGGGTATGATTTCCTTACCAAAATCTACAGCATCAGGATATTTCTGCAATAGATCCCTCAATACCGCCCTGCTAAAGATGTATATACCCATAGAAGCCAGGTATTCTCTGCCTTCAGAAATTAATTTGGCATCTACCGCAGACTTCCATTTTGGCAAATCGGCCATAGGTGGTTTTTCAACAAAGCTGTTGATGTAGCCGTATTGATTTACTTTCATAATACCAAAAGAGGTAGCATCTTCTGCATTCACCGGAATGGTTGCAATGGTGATGTCTGCATTTTGAGCTACGTGGTACTTGGCCATGATCTCAAAGTCCATCTGGTAGAGTTGGTCCCCGGACAAAATGAGTACATAGTCAAAATCACTTACGGTGATATTCCTTACAGATTGACGGACTGCATCAGCCGTGCCCTGAAACCAATTGAGGTTCCCGGAAGTTTGCTCAGCGGCCAGAATATCCACAAAACCATTGGTGAAGTGGTCGAAGTGAAAACTGTTTTTGATGTGTCTGTTGAGAGAAGCAGAATTGAACTGCGTCAAAACAAAGATCTTGTTGATTCCCGAGTTAAGACAGTTGGAAATAGGAATGTCAATCAAACGATACCTACCGCCAATGGGTACGGCCGGTTTTGACCTGTCTTTGGTTAGGGGATAAAGTCTAGATCCTACCCCTCCTCCGAGGATAAGACAAATGAATCTGCTCGTAATCGATCTTTGTTGTTTCATGTCCTGATATTTTATTTTGTATAAGGAAATGTAAGTCGCAAAAACAAAATATTATTTGGTGAAATTATATTCTATTTAATATTATGCGGCTCCATCACTTCTTGTATTGCAATATTATCTAAATTATTTCAATCTTTTTAATTTATTTATTTACCCGTTACAGAACGATAAATGTCCATGTATTGCCCTGCGCTTTTGACCCAGGAGAAGTCGGCTTCCATGCCATTGGTTCGGGCTGTGGTCAGCAGCTTTTTGGCGCCATGGAGATAAATTGCCCTTTGGAATTCTTCGAAAATATGGTAAAAATCCAGGCTGTTGAATTTAAGTCCGGTGCCCTGGTCGCCATCAAAATAACTGACACTGTCTTTCAGTCCACCGAGGTTGTGTACGATAGGAACCGTACCATATCGCATGGCATACATTTGATTAAGTCCACAGGGTTCTACCCGCGATGGCATCAATAAAAAGTCTGCTCCGGCATAAATCTTGTGAGATACGGCTTCATTGTAGGTTATCATAGCCGCCACCTTATCCGGACGGTGGTAGGCCAGGATGCCCATTTGGTGTTCCACCCACTTATCGCCGGTGCCCAGTACTACAAAGTTGAGTGGCAGTTCTCTTCGCAAAGACTCTTCAATGATGCCCGGTAAGAGATCAGCGCCTTTTTCTCCTGCGAATCTTCCTATAAAGGCTACCAGTGGCAGCTCCGGATCCAGCTGACTGCCTTCCAGCAGGGCTTGTTTGTTATTCAGTTTAAATTCATCAACATTACCCTCAAAGTGCGTAGTAAGGTAAGGATCTGTGGCAGGATCCCATACTTCGTTGTCGATGCCGTTGAGGATGCCCGTACATTTGTGGTTTTCCTGGTTAAACAAAGCTTCAAGGCCCATGGAATTGTATTTGAGTTCTTCCATGTAACTGGGAGAAACGGTCGTAACTTTCCACGAACATTTGACGGCTGAGGCCAGCGGATTGATAAGGTTGCCCCAATCGAGCATGCCCGCTTTCCAGGAATCGAATTGTGGTAAAAGATAGTGCATGGTCCATGGGAATACCCCCTGGTAACGCTCGTTGTGAATAGTGAAGACAACCGGAACAGAAGTCAGGTTGCGGTAACCATCACAGTTTTGCATAATGAAGGGAATCAAGCCAGTATGGTGATCGTGACAATGAACAACATCGGGCGTATATTCAGATAAAACGATAAAGTTGAGGTATGCCCTTTGAAAACAAAGATGACGTTGGATTTCATCACCAAAAAAATTTCCATTGGAAGCTGCGTAGACCCCATCGCGATCCATCTTTCCGGGAATGTCGATGACCATTAAGCGGAAACCCAGATTGGCGTCGGTTACCTCTGCTATGCCATAATCAATTCTTTCGTGATGCAGGTAAAAATGAGAAACGTGGCGATAATCAAATGATTTACCTTCAAACCATTTCATCCTGTATTTGGGAATAAATACGGTGACATCGGCACCCTGGTCGTTGAGGTATTTGGGCAATGAGCCCACTACATCGGCCAGCCCTCCAACTTTGGCGCACGGGTAACATTCCATCGAAACAAAATGTACACGGATTGGTGAATCGGACATAATCAACAAGTATTTGGTTGAAAGATACAGCAAAAAGACTAGGATTAAAATCATCCGCATCTGTTTTTTGTCTGACACCTGTCACCTCCGAAAATGATGTAAAAAAATCAAATATATAATGAACTGTGAAAGTAAAATATAGAGGAGGTTGTGAAAAACTATGGTGGGCTTTTGCAATAAAGTTGTGTGAAATTTAAAAAAAACTTTACCTTCGCAGCCTAAATTTCAATTAATCATGGGTAGAGGAGACAAAAGATCCAGAAAAGGAAAAATTTCGCAAGGATCTTACGGTAAATCAAGGCCACGCAAAGCCAAAAAAACCGTAGCAACAAAAAAACAGGCTTAATCTTCTAAGCCTGTTTTTTTTTAAATCTTCATTTCCGGTACTTCTCCCGGAATCTCCAGTTTGCCCGCTGTAGCGGCGATTATTTCTTCAACGGACACCCCTGGTGCCCGCTCTCTCAATACAAAGCAGCCATCTTTAATATCCAATACTGCCAAATTGGTTACGACCTTTTTAACACAATTTACCCCGGTTAAAGGAAGCTGACATTTGGGCAATAATTTTGAATTGCCGTCTTTGTCGGTATGCATCATGGCCACTATGATGTTGTTGGCACTGGCCACCAAATCCATGGCACCGCCCATACCTTTCACCATCTTGCCCGGTATTTTCCAATTGGCGATATCGCCGTCCTGTGATACTTCCATTGCACCCAAAACCGTGAGCTGGATGTGTTGTCCGCGGATCATGGCAAAACTCATGGAAGAGTCGAAAATAGCTGCCCCCGGCTTGAGTGTTACCGTTTGTTTTCCTGCATTGATCAGATCCGGATCTTCTTCTCCTTCAAATGGGAAGGGGCCCATGCCCAGAATGCCATTTTCCGATTGAAATTCCACCTGCATGCCGGCAGGTACATAATTGGCAACCAGGGTGGGAATGCCAATGCCCAGGTTTACATACCAGCCATCCTGCAGTTCCTGCGCTATTCTTTTGGCAATGCCTGTTTTATCTAACATGGTGTTTGTTTTAGGGGTTAGAGGTTAGGGTTGGGTCGAACGGTGCGTTGTTCGATTCTTTTTTCATAGTTAGTGCCCTGAAAAATGCGCTGCACAAAGATGCCGGGCACATGGATAAAGTTGGGATCGAGTTCTCCGGGCTGCACCAGTTCTTCCACTTCAACGATGGTAATTTTACCGGCCATGGCCATCACTTCGTTAAAATTGCGGGCAGTTGCCTTAAAAATAAGATTGCCCAGCGTATCTCCTCTCCAGGCTTTTACCAGGGCAAAATCTGCGGTGAGGGCCGATTCGAGGATGTGGGGTTTGCCGTTGAATATTTTCACTTCTTTGCCTTCTGCTATTTCGGTGCCATATCCGGCAGGGGTATAAAAAGCGGGGATGCCTGCGCCGCCTGCTCTGCAACGCTCTGCCAAAGACCCTTGCGGAATGAGGTCAACTTCGAGTTCTCCGCTGAGCATCTGGCGTTCGAATTCTTCGTTTTCACCTACATAAGAGGATACCATTTTTACGATCTGGCGATTTTGGAGCAGGAGGCCCAATCCAAAATGGTCAACGCCCGCATTGTTGGAAATACAAGTCAGCCCTTTTATCCCTTTGCGTACCATGGCTGCGATGGCATTTTCCGGAATGCCACACAAACCAAAACCGCCCACCATCAGGGTTGCATTATCCGGTATATCGTGAATAGCCTCATCTGCGTTGGCGTACACTTTGTTCATTGGTTAGAATTTTTTACAAAATAAACAATAATAATTCAGCTTGGTTGATGATTTTAAGCCTGCACCCCTGGTGTTGGTTTTAGGTTATTGTATTTAAACGACAACAGAAAAAGAGTCCACATGAATGATTTGATGGGCATGTCCTGATTGAGCAGTCCTATGTACTGATTGCAGAAACAAGCTATAAAAAGCACCACTAGGAGAAGGGTTGTACGGTATTGCCAGATCTTGTTTTTAGTAAAAAACACCAAATACAAGGGGTTCAACCAGAGCAGGTTGTAATTAAGTTTTGTGGCCTGGTGGTCTGTAAAAAACCAAAGGAAAATGATGAGCAAAGCCGCCAGTATGGCAAAGATTTGCCAGGCTTTAAATAATATATTGAGGTAACGATCCTGTTTCCTAAACATTAGAAAGACAATCAACAATATAAGAACGAAACTTACCACTTCGGGGGTAAACCAGGGTTGATCCATTGGTCTTTCAAAAATCAAAACATCATAGGTATCTGCCAGCAGACTCCGCCCATCAATGGCCGCAGAAGCCAGGTTGTCGTGCAATTTATCAGGAATAAACATTTGCGCGGAGGGATCAGCTTTTTTATCTGCCTTGCTGCCAATGATGATATCTATTCCCGTACCTAACCAGGGCCACGATTGAAGGTAGCGGTGCAAAAGATCCCTGAAAGTGAGGTCCTTTTCTCCTGCATATTGCGGAGGATAATGAAGGGTCTTTTCAAACACATCTCTGATCCTGCTTGAACAGTTGTCGTAAAAAAAATCGTACTTATATTCAGCGTTCTCCGGTTTTGCATTGTTTTCGAGAAAGGCAATGACCTCTTTTTTCTGTTCATTGTTGATCTGTAAAACCTGCTCCCTAACCCCCCGCTTAAAATAATGGTATTCCCTCAGAAAGTCGGCATAAGAAGATACCGTCAGGCGATAAGGCAACTTGCCTCGCATAAACTTAATCGTGAAATTGGGCGTCTTAAAATTGAACGTGCCGTAATTAAATACAACATCAAAGTTTTTAGTATCATTTTTTACCCTTACCGCACTGTGCCCAAACAACGAATATATTTCAGTACCGGGATCGCAGGTGAGAAGAGAGACCTGGGTATCGTTCATTAATGCGTCTACCTCTTGACCCTTGAGTACAAGACCAGTGAAAAGAAAGAAGATAAAAATCAGTTTTTTTAACATAACCTGGAATTTGGATTGAAGGTAAGAAAATGTTTTAAAAGCCGGAAATAGGGAGGTGAAGGCAATATACCCTATCACAGAGGCGACGACTTGTGTTTTGTAACAGGCATCTCTCATCGTGGATGCAAATAGAAATAATCCCATTTGAAGCTAGATTAATAAAAATACTTTTTCGACGCCGTGCAAAGTTTTACATGGTTGCTTGTGAGGTGGTAAAGTAAAATTTACATTCAAGAATGATGTTGAGCTGTTCTGGGTGCTTTGCTTCATTTTCTTTTCACAATTATATATTTTGAAAGCAGGAAAAAACGTGTTTAGCAAAATGCCATATTGGCTGTAAAAAGAATTAAATATTTGATCTTCAATTTATTAAATAAAGATAAAACGTCAAAAAACAAAGGATTGTGTGGGCCTGTTTGCAAAAAAAAAAATCACATTATCAGAAGAACGGGTATAATAACGGGTGTTTTATTTTTCAATTTAAAGTATTCTGAGGATCAGAATAGAAAATCGGGTCTATTAAAAAAGCTCATTTAAGCAGCATTCTCATCAGTTCAGCCTTTTTTCGCCGAGATACATCGATTACTTTACCATTCGCAAGTACCACTTGTCCTCCTTCTCCTTTGATGTAACGGGATATAAAATTTATATTGACCAGGTGAGAATTATGCAACCTTATAAATTGTTCTTCTCCCAATTGGTCTTCAAATTCCTTTAGTGTTCTGGAAGCAAGAATTTTACGATCATCGGTAAAATACAATAAAGTATAATTTGAATCAGCATCTAAGTGAATCAATTCATTGGTGTTAAAAAAACTCAGACCATCTAATGTCGGTATTGCTATTCTATTAAAATTTTTAATGTTTTTCTGAGCATTTATAGCAAGAACTTCCAACTGTCCGGAAACATCATTGGGCTTTATATTGGGAATTCTGGAAATGGCAGCCTTAAGCTCTTCAATATCGATGGGTTTTAATAAATAATCGAAGGCAGCAAATTTTATAGCTTTAATTGCATATTGGTTGTAGGCAGTTGTAAAAATTAAATGGAAGTTTTTTTCATTCAAATTATTGAGCATATCAAACCCATTAGTACCCGGCATTTCTATGTCCAAAAAAACAACATCCGGCCTGAAAGTCTCTATCATTGCTTTTCCACTATCACCTCCATCTGCTTCTCCTATTACCGAAACATTCGGGCAGTGAACTGCCAATTTTTGCTTAAGGACAATTCTTCCCTTTTCTTCATCATCTATAATTAAAGCAGTAAGCATGTAAATATAATATTTAGTGGTATATTTTAACCTTAAGTTCTATTCTGGTTCCGGAGGGTTGACCCTCATGCGTCAAATCTGTTATTTTGATATTGCTCACTTCGTTTTTATTAAATAAGCTTAGGCGGTCTTGAGAAAGCTGCATGCCGTATGATCTTTTTTCTTTCATCGATGAGTTAGCGGCAGCCGCTCTGCCCACGCCATTGTCTTCAATGGTGTAACAGAGGTAATGCTCATCATGGTCAATTTTAATCAGTAAAGTGCCTTTGCCGTCCTTTCTGTTTCTGAGGCCATGAATTATAGCATTTTCAATATAGGGTTGGATAATCAGCGAGGGTATTTTAATATCCATGTTCTTTATATTTTCGTCGATGACGAAATGGGTTGTAAATTTTCCTTCAGAACGCATTTCCTCCAACTGCGTATAAATTTGCATTGTTTCTATATCTTTATCAAATGAAACCAGATTTTCTTTACTACTATCGAGGATATTTCGAATTAGTTTCGCAAATTTATTGAGGTATAAAGATGCATTATATTTGTCGTTCATATGGATGAAAGCATCAATGCTATTAATGCAATTAAAAATAAAATGAGGATTCATCTGTGCCTTAAGTGCGGCAATTTCTGTTTCAGCTATTTTATTTCTCAAAACAGATTCATTCCTGATAATGTTGATCCTGTATCTGTAAATACCCGTTATGATCATTGCCAGTAAAGCTGCACATAAAATATAAAACAAAGTAGTTTCGTACCAGTAAGGTCTAATAACAATATTAATGGAAGCAGGCTTTTGTGACCATTGCATGTTTGAATTTGCCGAATGTACCTGCATCGTATATTGGCCCGGCTTAAGTTTTGTGTAATTTACAAAACTCCTCTGACCGGTATTAACCCAGCTGGTATCCAATCCGATTAGCCGATGTCTGTAAACAATGTTCTCTGTTTGTGAAAAATTGGGGGCTTGATATTCAATGTTTACAAAATTTTTACCGGGAGAAAGCACTACTTCTTTTAAGTAAGGTGCGTCGATGGCAGAGTTATATTCTTCATTATTAACCTGAATTTTTGTAAAAATTGGTGCTCTTAAAAATTGTGTCGCCGGTGTAAAGTCTTTATCAATTTTATTGATGCCATCCAGGCCACCAAACCACAAATTACCTTCCGGATCCTTAGTGCACGCAGCCGTATTAAATTCTGCTCCCTGGAGTCCATCCTCTTCGTTGTACTTATTGACTTTTTTGGTCTTTGGATTAATCATGTTTATCCCTCTGTTGGTGCTTACCCAGATATTGCCATTCAGGTCTTCAAGCACCGCATAAATTACACGATCTGACAAGCCGTCATTTTGATTCCATACTTTAATTACACGCTGATTTCCAGCATCAGCCTGGATGAGTCCATCATTGGTAGCAAGCCACCAGTATTTGGGAGTGATGATAAAATGGGAGCAATGGTCTGAAATCTTTACAAACTGTGGATAGTTTTTAAAAATTCCGGTTTTCATATTGTACTTGGTCAATCCACCTGTTTCCGGTCCAATGAGCAGTTCCTCCTTATTGAGCTGATATAGATAGCGAGCTCTGTAAAGAGCATGTTTTTCAACACTCTTTAATGGATCTTTGATCTTAATCCATTTTTTTTTATCAATGTCAAAATACCGGAACCCCATTTTATACCCGGCTACAAAGAGTTTGTTTTCATCTTTTAACTTAACCAACGCTGAAAGTTGCAGGGTTTTGCCATCCGTGTCATTGTAAAGAACAAATTTTTTAGTTTTTCTGTCAAAAGAACACAAACCACCCCAGGTAGCAAGCCACAAAGTGTGAGCATCACCTTTAACAATGGTGTACATATTTCGGGCGTCTGTCTTAAATTGTTTACTCTCAGGTGGCAGATGATAGGAATACTCATATGTTTTGATATTCAGCATCAACAAACCACCGGTCATAGTTGACAAATAGAAATTATTACCATCATCTGTATATAAAGACGTAATAAAATTTTCAGGCATATTTTCCGAGCCGGGAGACGCTTTAATTCGCCATAATCCAAATTGCTGGCTTGCTGGGTCATGTTTTGCAACACCAGCACCACTTACCCCAATCCAGGTAATGTCCTGCGAGCTTGTAAAAAAACTTAGTATAAAATTTTTTGAAAGGCTGTTTGGATCGGTAGATGCTTTCCCATGCTGTATATTATTGGAGCCCAGGCTTATTTTGAGAACTCCGTCAGTTCTGCTTCCCAACCAAATGGTGGATGAATCACTTTGATGAATCATTACCGGATCCGCAAGGTTATCTTTTTTCGATATGAAGTTGTCTGTCTTGTTGACTTCACCGGAAACCGGGTCTAAGATTTTGATTTCATTATCTGTGGAAATAATCCAAATTTGTCCATTAACCGCCCCGATGGATCTGATACCAGTTCCCTTTGCCAAAAACTGATTTTTAGGTTTAACCTGCTTCCACTTATTGGCAGACTCCCATTTGTATATATTGGTTCTTGTTGCTGCATACAACTCTTTTTTGTCAAAGCTCAAAGACATATCTACAATGTCTTCGCCAAAAAAATCGGCATTGGCTACATATGTTTTTCGAGTGTTTTTATCAATAATGGTAATCTTATTGGTTTGATGAATAAATATTATTCCATATGTATTTTCAAGAATTTTTAAAGTCCACAGGCCACTTTTCACATTTGCATAGGGTAGTTTATCTTTAACTTGAAAAATGCTATCTGTCTTAAAATCCATAATAAAAACTTCCGCTACCGACCCTGCCCAAAATATGCTGTCCCGGTCCACGTGCATGGCAGTGATCATTTCAGCAGGTCGAAATGAACGGTTTTTTAGCTTAAAAGAGATTTTTTTAAATGATTTGCCATCAAACCGGTTAATGCCGTGCTGTGTCCCAAACCACATAAAACCGTCCGGGGTTTCTGCAATGCTGTAAGGGCTGTTTTGGCTTATGCCATCTTTGGTCGTATAGGTTTTAAAATGAAGGTTTTGTGCAAAAGAAGGTGCAATTAATAATAAAATGATATATGTAAAAATTACTTTCAAATCCATCTAATATATAAAAACCTATGCAAGTAAGTAAATTCTAAAGTTATTACTAAGGACGATTCTCTTTTTCCTGAAAATCCTTATGTCCGCATTGCCACATCATAAAGGCATACTGGTCAGCAAAATTGGCCCATGTTACTTTTTTATCTTCTGTAAAATGGCCATTGTCGTAATTAACTTTAAGCAAAACAGGTTTCCCACTTTTCGAACAATTTTGCATGGCAGCTGCAAATTTGCCGGGTTGCCAGACTATTACTCTCGGATCTGTCCATCCCCCTACGCTCATTATCGCAGGATATGCAACCCCGTATTGGACATGGGCGGTACCATCCATTTCATATAAAGCACGGCATTCCGTGCTGTCTTTGACCGTTCCAAATTCAGGGATATTACCGGGGCCGTTGGGGGAATTTTCCATTCGAATCGCATTGTTACATCCAACGTTGGTCACTGCCGCCGCATACAAATCCGGTCGTTCTGTAATGGCCCTGGTGATGAGTATTCCCCCTGCGGAAGTTCCTGTACCCGACAATCTATCAGCAGATGTGTACCTATGTTCTATTAACCATTCTGCACAACTATTGAAGTCTTTCCAAGTATTGGGTTTCGTCTTTTTAAATCCTGCTCTGTACCATTTTTCACCTTTTTCGCTTCCTCCTCTCACATGCGGATATGCCAAAACAACGCCTCGTGTAGCAAGGCTTGCCTGCATTGGATTGAAGTAGGGTACCATGCTGGAACCATAAGCTCCGTAACTCTCCATTAAACAAACATTATTCCCATCTTTCACCAAATCTTTATCGTAAACCATCGTCAACGGAATCATCGTACCATCATGCCCTTTTACTTCAACATCCTCTACTATGAGCCTGGAATATTTTTCAGGAAAAACCGGCACATTGTTGTATCTGCTTTTTTTCCATTCCTCCAATGAGGCATCATATTCGAATTCTGTAAAGGGCAGAATATAGCTCCCTATGTTTACGATAAATTCGTTTGTACTCTTATCGAGGTTATAAACACCCATTGTGCCTTTTAGCGGAGTAGCAATTTTCTCAAGTTTTTCTCCTGCTAAAGTCAATTTATACAAATGACTGTTTATGCCATCTGAATATACCAGCAACAAATAATCCCTGGAAGTGGCCATCGATTGAATCATTATATCTTTTTCAGGTATCACCACAGCGGCATTTTTAGCATCCGGTTTCCTCAAATCAATCTTTATTAATTTATAATTTGATGCCTTCCCTTTGGTGGTTACAGCATACAAATAATGATCTTTAAACTCAACTTGTATGACTGAATCTTCTATACCAACCAACGATTTCCATTGGATTCTTGAATCAAAAAATGAGGCGGCAGATGCAACGTAGAGTTTTTGTTCGCTTTGCACTGTATTGACATAGCTTATTATGTATTCTTTGTGATTGGGGTTTATGGTTGCAATTGGCCACTCCTCTTCCCTTATATTGAGTTCAGGGTAACTTGCATTGCTGAAAAAATCAATGTCATTGCTGGATTCAGTTCTCAGCTTATGATACATTGTCTTGCTGTTTTTCAGGGCTTCACCATCTGTATTGTCTGCTGAGGCCAATTTACTATAAAGAAAGCCAGTGTTATCAAAAGTCCATTCTATTACACCACCCCAACTAGGTCCAAGCGTCTCAGGCAAAAAAGCTCCGGTTGAAACATCTAAAACCCGGATAGTACCAATTTCTGCACCATTCTCTGCATAAGCTATTCCCACAAATTTTCCGTCATGGCTGGGTAAAAAACCAGTCACAGACAGTGTCTTACCCGGGATGTGAGATTCAGGATCAAAAAGTAATATGTCTTTTCCAAATTTACCCTCACGATAATAAATCTTTGAAACATTGGTGCCGGCGGCTATTTTCCTGAAAAACAGCCTGCCACCCCTGAATTCTCTGCCCCTAACCTGATCAGGTGTGAGTTTGTCCAACTCCTCCCACTCCTTTATCAATTCATCCCTTCCTGCTATTTTTGACATGACATTGTTGCTGTATTCAGCCTGATCCTTAAACCACTGTACTGTTTCCTGACTATTTAAATCCTCCAGCCACCTGTAGGGATCAGGATACGCAATTCCAAAATGGATGTCTATTTCGGGACTCGTTTTTGAAAATGGATATGTTTGAATTTGCGCAGTTGTTTCAAATTGAATAAACAAAGCAACTGTGAATTGCCATACCCATAAATTATTAAAAATTGATTTATTATTCATGCTTAATAATTATCTAATTTAAACATCCGATTCGACTCATTGTAAGATACTACCTGCTAATATAACTTACTCTTTGAATTGAATTATCGCTGTATGACAAATCGCTTCACCATTGTTTCCCATTTTTCGTTATAAAGGATTAGGTAATATGCTCCCGAAGGCAGACCTGATACATCCAATAACAGTCCTTCGGAGCTGGTTACTTTTGTTCCATTGCTATTAAAGAGTTCAACTTTCTTTATTTCTATCGGTGACTTTATAACAATATAATCGAAAGAAGGATTGGGTGAAACAGTAACATACTCCTGCTCTAATTCCCGGCTTCCCGTGACTTCATCAATCTGACCATTACAATTATCATCTACACCATTGCCCGGCACTTCATCAACACCCGGATTGACATCTTCATCGTTGTCGTTGCAGTCATTGGCTTTTACATACCCATCCCCATCCAGGTCATCATCCAGTGTAGCAGGATTGCAGTCATCATCCAAGCCATTGTAAGGAACCTCTGCCTCTCCCGGGTTGATGTTGGCATTGTTGTCATTGCAGTCACTGGCTTTGATATACCCATCCCCATCCAAGTCATCATCCTGTGTAGCAGGATTGCAATCATCATCCATGCCATTGTAGGGAACCTCTGCCTCTCCCGGGTTGATGTTGGCATTGTTGTCATTGCAGTCATTGGCTTTGATATACCCATCGCCATCCAGGTCATCATCCTGTGTAGCGGGATTACAATCATCATCCATGCCATTGTAGGGGACCTCAGTAGCTGCGGGATTTACATTACTATCGTTGTCATTGCAATCATTGCTCATGAAATAGCCATCTCCATCCAGGTCATCGTCCGGAGTTGAGGGATTGCAATCGTTGTCTAAGCCATCATAGGGTACTTCTGTAGCTCCGGGATTTACATCGGGATTGTTATCATTGCAGTCTTCATCTGCATAATATCCATCATTATCCAAATCAGTAACATCTGTGACTGAAATACAACCCAATTTAAAATTGCCAAATGAATTTGAAAAAACAATATTTTCCAAAGAATTAAAATTGGTTTGGATGGGGCTTGAATTTACAAAACCGCCATTCAGGTATTTATTTACCACATTGGCTTCAAAATCTATAATGTATTTTAAACTAAAATCAGCCTGCACATCTTCATAATGATCTTGATAAAAGATATCGGTACTAAAGAGTTTAATTTCAAAACCTGATCCAAGAGAAACATTCATTTCTACCGACAATTGCCCATTCACAGCATTAAGGCCAACATTTGCAGCAATGTTGTCACCGCTAGTAAATGAAAGGTAGGCCTGGTTGACATCGCCACTGTTGCAAGCGGTGAAAGTGCCTCCTGCCCAGGCAACATCAGCTGTGGCATTGCTTAGATCCGTCCAGCCGGAATTCTGACTACTTATAGGGCCTTGTGAATAAGCTTCAAAATCATCATTCAACAATAAGGTCTGGCTGTAAAGAAAATGGCCGGAAATAAGGAATATGGGTAATAAAAATAAAGATTTCATGATGTTAAATTTTAAAACTATTTAGAATTAGGAGCAGTAAATATTGGAGATTTAACCTGATCAGGATAAATTGCCTGAAGGCCAAAGTTGATTATTGAGGTAATGCCGGATATAAAGTATCTTGAATCATTTGGCCCTGAATTTGCAAATTGGGTCATTCCTTTTCCTTCATCCTTGTAAATTATATAAAACAAAGGTTTCTCTTTGGGTACCGTCCATTCTATACCTTTGCCCGAATTATCTTCAATAATCCTGACTTCAATGTTTTCATAAGTTGTGTTTGTATATACTTTTATTGTCAATGGAAAAGAGGGCACCGATTCCAGTCCGCCTTCATCCTTTGCGATCACCTTATATTGGTATAATATTCCTCTTTGAATGCTGTTGTCCGTATAACTCAGGACATTTGTCTGGATATCTTTCTTTAGTATTTGACTTTCTCCTGTAGCCGGATTCTCGCGAAGTATTGAGTAGGAAACCACGTCTTCACTAGGGCTTTTAGTCCAGGCAAACCGTATTGCACCATCTGACAATTGATAATCAATTATGTTGGCCGGATAGGGTGGAACAATATCGGGTTTTACTAATTTTATGGGTTCTGACATTTTGCCATGATTGTAACTCAGATCAATGGCACTTACTGCATAATAGACTTCATCTGTAAGTGTTTTTAGATTGAGTGTATCATGGTAAACTGTATCAACCAAATATCCTTCCTGCAGACAGACAAATTTGTGATCTGCTGCGTTTTTCCGGTAAACCCTATAACCTACCAATTCATCTAATGTGTCTGGAGACCACCTTAGTGTTGCCACTCCATTGGTGTCTATTTGTGCAATAAATCCGGCAGGGGCCAGCGGTGGTTCGGTATCTGGTAAAAAATATCTCACAGGATTGGATGCTCTCACATTTCCGGCCATATCTACTGCATGAACCTCAAAATAGGTAGATCTGGTTTGTGCTTTTACCGGAAAATAAAAGCTATTAGTGCCAGGTGGAATAGTTGCAATACTATCCGTTACATGATTGATATAATTTCCTTTTTTGACAATAAAGTGTTTTAAATCGGAAGGGACCTTTTCGATAAAAGACCATTTCAACAATATGCCATTACCATTGTCAGAATGCTCTTCCAATGATAAAGGCCCGGGAGCAGTAAGATCAACCCCCATTCCTTCAACCACCTGACTATATCCGGTTAAATCCCCGAATGGATCAATGGCCTGAATTCTATAATAGTATTTATGATAGTTGTTGTGAAGGCTATCAATATAATTTACATCATATTTGGTATCATCTCTGAATACTATAAACGGCTTTTCATTTAACCTTTCAAAGTTAATCGCATCTTCTGATCGCTCAATGTAGAAGCCCGACCAACGGTACAGTTCCTTATTAACCGGCCATGACAATTCGACAGCTCTTTCGCTGTTTTTTATGAATAATAAAGTAGGATCATTGGGAGCCTCCCATTCCCCATAAGTGACAAAAGTCATTGTCGTATCTGTTTTAAAAAGAGGGTGGCTGAAATTATTGTGAATTCTGAAAAACAATTTTTCATCCGGCTTAATTTTGGTTTTTATCACATACCTCAATCCATAACTGTTGGCTGCCATAACATTGTAATCAGCAGAAAGCAGTGATAAATAAAAAAGATTGGAAAGCAACTCAGCTTGTTCTTTTACTTTGCCTATTTCATCGGTTTTTGAAGAAGGAATATTGCCGTATAAGGCTTGAGCTACGAGCAACATCTCTTTATTCTTTTTGTATGCCTCCGTATTAAATGCCTCCAATGGCCATGGTTTTATAGCTTCGTGATTGACACCGGTCCATTCCGAAATTTGGTAAGGAAATTGCCCTCGTACAATTTTTTGCTCAATACTTATACCTCCTTCTATATGAGCGGGAAGCGCATTGGGCGAGGTAGGAGCAAAACGAAGAACTATGCTATCTTCATAAGCTTTTGCCATGATTTGATATTTAATTTCAATTTTAGGCACTGTATTTTCATTGTTCTGAGAAAAAACATCAAAAAAACACAGAATCCAAAACGAACAAAACAACATCGCCTTTTTAACAATACGACCGGTCATCATTCTTTTATTAAATATTGTTTCCATTTGACTACATTCCATTTAAAATATTGAATTTAAAATTCTTATATACTTTGTCCTCAATATTTTGGTTAAAACTATTCATCCCATCTGACATTATGGAGCTAATGATAACTCCATCGTTGTTGGGTTTAAAGTCAATGACATCTTTCATTGTAATAATATAAGCCGGAAAAACCTTACTCCCGCTTCCCAATGATTTCATGATTTTGGTAAGCCTTTTGATAGAAAACAATGGCTTATCAATGCCCAGTCTTTGAATTTTTCCGTAGGTGCTGTTATATATTAAATCAGGTGGTGTCTCATCCAAAAAATTTAGTACATGGTCACTTTCAACATTGTCCCTGCATGCATCGAGCATCTTGTCTGTTATGTAGTTTTTCATGAATATTCTCTGACTGGCGAGAATATTTTCCTTATTGGCTTGTTTTGCTCCCAAATATTTTTCCATTACTTTAAAATTTTCAAAGTAGGTGTTTAAAAAGGAATCCACTATTGTTTGTGATGCATTGTCAAATGCGTATCCCAGGTAACCATCCTGCAACATTTTGTCATACTGTTTATATCCGGATGAATTGCTGAACATATCCTTTAATCTAAAATTATTCAAATCATGGTAGTCAAAATTCTCTGTTCCATAAAATCTGAAGACGCTTTCCTCAACTTCGTAATTTTCCCATTTTATCCCTCCCTTGTTTCCTTGTAAGTTCGACTTTAGTACCGCTTTTACAGGCTGATCTTTTTCTATACGTAATGCCTCCATTTTTGCTTTATAATTTTCAAATTCACCTGTATTAAAGTACCAGCTGAACAAGACTATTTCAGATGCAGTACCGGCCATTTTTCCAGAAATTGGCACTACCCTGTTTTGGATCTTAACTCCTCCATATTCCTTTTTTATCTGTAAATTGGATGCAAATAAATTGGCGGCCATGTTGGCGTTATTGGCATTTGTTCTTTTCTTCAATATGGGTTGAATAATCACATAACTGTTATCTGGTAAATTCTTTGACATTTGAATTCCAATAGAATCCTTGTTGTTTTGATCTATAGTTGTGTTATAAACTTCTTTTCGAAAAGATTCACCACTGCCCCTTCTGTCGTAACTAATTACCCTTAATGCAAAATCAAAATTGTTTTTAAAATCATTGGGTATGCATAGCACAGATTCATCAAACATAAAACTTCCCACAATACTTCCACCGGAAGCACCAGTTGATAAATATAGTTTGGGATATTTAGCATTGATCGGTTTCGAAAGATTGTTGTTGGTGTTAAATATTTTAGAATATTTAGATGGAGAATTATACACAACCATGAAATTGTTGTCTTTACTGGCCGTCCTAAATTCATTTTCATTGAGCGGAGCGGAGTAGCCATATGGATTATTTTGTGTCCTGTGAAATGGGTAGATATCAGAAACCCATTCTTCTTTGATCTCCTTTATTCCACAATTGGTCGTAAAAGTAAAAATCCGTTTATCCACATAAATGTTATTTTTTTCATCCACGGCGAGGTTCCAGTAATTTCTGTTCTGGTTGGTATAATTTTTATTGGCCCCTTTTGAATTAAGTTCCAGATTGAAAATTCTAACTTTGGCTGTCAACTCAGCCCTGAATTTACTCTCCTTTTCAAAAAGCAGGTTGGCTTTGGGTACCAATGAATATCCGTCATTTGACACCGTAAAGTTACTCATTTGTAAGGCCGTCTTTGAAGGAATTGTATTTTCCCAAATTCCTCCATAATGTTTCAAGGCATTTACTTCATGTCCGCCAACCGATAATGTAAGATCTGAAGGAAGAATGTGATAATACCTGTATTCAGTATAGTTTTGACCTTCATTTTCAGGGTCAGGAACCGGTACCTTAATCAAAAAGGTTTCATCAATTTTGTAGTTAAATGTAAAGGTGGGCTGAACATAGACTTCCTGGAGATCTTTTGCATCATAAGTATTTTCCAGTTTTTTAAGATCAAATTCTGTCTCTGGCGTAACTGATGCAATGAGCGGAATTGCTTCAGTAACTACATCTGTACATTTTTCACCAATAAAGAAAGGAATGCTAAAGTTGCCTGAAATCAATCCTCCTAATACACTAAAATATCCACCTAGCGCTCCTTTAAAATAGGTAGGACTTGGCATGCCCATTTCTATATAGGCTGCTGCTCCAGCTTCTACAATACTGATATCTGCTTCAATAAAAAATAAATCAATGTGCACCCCTACATCCATTTGAGCTCCGATGTATGCCTGACCTTTGGCATAAAATCCATTGATGCCTTTGGTTTGTGTTTGTCCATTTTCATTTCTACACAAGGCTGCATTCGCTTGTAGTTTATAAAAGCCTACATCAAAGCCGACCATTATTCTGGCATACAAATAAAATATGGCAAATTTGACGTCCAATTCCTGGTCAAAATTGGCACCAAAGGCAAGGCCACCCCCTATTAATCCTCTATTATATGATTGTAAATTATCGCTATTGGCATAACTTCCTTCTTCCCCTCTATGGTTGCCGTTGATGATGTTCATGATAAATGCAGGAATAGGAGGCATAGGATCCACTGCCGGAATTCCACTAACTTCAACTCCATCCCTAAATATTGAGCCACTTCCATTTCCACACTGCATGTATGCTTTGAATTTGGCTATACCCAATACATCAATACGTATTGGGTCTCCACCACCCAGATTGCCATTCTTCCATGGACGACCCACATGTATAAACCAACCGGTTGGACTTGCATAAAAGTCCAGATTAGCGCTGGCACCTATCAAACTTTTATCAGCGTGATTAGGAACTCCAAATTCAATTCCAGCATGAAATAGAAATGATTCTTCCACAAAGTTCATTTTCATTGCAACATCCAGTAAGCCCATGCAATCCTGCTTTCTTCTTATAAGAGGATCATTGGCATTTACAATAAACCTTCCCTCCATAACGAAGGTGATTTGATTGACACCACCGGTATGGGTATTAAACTCCATGGTAACACCTCCATCGGCATCAAAGGTATTTCTGTCTTCTGTTCCTGCCATAACGGACGCCTTGATTCCAAATTTATCTGGACTTGGCGTATAGACTATCCCGGAAAGGGATTTAAATGCTGAAACATCATTGGGATCATACTTTTGCGTTCCGGTTATCTTGTCACCGGAGTATGACTGCATTGCCGGAGTCATATTGTAATAAACGCCTCCGCCAAATCCATACAAAGCCAAGCCTGTACCCAATGATATTCTGCCCGGTGAAAAATCTACCATGCCGTCAATAAAAAAATAATTGTAACCTCCATTGCCTTCACTCTTATAACCGAATTGAGCCTTAGCATTTACTTCAATTTTAATAATTTCCATGTGGAGCTCTCCCATAAAACCATAGCTGCCTTTATTGTCATTGAAATATCCAATGGTCCCATCTACGCCAACAGGCCCTATTTTAGATCCGGCATTCAGTTTTATGCTATTCAATTCAGCATCTATGCCCTGCCAATCGGGTCTGCCATTTGATAAACCAATCTTGCCATAAACTTTGAAGGCTACATCCGCTTTAGGCACAAAATCAGCATCTGCCAATTTCAACAAAGCCTTAAAATTGAGTCCCACTTTTAGCCTGTCAGCATTATCTACATACAAAGAAATACCTCTGCCCCGGGTAGGGTCAAGATCTATGCTAAATCCAGCAATGCTGTGTTGTGGAGAAGCCAAAGCAAACTGCACATCGTCGTAGGCAAAATACTCACTTTGACTTTGTACCCTTAGATTCTGAAATTTGATTTCGGCAAGTTTAATATTCGGTATGTCCTTTATATCTGGCATTATGTCCATCCTGCCAAAAAGGGCTGCTTTTGCCAAAAAATCCTGACCTCCCCTTTTCTCCACGGTGATGCTGGTTCCCTCTGTAAGTCTTGTTTTTGCCCAAAATATATCAAATGCAATGTCGGCCTTTGGCTGAATTACAAAACTAAAACCCAAAGCCTGATTTGCCGGCTTTGACAATGTACACGTATATTCCAATTGGTTGGAGGTATTGGTATAGTCATGCGAAAGTGGCAGCACCACCTTGCCGCTAAGACTGCTTTTTTTGAATGAATTTTTCCACAAATCCAGTTTAAACTGATCAATGGAGAAATACCAGCTGTCCAATGAACCATCGCCCAGGTCCAAAATATTATTTACCGAAACACTTCCTGAAAGTCCGCCGTCAAAGATTAACTTTTCGGCCAAAACAGTAGTAGGTGTTTTACTGTTGGCATTGTTAAAATACCCCGGTAAATTGATTTGGATGGCAGGGATGTAAAATCCTCTCCAGGTAAGTAAGTTTGTAGCAATAGGCGGATCGTTGGCATCTCCACTCAGGTAGGGACTCGGTATATTTTGTGGGTTTCTCACATCGGAGTGGTCATAGTACATTTTGGTTCCATTTTTATCGGGTCCAAATGAAAATTCGTCAAAACCGGAAATATAAAAAGTCGAAAATTCTACCTCGGCTACCCAGTCATTCCATCCTTCTTCAGTATCACTTTGCATAATTACACTTGCGGGGCCATTGGTGTTTTTATCGATCAGACTTCCCGCCGGAAAAGTATACTTCGCACCAATATGCAGATTTTTAAAGCCCTTTTTGTCAAAGGTGATTGAGGTAGCCTTGGCATCATTTATGCCACCCAAAAGTGTAAAGCCAATAACGGGTATTTCAAAATTTTTAGACAGCATCAATTTTACATCTCCGCAAAAATCATTCTTATCAATACAGATACCCTTACCCAGCAAGGCAAATTTCGAATTTGCATCCAAAACATCAACCACAGCCGCTGCTTCAAAGTAACCTTGCTCGGGCGTAAAAGTCATATCTGTGATTATGACAGAAATAGCTTTTTCATCCAAACCAATGGGTACCGAAAAAGCAAAACTGTTTGCCGCATTTTTTATCCATGAAATTTTTTGTTCTGCGTTGTTTTTCACAAAATCAGATAGATTGGCCATTTCATTTTGGCCAATGCTGATACCTCCCGGGTCATTTATATCGGGCTTAGGAAGGAAGGGAGTGGCACTTGGATTTACATTTGCCTTGATATTACCGGATGCGTGAATCAGATCATTGCCCGACTTTTTAATCTCAATGTTTGTAAATACAACCTTGGCTTTTATCATCTGGGCATTGACCAGAGGCAAAGGAATATACCCTATACCACTATACAAATTTCCGTTTTTCTGAAATGATTGCACTTCCATTTCAAAATGACTGGTCTTAATGATGGAGCCAACAGTGAGATCCGTTGCATTAACCATATCAACGGGCAATGGCAGCTTACAGCTACAATCCACATTTTGTTCATTGTTTTGCTGAATGCCATTATTTTGCAGGTTTTGATCTGTAATTGTAAACGTACAAACATTACTCAGGCCATTATTAACAATAGGATAGTTACCACTTACTACCCTGGCAACAACCGCCCAGGCATAACTTCCCGGTTGTAACTTAGGGTTTGACTGATTGTAATTAATGGAGTTGACAGAGATGTTGTTAACCATTACCACATTGTTGCCTCCATTGTCAATGCCATTTTCAATAACGTCCTGGGGTACGTCACCTTCCAAAAGTTTGACGATGTAAAGGTCATACTTTAAAGGACTGTTGTGAATGACAGGTGTCCAGCTAAAACTGTATGATTGGGGCTGGGTGTAGTCTACCTGCCCATTATTACAGCTTGGGTAAATGAGCTGGGGTGCATTGAGATATTGTATTAATATTTGACCACAACCCACATTGGCCAGATTCAATTGCTGATCCGTTGCAAAATCAAATACATCTATGCAGAGAGAATAATTTCCTTCCGGCAAAATACCATCAGCCAATAACTCAGCCACCGCTATATCTCCATTGTTTACTTCGATGTTTTCTTCATTAAAAAATTCATAGAGTTCTGCATTCGCCGGCAATTGATACAACGCATTAGGGCCAAGAACAATAGGATTCAATGGCTTATAATCTGCCACAGTTTGCGCCACAAAGCCATTGTTGTTGTAAAACCTGGCTTTTAGGTATACTTGCTTTGTATTGTTCTGGTTGTTGTTGAGTGTGATCACAACCTTATTCCTTAGATTGGTGTATTCACTTAAATAGGGTGGATAGGGTGGATTGACGAGTGTATTTACGCTTACTGTCTGATTATATGCGTACTTTGACATCATTAATAAGAAAAGTATTAGACCTGTTTTTAGAAATCTGCCTGTCATCATGATCTAAAAATTTTGAGTGATGTTTGCATTAAAATAATGTTGTGTAATTAATCTATCCGCAATGGTCATTCTGGATGTAGTGCCGGAAACTACCAAACCCGACGATTTGGTAATTGACAATGAAACCGATAAGCCTGCCGAAATTGCCGGTTTGGATGCTTCATCTTCGGCTCCTGCCAGGTTGAATGAACTATTTAGGTTGATAACAAGTTTTTCCGGTATCAATTGTTTTGAGCATGTGGCATTGACACCATAGGATCTTACATTTCCTTTTACATTCTGCGAAGCCAAAAACAATGAATAGCTGTTGTTGTAGTTGAAGCCTATTGAATAAGAATACCTCTTCATATCATTGTGGTTGTACACAAGCAAGGCGTTTACATTGTTAAAGCTTTTGTCAAACAAAGGGTTGAACTCATAAAGTTCCTTGAGTCCTTGCCTTGAAAAGGCAATATTCACAGATTTTACAACCTCAGCAGATTTTGAAAAGGCATAATTGGCATTGATGTTGAGGTTGTTGCTTACATTTTGTATTGATATACTGTCATATTTTTCCGGATTAGCTGCATTGGTTATTATCCCAAAATTGCTATACACTACATTGGCATTAAACCTGTCGTTGGGGGTAAAGGTGGCGTTGCAATTAAAGATGGTATTGTTGTTGCGCGTTATCAGTTTACGGTTTAAATTGTTGTTTTGTTTACCAAAAACCAGGGCTACATTTAATTTTTGGTCCCATAATTTAAACCCGGGTTCTATGCTCCATTGAGATAGATCTGTGTTGATGTTGGCCAGTCCGAGCGCCTTGTATTCCGGTTGAATGTATTTATATCTCAAATTGAGGTACATGAGCTTGTTTGCGTAAGTAAGTACATGATCATGTGCAAAAGTGATTTGGGTAGTGAGGTTGGGGGTTTTTTCCAATAAGCCCGACCATTTGGGCAGTTCATTTTCTCCTGAATTCCTGAGAATGGTATCAATGTGAATGCCATTTACATCTCTCGTATAAATAGACGTTCCTGCATTCAGTTGATAAACAATATTCGGATGTATTGTCAATAGTACCTCACTTCCGATTGTTTTACTTTTACGGGGCCTGATTTTAAATTTCGGGTTGAAATATGCAATTGAATTTTGATCATCCCAGGCACTTGCATACGTCAGCAGGAAGGCATTTTTTCTGGATTTTAGCCCAGCCTTTATTACGAAACCATTGGTCTTGTATTTAGGCATTGTTTTTTTGTAGGCAATGTTTGTACTATCGATAAATACTGATTTTTGAAAACGACCTGCAAATGCTCCCAAATAAAATGAAGAAGGATTTATTTCAAAACCCAGGCCAAATACATTAAAACCTGTAAATGCATACCTGCTAAAGTTTATACTGTTGTTGCCCAAATAGAATTTTGCCCATTTGGTCCTCGGAGCCATGCCAAATCTTAAAAAAGGATAGGTGGCATTCCTGCCATTGTCAGCATAACGAAAACTAAAAGGTAATGTAATGAATTTTGTTTTTATGGTTGTAGAGAAGCTCACACCATAGTTGTAAGGATTGACCACTACATTGGTGTCCGAACTGCTTGACAAGGCTCCGAAAACAGTGGCATTTCCTGTTATTTTAACAGCCTTGTTTGACGTACTTTGTTTCTGACCAAAAGAATAGGTTGCTATCGCCACCATCATACCGGCAATGGCAAAATATTTTATTATTTCAGAAAAATGTACACTTGTTTGTATCATCACATTGTCGGATATTTAGATTAAAAAATGGATTTTATGCCTCAAAGATTGACACCGGCCATGCCATCAAAGCTGCACTTACAATAATGTTGCATCGTTGTAGAAAACAATTTGTTGGAAAGCCACCTATCCGCTTACTTTTTTTGTGTACGCACACATTTTAATTTTTAATGTTTTTTTTCAACTCCTTGATTTCATTTTTCAATTCCGCAATCAAAATTTGGTTGTCTGATTTTAATTGTTCGATCATTTCCTGCTGTTCCTGAATGGCTTTAACCAGATGGGGAATCAAGCCGGTATAACGTACTGCCAGTTTGCCATCCTTATCCGTTGTTACCAGTTCGGGATAAACCTTCTGCAATTCTTGTGCAATTACACCAGTTTGCAATTCACTTTTATTTTTCTTCCAATAATAATTTACAGGAACTACTTTTAAGATATTTTGAATTGATGAAGAAATAGTGGTTATGTTTCTTTTAAGGGTTTCATCCGAAGATTCAAATAATTCATCACAATACACATCATAGTTTACAGATAAGTTATTTGACATCTCAACATATCCATCAAACTTACCTGCTGGGCAACCCTGGCCGAATCCATATACTCCTGCTGAAATTCCTGTACTTGAAGTGTTATATGCTTTACCTGAAACACCAAAAATAATTGCTGCATTGTTTCCAGAAGCTATAAACTCGCCTCCGATATTTATATGTGGAGAATTTTTTGCTTCCGCATAGATGCCTCGATTCTCAGATCCTGCAGGTGAAGTTGCATTTGAATAAAATTCTCCTGCTATATTCTGATACAATCCAGAGCCTCCGATATCAATTCTGACTCCTCTGTTTGAATGTCCACCATTGGTATTGATAGCTAAGCCATAAGAATCGTTTCCTGAATTAGTCGTATTTTGTGTAATGCTTAATCCATTGGCATTTGCACCCGTTCTATGACTGGCAATATTGAGCTGTGCATTACCTGCATTACTTGTACCAACAGTCACCTGTCCACCATAATCATTCAATATAAGTTTACTGGACACCTTTCCCCCTCTCAGGTAAGTATCTTCCGCTGTGCTATAATTAAAATGCGAAACATTGGAAGTGCCAAAAAATGCTGCGGTACCATCAATACCGCTTCCTCTTTCCACAGCCAGACTGGCATTTGGCGTAAAACCAGAATTGTTGGATATACCTACATTTGGCCCTACAAATTTAATAAAGGCATTGCTGTTCGAAATTTCCAAACTGGACCCGTAGCCGCTGGCAATTCCTGCATTTGTAGATTCAAGATAAGTGTAAAGCGGATTGCCTTGCCAGCTTTGATAAAATCCGACTCCGCCTCGATTGATATGGATTGGGTAAGGCGAATTCGAAATACCAACACCTATATTGCCATTTACATTTACATTATTCTGGATACTTACATTTCCATCCACCAATACTGAATCTCTTACCCTTAGATCTCCAGCTATATCCAATTCATGGGTCGGGCTGCCGGTTCCTATGCCCACGCGACTGCTTCCGGCATACATATAAGTGGGATTGCTGCCTTTATACCAAACGCCATAGTCAGGCTTCTCTTCGCCATAGTATGAAACAGGTTTCCACTTTTTTCTTTTCCCATCATAAATCAGACTGATCACTGCTCCAGCCTTTAATTGTATTGCAGTGCTATTATTTCCTGAAGTATTGGGTTCGTAAAGTTCGATCATTTCCATGCTGTCCTGAGGGGATGGGGGCATAGGTGGAAAGGTATTATTAGGATTTCCAAGGTGAATTATGTTGGTATTGTTGATGTGAGTAAAGAGATGAATGATCTCCCCATCATTGCCTCCCTTGATTGTCATAATGTAAGGAGGCAATGAACCACAATTGTCATCCTCAACAAGATGAATAATAGATTTTCTCTTATTTGCGTTGTCAATAATTTTCAGTTGGTTCATTGAAATGGCGCATGGTACAATTATAGTATCACTGAGCAATGCGAGTTCTCCATTTACAGAAAGTCTGCTCAACGGTTCAGTGGTGTTTATGCCCACGTTGTCTATATTGTTATTGTATATATGATTTCCACTACTGGTCCATTGGCCTCCCGTTAGGCCGCCTATCTCGTTGTACCTGCTCACAACATGCCATAAACTGTCTGCTGCCAGATATTGGAAAGTAATGGTGCTGTAGCTATTCATAGCGAAATCTGAACCCGTACCCGTATTAATCTGATTGATAGCAGCAGTGCCCACACTATAACTTTTTACATAGTAGGCAGCGGGGCTTGAATTGTATAATGTAATGGTTCTGCCATCTCTTCCATCAGAAAAACCTCCAAGTTCAAAAGTAGTATTCGGACCCGTGATGACATAGTTCACAGACCGTGAGGTGCCGATGTCTATATTGTCATTTACACCATTGACCAGCACCAGGGTATCCACTCTAAATATAACATCACCCTTGATGTCCAGGCTTGCTTCAGGAGTTGTGTTGTTTATACCGACATTTTGGGCAAGACTTGTATTAATACATATACCCAACACACAAAATAAGGCTAATGGTCTCATATCTAATTGATTATAAACTGCATTAACCAAAGCTAGCCTGGAAAGCCTTTAAACAAAACCCAGATTGAGTAACTGGTGGATTTGAGTGAGTTTCCGGAATAAAATTTCAAGAATCGGTAAACCCCAAAAATTCATTAAAAGAAGTAGAGCAATATGAGGAGAATTCTGCTCTAAATGTCAAAATTGTGTTAAGTGAGGGGCTAAACAATGCAGAAGGTTTGGTGTTCAACGTATTATTTGGGAAATTTGTAGCATGAATAAGAAATTGAGAATTATAGGTATAGGGGTATTATTGATGGTTTTGGGAAGTTTGAAGACAGCTTATGCACAGGAGGCTATGCCCATAACATGGAAGACATTGAGTGATGTGACTTTTTATGAAAAATACAACAAGGAATTTGACTTCAATGTATTGTATCCAAAGTTTGGTCCCAAGGTAAAGGCCCTGGAAGGTAAATGGGTAGAAATTGAGGGTTATGCCATCCCCATCGAAGAGTTGGGGGCCGATATTTTGGTACTTTCTGCCCTGCCCTATTCTCAATGTTTTTTTTGTGGAGCTGCCGGACCTGAATCGGTGATGGATATAAAATCCAAAAAGAAGATCAAGGTGAAGATGGATAAAAAACTGAAATTCAAGGGAAAGTTGAAATTGAATGAATCTGATTTATCACAACTCAACTACATCCTGACCGATGCAGAATTGATTAACTAAATGAAATGAAAAATAACCTCTTTTTTATAGGACTGTCTTTTTTAATGGCCCTGTTCCTATTGAACTCCTGCAGTAAGAAAGTATGTGTAGAAAGCCTGGGAGAAGCGCCTGAAAACGAAACTGCTGAAGTGAGAGATACATTGATACAAGATCGATGGGTTTATTTTGCGGGTGAAAGAAAGTTGTTTAACCCTTATGACCAGATTAAAACACAACCGATCAGGAGGGTAACATTCAGAAATGCCGCACAATTGCCATTTACAGATAATGGCACTATTAAATTGTACATCGAAATCAATGAAATCGGCAAAGTCACCTATGTGGAAACGCTTCCTGAAACCACCATTTCCACCAAAAGCACTTTAAAAAAGGCCGTTAAAGCCGCCTTAGGGTATAAATATGAGCCCAAATATGGTGTGCCAATCCAGGCTAGTGTGTTAACCATTTCATTAAATATACCCTGGTAATTTTCGCCTAAAATGTTGGAAATACCCTGTTACCTGATGACCATAGACCATTGTTTGGTATTCTAAAACCACTTACTGGTCGATATTTTCTATCATCTGAGAAATCATTTTTTTGGCTCCGGCGTTACATAAACAAATGTTAGTACCATGAAATTTTATCATCTAATATTGGCGGCCGGCTTGGTTACCGGTGGTTATTTCATTCGCAAAGGTTTGGTAGAAAATGACGCATTCTCACTTTTCGAAAACAAAGAAAGCGATGTTGCAGATACAAAAGAAGATGTCATTGCTACTCCGGTTAAAGAAAGCAAGCCCGTCAATATAGCACCTGTGACGCGGGTTTTTGATACTGAAGCTGCCACCATCGAATTATTTGAAAAGGCCGTGCCTTCTGTATGTTTTATAACCACACTCAATGTGAGGCAGGATTACTGGTCGCGCAATGTTGAGGAGATCCCTTCAGGAACAGGATCCGGTTTTATCTGGGACAAAGAAGGGCACATCATCACCAATTTTCATGTCATTCAGGGAGGCGACAGGGCGACAGTGACCCTGGCCGACCGCAAAACGTACGATGCGGAAATTGTGGGCGTAGCTCCGGATAAGGACCTGGCCGTGTTAAAAATCAAAGCATCAGGCGCCATACTTAAACCGCTGCCGGTGGGGACTTCTCATGATTTAAAAGTGGGGCAGTATGCTTTTGCTATTGGCAACCCATTTGGTCTTGATCAAACCCTTACAACCGGTGTAATATCAGCGCTGGGTCGTGAAATTAAATCGGTCAACGGCAGAGCGATCAGGGATGTGATCCAGACGGATGCGGCCATCAATCCGGGCAACAGCGGAGGTCCGTTGCTAGACAGCAGTGGCAGATTGATTGGAGTAAATACCCAAATATACAGTCCTTCGGGGGCATCTGCCGGTATTGGCTTTTCCATTCCCGTTGATGAAGTCAATTGGGTAGTTCCCGACCTTATAAAATATGGTGAAGTGCGAAGACCCGTTTTGGGTGTATCGCTTTTGCCTGCCTATTATGCAAAAGGGATGAGCGAAGGAGGTTTGATCATAGCTGAGGTGGTAAGAGGAGGTCCAGCTGCGAAATCTGGATTGAAAGCGATCAGTCAGGACAGAGCCGGCAGGTGGGTGCCAGGAGATATCATCAAGTCTATCAATGGGGTTAAAGTAGAAGATTACAATGACCTGGTTTTAGCCCTTGAAAAGTACCAACCGGGACAAAAAGTTAAGTTGACAGTGGAAAGGGATGGCAGCCAAAGAACGGTGGAAATCGTATTGGCTTCTTCTGCAGAAATCAGATAAAAGAGGTTGATTTATAAAGAGTTTTGCATTAGGAAAAGATAATTTCAAAAAAATCACTACATGATTTGCAAAAAAATTTTACCTTTGCCCCCGCTTCCTTAAGCCTTTGACCCATGGTGTAACGGTAGCACTACAGATTTTGGTTCTGTCTGTTAAGGTTCGAATCCTTATGGGTCAACAAAAACCCTGGTCTTTTGGCCGGGGTTTTTCTTTTTAAACCACAGTCTATTTTCGTAGGAATATTCTTGAAAAAAGCTGGCCTCTACGTTTGTGCCTTGCGGTATAGATAGAAGGCAATGATTGAGAATACAATATTGGGAAGCCAAACTCCCAGGCCCGGATGAAGGTCGAGATTTGAAGCAAAGGTGACCGTAAACTTTGACAAAATAACAAAAACTGAGCCCAGGATAACACCTGATGCCAGATGCAGGCCCATGCCCCCTCTCACTTTTCTGGAAGCGATCGTAACCCCCATGAGGGTGAGGATGATGATGGTAAATGGATCTGCTGTTCTTCGATAGAGTTCGATGATGTATTTTTTGGCAGTATCGAGGCCTTTCCCTTGTTCATTGTTGATAAACTTACGAAGCTCAGTGGTAGTGAGCATTTCCATTTGCTTGGAATAACGCACAAAATCATCAGGTTCAAAAGGCAGTAAAGTGTCTTTGGTAATCTCCCGTTTGATGACGAGGTTTTCATTGAGACCATTGATGGCATGTTCTTCATAATCATTCATCCTCCATTTACCGGAAGCCTTGATAAATTTAAGGTTGTCCGATTTGAGCATATAGACCAGCTGGCCATTTTTGAATCGTTCCAGCCTGAAGTTCCTGGCCGTGCTATCGCGCGAAGAAAACAACCTGAAATAAGCCTTCTCATTGGGACGTGTATAGAAATGAATATCGGAGGAAAGCGTTTGTTTAGCTCCGCGGCGAATGTACTGACTTTCGAATTCATTTTTTATCCGTGAACTGTTGGGGATAACATAGTTGTTGCCGATCCAAAGAAGGATGGCTATTACAGAACCGGCTACTACAAAGGGGCGAAGCATGCGGTTGTAGCTAATACCTGCACTCAATGTTGCCACGATTTCAGAATCTCTGGCCATACGGCTGGTAAAAAAGATAACTGCCAACAAGGCAAAAAGTGGCCAGAGCAAGCCGTTGATCCAGGGTATAAAATTGAGATAATAGGTAAGGAATACGTCCTTCAGTTTCACTTCATCGTCCAAAAACTTATCTACATTTTCAAAAAAGTTGATGGCTACCGCAATCATAGTAATAAGTACCATGGTAAAGAAGAAGGTAGACAGGTATTTTTTGATGACATACCTGTCGAATATACCAATGAAGCGGTTTAATCTCATGTGGATGCAAATATAATAAAGACCTGCTTGCAATAAAAAAGGCCTGCCCCTATCGACAAGCCCATTTTTATAAAACAAAAACCAGGTATTTTTTAAGCAGGGGATACCTGCCGTATATTTATTAGTTTGTTTTGATAATCGTATTGGTGAATTGTTTGCCTGCATATTCTACATTGAAGTTGTAGCTGGCTGTAGGCAACTGACTCAAATCAATTTCTGTAATTCCGTTGGTGCTGATGGATTTTGTCATCACCAGCTTTCCGCTAAGATCAAAGATTGTAGCGTTTAACGATTGCGTTTCGTCAGTGATCGGTAGATCGGAAGAGCACACGTCTGAACTCCAGTCACCAG
>CALJKQ010000046.1 GCA_937973565.1 uncultured Saprospiraceae bacterium | reverse complement strand
ACGACGCTCTTCCGATCTACTCAATACCCTTATTTTCCATATTACCCACATTGGTGGTAATGAAATTGGTAAGGTTGGTACCTGCCGGAACAGGAATCCTGTTGAGCAGGTCTTTGGTGAGTTTCTGGTAAACATCGATCGAACCCGACAACTTGTTTTTGATGATGGAAAAGTCTACAGCAACGTTGTAGGTAGAAGTTTCTTCCCATTTGATATTGGCATCATAACCGTTGGGTCTGAGGGTAGTGATGAATTCGTTTCCAAACTGATACTGGGCATTGGGGTTACCCACCTGGTATCTGGCGAGGTAGGCATAATAATCACCAATGTCCTGTTGACCTGTAACGCCCCATCCTGTTCTCAATTTTACACTGTTGAACAGGGTATTGTCGTTGTCGATTACTTTTACAGCCAGAGCGGCAGCAGGGAACAAGCCCCATCTGGCGTCAGGAGAAAAGCGGGAAGTGCCATCTCTTCTCAAAGAGAAGGTAAGGTAATAACGATCATTGAAATCGTAGTTGAGTCTGGTAAACAGGGAAGCAAGGAAATACTCTGCCGGATCTCTGTTTTCAAGGGTTTCGGCGGGAGTGCCTGCGGTGTCTGAATTTTTGAAATAGTTTTCTACATAAAATCTTTGCCATGAGTACCCCCCCATGACATCGAAGCTGTGCTTATTATAATCCTTTTTGTAATTTAAATAAGACTCAAAAACGGTATTCTTTTTGGTTTGGGTATAATAATTGTTTACCCCACCGCCATTGATGGCATCAAAAGCAAACGCTGCTGTATTGGGAACTATTACCCTGCCTTCTCCTTTGGCCTGGTCGTGACCCACGGAGACATTTAATCTCAAATCGGGCATAAACCAGAATCGGTAGTCGGCACTGGCATTGGCGATGTACTGATTGACGGTAGCATTGTCGTTGCGCATTTCCAGCAGCGCTACCGGATTGGTAGGAGCGATGGGGTTGGGATTGCCATTGGCCGGTATGGTCCATGCGGTATAACCGGCATATTTTGAATTGGCGTCGTAAGGCCCGTGTGTTGGGTCATAATTCAATGAGTTGCCGATGGCTCCACGGTCTGCAAAATGGTTTTTGTTTTGCATGGCTTTGAAGTGCAGATTGAGCTGCAGGGCGTTGTCCAGGAAGCCGGGATTAATGTTGATAGCGGTTGTATATCTTTTGAAGTTGTCAGTCTTCAACAAGCCGTTTTTGTCTGTATATCCCAATGAAAGGCGGTAAGGGAACTGCTTAATAGCACCGGATACGCCAACGCTGTGGTCCATACCCGTGGCGTTTTGGTATATCAACTCTTGCCAATCCACGTTATCTGTGCCCATGAGTTGAATAGCAGCTGCCTGTTCATTCAGAGGCTTGGTAGGATCGTAGTTGTATTTGGTGTTGATGTAATTTCTGTATTCGTCGGCAGTAAGCACATTTACTTTGTTGTACTTGGTACCCACAGAATAATTGCCGTTGTAGCTAAGAGACAATTTGCTGCCTACCGTTCCTTTTTTAGTAGTGATGAGGATAACACCACCTGCTGCACGGTTACCGTAGATGGCGGTAGCAGAAGCATCCTTCAAAACGCTCATGTTGGCAATGTCGTTGGGGTTGATGATGTTCAGTGGGTTTCTGCTTCCGGAAACGCCTCCATTGTCGAGCGGAATACCGTCAACCACGATGAGCGGGTCGTTGGTGGCAGAAAGGGAGGATTCTCCGCGGATTCTGATTTTGGAGCCGGCCCCCGGACTACCTTCTGTAGTAATGCTAACACCGGCTACTTTACCGGCAATCAGCTCCTGTGCTCCGGTAATGGCACCTCTGTTGAATTTTTCCGATGAAACGGCCTGGATGGCACCGGTAGCGTCTTCTCTTTTAACGGTACCGTATCCAATAACCACTACATCTTCCAAAATCTGGCCGGCCATAAGGGAGATATTGATGTTTGAAGTTGCAGAAACGTCGATCTCCTGGGTTGTGTAACCCGTGTAACTGATGACAATAATTTTTGTGGTAGGCCTCACTTCCAGAGCAAAAGCACCGTCGAAATCGGTAACGGTACCATGGGAATCGTCTTCTTTCAGAACAATATTTGCCCCGATTAGAGGCTCACCGGAAGTTGCATCTGTAACAACCCCTTTAACCACCCTCTGGCCAAATAATATTCCGTTAAAACAAATTATTAAAAACAATAATAAGAAATGGGCCTTCGATTTGAAATTTTGGCTTCTCATAGAAGTATTTTTTTATAATAAATTTATTCCGTAAAAATAAAAAAAATACTTACTTTGTGTCGCAGTAACAATAACTATTTTTTCACAAAAAATTAAACCAATGAAATTACGGCTACATTTGTTTTCCTTCATGATGTTGGTGTCTATGGCTTTATTCGGCCAGATCAACGCTGTGGGTATCATCGGTACCGCCACTCCGGGTGGATGGGACAATGATACGGACATGGTGCAGGACGCCAACGACCCCAATGTGTGGACACTGACCATCAAGTTAACGGATGGTGAGGCCAAGTTCAGGGCGAACGACGCATGGGATATTAACTGGGGTTCATCTGATTTTCCATCAGGTACCGCCACAGCGAATGGCCCCAATATGAAAGTAGTTGCCGGAGACTACTTTATTACTTTTAACACTTCAACCGGAGCTTATTATTTTGATGTAGATTCAGATATAGGCATCATTGGGTCTGCCACACCAACCGGATGGGATGCAGATACCGACATGTACATTGATCAGACCGACACCAACGAATATTTTATTACGATGGAGTTGGCGCAGGGAGAAGTAAAATTCAGACAAAACGATGCATGGGACATCAACTGGGGAGCCACTGATTTTCCAACGGGTACAGGGGTTCAGAATGGACCCAACATTCCGATAGCCAAGGCCGGAAAATACACCGTATCTTTTAATAAGAGCACAGGCGCATATAACTTTGAGGAGGCAGTAGATTTTCAGACCATTGGTGTGATTGGATCTGCCACTCCCGGTGGATGGGACAATGATACTCCATTAACCAGAGATGCCAACGATCCTGCTGTGTGGAAGGGTTTCGTAGACCTTGTAGTGGGTGAAATCAAATTCAGAGCTAACAACGACTGGGCTGTAAACTGGGGAGGCACAGAATTTCCTTCAGGTACCGGTGTTCAGGGTGGTGCCAATATTGCAGTGCCTACAGCAGGTAAATACCTGGTCAACTTCAACACAGGCAGCCTTGCTTACAGTTTTACTGAGATCAAACCATTTGAAACGGTTGGACTCATTGGAACAGCAACGCCAGGCGGCTGGGATGCCAGCACACCATTGGTGCAGGACGCAACAGATCCAACACAATATTCATTGGATATTACATTGGTTAATGGAGAAGCTAAGTTCAGGGCAGACAATGCCTGGACCGTAAACTGGGGTGCAAAAGACTTCCCATCAGGTGTTGGCACCCAGGATGGACCCAATATTCCGGTTCTTTATGGTGACTATACTGTAACTTTTAATTCCAATTCAGGAGCATATAATTTCCAGGTTCATTCAGATGTAGGTATCATCGGATCAGCTACAGCGGGTGGTTGGGACAATGATACAGACATGTATGAAGTACAGGGAGACACCAATAAGTACTTTATTACCATCGACCTGGTTGCCGGTGAAGTAAAGTTCAGAAAAGACAATGCCTGGGACATCAACTGGGGAGGTAGTGATTTCCCTGCGGGCATTGCTACACTGAACGGACCCAATATTCCTATTACCCAGGCCGGAAAATACCTGGTAACATTTGACAGAAGCACAGGAGCCTATACTTTTGAAGAAATCAAATCATACCAAAGTATCAGCGTAATTGGTACTGCTACTCCTGGTGGTTGGGATACCGACACAGAGCTGGCTCGTGACCAAAACAATGGAGACCTGTGGAAGGCAAGGATAGACTTAACAGTGGGAGAAATCAAGTTCAGAGCCAACAATGCCTGGGATATTAACTGGGGAGGTGTAGACTTTCCTACAGACACCGCCGTTGCAGGTGGTCCTAACATCGTAGTTCCAGAGGCTGGAAAATACCAGATCGTATTCAACACCAAGACTTTGGTTTATAGCTTCTCTATTATCAGACCTTATGCTACTGTAGGTATAATAGGCGATGCTACACCAGGTGGCTGGGACTCAGATACAGATATGATCAAGGACGAAACTGACCCAACCATTTGGAGACTGAGAATCGAGCTGGTTGACGGAGAGGCTAAGTTCCGTGCAGATAATGACTGGGCTGTAAACTGGGGTGCGGGCGACTTCCCTTCAGGAATTGCAGAGCAGGACGGAGCCAACATTCCAATTCCTGCCGGTGATTACAAAGTAACTTTCAACACCTTGAGTGGAGAATACAACTTTGAAGCCGTTGTAGAATACGACAAAATCAGTTTGGTTGGTAAATCAGGACCTTTTGGCGAATGGCCGGGAACAGATGATAGCAAAGACACCTATCTTACCAAAGATCCTGCAGATGCCAACCACTGGACACACGAGAGCGTAACACTGACCAGCCATGGTGGAGCCAGCGACGACGGTGTTAAGTTCCGTGCAGAAGCAGCCTGGGCTGTCAACTGGGGAGCAAAAGAATTTCCTGCAGGTGTGGGCACACAGGATGGCCCCAACATTGTTACTGTAGGAGGAACGTATAAAATAGACTTTAGGTCTGATACAGGAGAATATGCTTTTGCAGAACCCAACTCCACATACAACCTTCTTGACAACAGCGCCATTGCGGTTTATCCAAACCCAACAGCGTCAAGAATAAACATCGACATCAAAAACAGCGACTTAAAAGGCGCTACCGATGTAATTGTTTACGATCGTACCGGTAAGGTGGTTTATACTCAGAAATTTGGTGCTTCTGACAACCTGTCAATTGACGCAAGTCAGTGGATGAGTGGTAGCTACCTGATTCAACTGAGCAATGGCAAGTACTTTGTAGGTAAAAAAGTACAAGTCGTAAGATAATATCCAATCAAAGCTTGCTGATTAAGCTTATGGGGCTGTGGGAAACTGCAGCCCCTTTTTTTTGCACGACACGCATATTGTAAGTATGAATACAAAATAGCATACAAGCCCACAACCCTGCAGGATAAAAAAAAGAAGAAAAAGGATTTAAATGGATACGCCCATCAGTGCTTCAAAGAGCAGGCGACCGTCTGTATTGCCCAGGGCTTCTTCTGCCGCTCTTTCGGGGTGTGGCATCATTCCAAACACATTTTTGTTCTTGTTGCAAACCCCGGCAATGTTGAACAGGGAGCCGTTGACATTGGCTTCATCGGTAAGTTGGCCGTTGGCATCGCAATATCTGAACAAAACCTGTTCATTGTCCCACAGTGCGTTGATCTCGTTGTCAGGGATGTAATACCTGCCATCTGCATGGGCAATGGGAATCTTGAGTATCTGACCTTCTGAAATAGAAGAAGTAATGGCTGTATTGTAATTTACCGTTTGCAGGTAAACATTTTTACAAATGAATTTTTTCTGTTCGTTGGGCAAAAGTACCCCCGGCAAAAGTCCGGCTTCGCACAGGATTTGAAAGCCATTGCAGATACCCCAAACCAGACCTCCGTTGTTGGCAAATTTTACCACTTCCGGCATAATGTCGGAAAACCGGGCGATGGCACCGGAACGAAGGTAGTCGCCATAAGAAAAACCACCCGGCAGCACAATGCCGTCCAGCGGCCCATAAGGGTCAAGCGACTTTTCTTTGTGCCAGATTTTGACCACATCGGAGCCCATAACGGTGCCCAGGACATGGATCATATCATCGTCGCAATTGGAACCGGGAAAAACAACAACGCCAAATTTCATGATGCTTGGTTTATACGTGTAATGCTCTGTTTTCTGTAGCAGCCAAAGCAGCTTCTTTCACCGCTTCGGTATAGGTGGGGTGTGGATGACAGATTCTGGCCATGTCTTCAGCCGAAGCACGGAATTCCATCAATGCAACAGCTTCCATAATGACATCGGCAACACGGGGTCCCACCATGTGAACACCCAGCAATTCGTCCGTATCCTTGTGGGCGATGACCTTGACCATGCCATCGACATCCATACTTGCCCGTGCTCTACCCAGGGCTTTGAAAGGAAACTTACCCACCTTATACGGAACACCTTCTGCTTTAAGTGTTTCTTCTGTTTTACCTACTGCTGATACTTCCGGCCAGGTATATACTACGCCCGGAATGAGGTTATAATCGATATGGGGTTTTTGGCCGGCCAGGAATTCAGCAACCATCACGCCTTCTTCTTCTGCTTTATGGGCCAACATAGCGCCTTTAATCACATCTCCAATGGCATAGATGCCATCAACAGCCGTTTGTAAGTGATCGTTAACCGGTATCCTGCCTTTTTCATCCAGGCTAATGCCTACGTTTTCGAGGCCCAGGCCTTGCGTATAGGGTCTGCGGCCAATGGCGATCAAACAATAATCGGCTGTCAAAGTAGTGGCAGCATCGGCGTCTTTTGCCTTCATGGTCACTGATACCTGCTTTTTGGCCGCTTTGACTTCACTTACAGCGTGCGATAGGTGGAAGGTCATGCCCAATCCTTTCAGTGATTTTTGCAACTCTTTGGCACAGTCTGTATCCATGCCCGGCAGGATGCGGTCCATAAATTCAACGACCTCTACTTTGGTACCCAATCTTGCGTAAACGGAGCCCAACTCCAAACCAATAACGCCGGCACCAATGACGATCATAGATGAGGGAACCTCGGTAAGGTTGAGTGCCTCGGTTGAAGTGATGACTCTGTTTTTGTCGTAAGCCATAAAATCAGGGGTAACCGGCTTGGAACCGGTGGCAATTATGGTCTTGGCAGTCGTAATTTGTTCGCTGCTGCCATCTTTTTTATCAATCCGAATGGTATTCTTATCTACAAAACTACCGGTGCCATGTAAGACGGCAATCTTGTTTTTTTTCATCAGGAAAGCAACACCCTTACATGTTTGGTCCACCACATCCTGTTTACGGCGAATCATTTGCTGCATGTCTACTTTTAAAGAGGACACTTTGATGCCGTGTTCAGCAAACCGATGGCTTGCATTGTGGAAGTGTTCTGATGAGTCGAGCAGGGCTTTGGAAGGGATACAGCCAACATTGAGGCAAGTGCCGCCCAGCACGTCGTATTTTTCGATAATGGCGGTTTTCATTCCTAACTGGGCGCACCTGATGGCGGCTACATAGCCTCCCGGTCCGCTACCAATAATGGTCACATCAAATTGCATTATGAAGGATTGTTGTTCTTTTTGTTTTTATTAAAAAACTTTTTCTTTTTAAAGTTCTTTTTAGGTGCCCCTTCGGTGCCGGCACTATTGTCCGGCATTGGAGGAGTATCCGGGTTGTCAGAGGCTCTTTTGCCTTCATTCTCCGGCCTGTTGGGGCGGTTTGTCCTCTCGTCTTGAGGTCGGTTTTGTCCTCCCTCTGATTGTCCTCCATTGTTTTGTGGAGGCCTGTTTTCTCTGGGTCCGCTATTTTGAGGTCGTGGACCGCGGTTTCCTTTGTCACCCCCAGGGCGAGGACCTCTGTTTTCTCTCGACTGCTGCTGATCCGGTCTGTTGCCTTTATTTTCGCGACTTTCTCCGGCTTCTTTAGCGGTATTGTTTTCATTTTGATTTGGGTTGCCACTTGGTTGACCCTTGCCCTGAGAAGGTTTCTTTTTCTTCTTTTTGGATTTTTTGTTGGGCAATTCAATTTCACCGGTAACGTCGGCAAAGCCAATTTCTTTTTCTACTTCTTTGATTTCTGTGAACGAGGTAAGGTCTTCCGGAAGAATGCCTTTTTTGTTCATGGCCAGGACTTCCTTCACCTTTTCTTTGTCCAATGGGTGGAAAACACCACGCATCGTCACATCATCATAAGCATAGTACATGATGCCGCGGAAGATGTCTGTCTTTACCAAAGAAGCATTGCCTTTTTGTGTTTTGATCACATTGGCATGCGTAGGGAAGTGTTTAAGGGCATCCATATAGGTGTCGAGCTCGTAATTGAGACAACACTTCAATCTGCCGCACTGACCAGAGAGTTTGGTCTGGTTGATGGCAATATTTTGGTACCTGGCGGCGGTGGTGTTGACCGATCTGAAATCAGATAACCAGGTTGAACAGCACAACTCTCTGCCACAACTACCAATGCCTCCAATGCGGGCACTTTCTTGTCGGGAGCCGATCTGACGCATTTCAATTTTTACCTTAAATTCCTTGGCATAAGCCCTCACCAGTTCGCGGAAGTCAACTCGGCCATTGGCTGTAAAGAAGAAAGTAGCCTTCTTCATATCGCCCTGGAATTCAACGTCACCGATTTTGATATTGAGGCCGATGGATTGTGCGATGGCACGGGCCTGGATCATGGTTTTGCGTTCGAGTTCAATTTTATTTTCGAGTTTCTCAAGATCCCGTTCATTGGCTTTGCGTATGGCGCTAAGGATGATCTTGTCTTCTACGGTAAATTTCTTTTTCAACTGCAATCGCACGAGATCGCCGGATAAAGAAATAACGCCAATATCGTATCCACCACCCTGTACTTCCACGAGCACTGTATCTCCGGTGGTAAGGTGGTTGGGGTTTTTATAAAATTCTTTTCTGGATCCGTTTTTGAAACTAACTTCAACGTAGGGATATTCAACCGGATCGTCGATGTCGAGCGCAGTGATCCAGTCGTAGCTGTTCATCTTGTTACAACTCCCGGATGCACACAGGCCTTTGTTTTGGCACCCTCCGGTACCGCACCCCCCTGATCCGCAACTTGCACATGCCATAAGCTAGTTTATATTATGATATTCTTTAAATTGTAACTCTATGTTATCAAAAGTGATTCGTCCACAAAAATACGCCTATTTGGGGAAGATTGGGGTATATTTCTCAAAATATCTCCAATGCCGATGGTATCAGCCATCCAGTTTACTTTGTGGTTGCCGTTTCTATTCAGGTAAAAGATCAGTTGGCTGATGGTGTGACTGATGCTTTCAATCTTTTCAGGGTCGATGATGGATTTCATTTTATCCGCTACGCCCCTTTCTGCCTCTGTCATACCAGAGGCTATGCCGTTGCTCAGCAGGTAGCTCAGGTAGGTTTCAAAAAAATGCAGGGTGTATTCAAGGAAGCGAACCTGATTGTCGAGACTCCAGGACACTGTTTCATTTACGAAGGTGGTCATTTCTTCGCTATCACCTTTGTAGCAGATTCGCAACCAGTCGAACAGTAAAGCAGACTGGTTTTTGTCGGCCCCTCTGGCTCCTTCGATGGCTTTACAAATACTGCCTTCTGATGAACGCGCAATTTGGGTAGCGGCTTCATCTGAGAGCCCCATTTGTGTCATCAGGTGGGATTTAAGGGCACTTTCTTGAAAGGGCAGGAACTTCATCAACTGGCACCGGGAAAGGATGGTATTGAGGATGCGTTCCTGGTCGTTGGCTACCAGAATGAGGTAGGTATTATCGGTGGGCTCCTCAATCAATTTCAGGAGTTTGTTGCCTTCTTTTCCAAGGTACTCCGGCATCCACATTAAAAGAACCTTTGGCCCATCAGAAAACGATTGAAAGGCGAGTTTCTGAATGATGTCGTTGCATTCTTTTGTGTTGATGTTGGGCTTTGTCGTTTGTGCCTGGATGGCTTGTTGCCAGTCGTAAAAAGAGAAAAAAGGCGTTTGTTGGACGATGTTTCTCCATTGGGGAAGAAAGTCATCGCTGGTGGTATCTTCCCTTTTTTTGCTTTCGCTTTTCACCACCGGAAAACTGAAATGCACGTCCGGGTGGATCATTTTATGGGTGAGCTTGCAGGCGGGACATTCGCCGCAGCTGTCATCCTCCTTTTTGTTTTGGCAGTAGAGGTAGGAAACAAAAGAGAGGGCCATGGCCAGGTTGGCAGACCCTTCCCTGCCAATAAAAAGCTGGGCATGGGGGATACGGTCTTCTTTTACCTGGTGGATAAGCCGAAGCTTTTCCTCTTCTTTTCCGGGAATGGTATTGAAAAACATTTTATTTTTTAGATAACCAGTCAATGATATCGTCGTCCAAAGGACTTACGGATGAAGGCAGGCTTGCATGTAAAGTACCATCTTCGTTGATGAGGAATTTGGTAAAATTCCATTTGACTTCGGCGTCTGCTTTTTTATTGAGTGTTTTTTTTGTGAGCCACTGGTAGAGAGGATGGGTGTTTTTGAGGATGCCCATTTTTTCTGTCAGTGGAAAAGTAACGTCATAATTCTTTTGGCAAAAGGTGACAATTTCCGAAGCGGTGCCGGGCTCCTGGCCCCCGAAGTCGTTGGATGGACAGCCGATGATGACCAATTGGTTCTGGTAGGTTTTATACAGTTCCTGCAGCTGGGCGTATTGAGGTGTATAACCACATTCAGAGGCTACATTCACTACCAGTATTTTTTTGCCTTTGAAATCGGCGAGGTTCATGGTTTTGCCGTCGATGGTTTTTACCGGAACGGCATAGAAGTTTTGTGCATTGGTCATTACCGGAAAACTTAAGATGAATAATACCAGCCATACGATGGATCTGGAAACGGAATAAGGAGAATAGCTCACGATTTTGATTTTTTGTTTTAATAAAAAAAGAGCTTCGATGGTTTAGACCGAAACTCTTTTTTTTATATTCAGTAAGCCGGTTGAGGGCCTATCTATTTCTTACTCAAGCGGATGGACTTGATGGTTTTTCCGCGTGCATCGAGCATTCTTACGATGTAAATGCCACGACTCAGATCGTCGATTTCATAAGAGTTGCCGGGTGTGTGTCTGAAACTTTTCATTTCTTTTCCCACGATGTTGAAGATGGCAACCTTGGCAACGTTGTTGTCGTTTTTGATCACAAAGTAATCATCGGCAGGGTTAGGAAAGATTTTAAGATCAGCACCCTGAGAAGCGAATTTTGTTCCCACGGTTTTATCAGCAACCACGTTGGCTTCCGGATCGGTTTCTGCCACCATGTTTTTGAAGCTCTTATCGGTAAACAACTGCATTGCCAGTTTTGAGGTACCCACTACACCGTTGGGATAAAAGTGAATGGTGAAAGTAGAAGTGCCGTTTGCAGGAATGATATTTGACTTGTTGGCCGGGCACTCATCAAAGTTGGGTGCATAACAAGTGTTGTTGTCGCAAGTTTGCGTGGTCCATGCGGACGGGAAGTTAGAACCTTTAACCACTTTCCACCACACGGTAGCCGGAGCTGTGCCTGCATTGGCAACGGTAAGTGTGTAAAGGTAGTCACCATCCTCACTGATGGTGAGCGCCAGAGAATTTGGCACGATACTGATCTGCCCCGATAGGCCGAGGAAGAAAAGGAGGAATGTTAACGTGTAAAGTATTCTCATATTTTAATAGAACTTAGACTGAATGCAAAAGTATAACAATAAAGCGTATAATATCAAATAAAAGCTGTTAAAAAAAGCCTAAATGCACAATTTTTAACGAATTTAGTCGTAGAGAAGTCAAACCCCCGATTACAATAAGCCAAAATTTAAATTTAGACTAGCTTAAAATTTTAACAAATCTTAACACAAAGCAGGTATAAAAACACATTTTTAGTATGATATTTGCAGGAATTCTTAAAAACCTGTTATAAAATTTCACAAAATTCGCCAAATGAGTGATTATTCCCATGTAGCCAATGCGCACCCCTCCTACATCGAAGCGATGTATAAAAATTACCAACAAAGTCCGGAAACCGTTGAAAAAGAATGGAGACTGTTTTTTGAAGGCTTTGATTTTGCATCTTTTCACACCAACGGTTCTGAAAGTGTCCCAACTTCCAGCAGTAATCTGACCAAGGAGTTTGGTGTACTGTCGATTATCTATGGGTTCAGACAAAGAGGGCATCTGTTATCCACTACCAACCCCATCAGACAGCGCAAAGACAGGACACCTCATCTCGATCTGGCTGACCACGGACTTACACAAGAGGATCTCAATGTGGTCTTTCAGGCAGGAGAAGAAATAGGCATGAAGAATGCCACACTGGCTCAGATCATTGAAAGGCTGCGTGTGATCTATTGTGGCAATCTCGGCGTAGAATATGCGCATATAGAAAACAGAGAGCGTCGCATTTGGCTTCGCAATAAGATAGAAAACAGAAACCTAAACAGCGATTATGGATTGAGCATTGCCAAAAAGCGCAGAACGCTCGAGAAACTCAATGGAGCCGTGATCTTTGAAAGATTCCTTCACACCAAATATGTGGGTCAAAAAAGATTTTCACTGGAAGGAGGAGAGACCACCATTGCAGCCCTTGACGCCATCATTCACAAGGCTGCCGGTGAAGACAAGGTAGAAGAAGTGGTAATCGGCATGGCCCACAGAGGAAGGCTCAATGTGTTGGCCAATACACTGGGCAAGACCTACGAACAAATCTTTACTGAGTTTGAAGGTACTTCTGTGCCCGATCAAAGTTTTGGAGATGGTGATGTGAAGTATCACCTCGGCTTTTCATCCATTGTAAAAATGGAAAACAAAGAAGTCTACCTTAAGCTGGTCCCCAATCCTTCGCACCTTGAAGCGGTTAATCCCGTATTGGAAGGATTTACCAGGGCAAAGATAGATTTGCTTTACCACGATTATAGCAAGATCCTTCCTATAACCATACATGGTGATGCCGCCGCCGCAGGTCAGGGCGTCGTCTATGAAACCGTACAAATGAGTCAGTTGCCGGGCTATAAAACAGGTGGTACCATTCACTTTGTGATCAACAACCAAATTGGTTTTACCACCGATTTTGACGATGCCCGTTCATCCACGTATAGCACCGCTTCAGCAGCACTGGTACAAGCACCTGTTTTCCATGTCAATGGCGATGATCCGGAAGCTGTGGTATTTGCTTCGGAACTAGCCACGGAATACCGTCAGAAATTCCACACCGATGTGTACATCGATATGGTCTGTTACCGAAGACACGGGCACAACGAAGGGGATGATCCCAAGTTTACACAGCCCAAGATGTACGAGTTTATTGCCAACCACCCCGATCCAAGGGAAATCTATGTAAAGCGATTGCTCGAGAGGGGTGATATCGATGCTGCATTGGCTCAGGAACTGGAAAAGAATTTCTGGAACATGTTGCAGGAAAGACTCGACATGCTCAAAGAAAAGCCCCTGCCCTACACCTACCAGGAGCCCGAGATGTCATGGAAAAAACTCAGCCGAACCAACAACGCAGCCGAACTTGAATCCTTTTTTGATACCGGCATAGCGCGCAAAGAGATTGACAAAATTACCAGCCACCTGATGACTACACCCAAGGGCTTCACGGTGATGTCGAAAATTAACAGACTTCAAAAGTCGAAAAAAGAATTGCTCGACAACGGCTTGCTCGACTGGGGCTTTGCAGAATTGCTGGCCTTTGGATCCATCATCAACGAAGGACACCACGTGCGCATGAGCGGCCAGGACGTAAAGAGAGGAACTTTCTCTCACCGCCATGCCGTATTTTTTGATGAGAAAACCAATGAGCCTTACAACCGTCTGGATGGATTGAACGACAAAGGAAAATTATTGATCTTTAATTCACTTTTGTCGGAGTTTGCTGTACTCGGATTTGAGTATGGCTACTCACTTGCATCTCCCGAAAATCTGGTGATCTGGGAAGCGCAGTTTGGCGACTTTTACAACGGAGCGCAGACCATTGTTGACCAGTTTATTTCCGCAGGTGAAAGCAAATGGCAGCGTATGAGTGGTCTCGTGATGCTGCTTCCACACGGCATGGAAGGTCAGGGACCGGAACACTCCAGTGCCCGTCTTGAGCGATTCCTGATGATGGGTGCAGACTTCAACATCATTGTAGCCAACGTAACCACACCTGCCAACTACTTCCACTTGTTGAGAAGGCAACTGGCCATGCCTTTCAGAAAGCCGGTAATCCATATGTCGCCCAAGTCACTGTTACGTCACCCCAAGTGTGTGAGTAAGATCAGCGATTTTGAGCCTAAAAACGGATTCCAATCTATCATAGAAGACACCACTGTAAAAAAAGCAGAAAGGTTGTTGTTCTGCAGCGGTAAGGTCTATTATGATTTGGATGAATACCGCGAAAAAAACAAGATCGAAAACACCGCCATTGTAAGGGTAGAGCAGCTATTCCCACTACCGGAAAAGAAGATGAGAGAGATCATCAAAAAGTACAAAGGCGCCGAAGTATTTTGGGTACAGGAAGAATCTGCCAACATGGGGGCCTGGAATTATATGCTCAATTACTTTAGAAGAGATGCGGTGGAAGTCATTGCCAGAAAAGCGAGCGCGTCTCCGGCAACCGGCTTTAAAAAAGTCCACGACGCCCAGCAGGAAGACCTGATGAAGCGTGCCTTTGGGGTAAACGGTTAAGGCGGGTATCCGGCAACGGAGCATCCGGGGTCCTATAACCTAAATCGGAATAGTATTTTCAATTTACCAATTTTCGATGTACCGATTATTCATGTTGGGACGAATGGCCATTCGCCCCAACGATTCGTCTCAATAACTACTGTTAGAATAGATACGGGAGCGGGTATTTGGAATTTTATTAACTTAGGCGCTATTAATACAACATATGGCAGGTGTAAAGACAGTATTTTTTTGTACCAACTGTGGTCATGAGTCACCCAAGTGGGAAGGACGATGCATGGCTTGTGGGGAATGGAATACCTATATAGAAGAGAAGATATCAAAGGCGAAAACGCCATCCATAGTTAGTCGGTCAAAAGAGAAAGAAAAGGCACAGCCCATGCCCCTGCCCAGCATTGTAGCAGGACATACCCATCGCATTGATACCAGAGACGGCGAACTCAACCGCGTATTGGGTGGAGGTTTGGTTTATGGATCTATCGTACTGGTGGGAGGACAGCCGGGCATAGGGAAGTCTACACTCATGTTGCAGCTGGCCATGCAGGCAGGCGGTACAGTGCTTTATGTTTCCGGCGAAGAGAGTGCAGAACAAATCAAGATGCGTGCCGACAGACTGGGCACTGCGCGGGACGAATGCTACATTTACACAGAAACTTCTTCACAGGCCATCATTGAAGAAAGTAAAAAACTGCATCCATCGCTGTTGATCATTGACTCCATTCAGACCCTTTACAGTCCCTTTATTGATGCCCCTCCGGGAAGCATATCCCAGGTGAGAGAATGCACTGCCGAACTGCAGCGCTTTGCCAAAGAAAGCAATATACCGATTATTATCATCGGGCATATTACCAAAGAAGGAGGACTGGCGGGTCCTAAAGTTTTGGAACACATTGTAGATGTGGTACTGCAGTTTGAAGGAGATCAAAACTACACGTACCGCATACTCCGTACCTTAAAAAACCGATTTGGCTCTACTGACGAATTGGGTATCTACGCCATGGAATCCGGCGGACTGCGGGAGGTGAGCAATCCATCTGAATTGCTGATGTCGCAGCACAGCGAAACCCTGAGTGGCAGTGTGATTGCCGCTTCACTGGAAGGTATGAGACCGCTGATGATTGAGACCCAGGCCTTGGTAACACCCAGTGTTTACGGCACTCCCCAGCGATCCGCCACCGGCTTTGATCTGCGCCGACTCGCCATGCTACTGGCCGTTTTGGAAAAGAGATGTGGGCTGCCCATTGGTCATAACGACGTCTTCCTCAACATAGCCGGAGGTATACGGGTTACAGATCCCGCTATTGACCTCGCCATCTTTACGGCACTGATATCCTCGCTCAACAACATAGGCATCGGCCGCAACGTATGTTTTGCTGCAGAGATTGGACTCACCGGGGAGATCAGAGGGGTGAGTCGCATCGAACAACGCATCCAGGAGGCAGATCGATTGGGTTTTGATACCATCTACATTGCGCAAGCCAACATGAAAAATGTAAAAAGAGAGGGCTTGGGTATTGATGTGAGGGCTGTATCGAGAGTGGAGGATTTGTTGTACGAGGTTTTTGGATAATGTATTTGTTTGCGAGACGCGTTATCCGACACGCGACATGCGTATTGCGACACGCGTATTGCGAGATGCGACATGCGTTAACTGAGACGGGACACGCGTATTGCGACCTGGGTTAATTGGGACGGGGGACACGCTTATTGCCTAAGGCGCAGCCGCATTGCGCTTGGCGCGCAGCACCAAGCATTGCACTAAGCGCAGCGAATTGCCCAAAGGCGCAGCCGTATTGCCCAAGGGCGCAGCCCGATCATAGCGCAACTCCCTCTCAATCAACCACTATTACCCATTGGTTTTATTTAATGTTTGCCGAAAAAATCATATCTTTGCGGTTTGGTGATAAGAAGATATGAGTAAGGAAAAGTTTAGACCGGAGATAGAGCAAAACGACCCTGAGGGTTTGGTGACCCTGACGGGCATGTACCAGGAATATTTTTTGGATTATGCATCGTATGTGATTCTGGAGAGGGCCGTGCCGCACATCAATGATGGCTTGAAGCCTGTACAGAGGAGGATCCTGCATGCCATGAAGGAAATGGATGATGGAAGGTTTCACAAGGTGGCCAACATCATTGGGCAGACGATGCAGTACCACCCTCACGGGGATGCGGCCATCGGCGATGCTTTGGTAAACCTGGGACAAAAAGACCTGCTGATAGATTGTCAGGGAAACTGGGGAGATATACGTACGGGAGATTCGGCTGCAGCGCCGAGGTATATAGAGGCAAGGCTTACCAAGTTTGCACTGGATGTTGCCTTTAATGCACAGACCACCAACTGGCAATTATCTTATGATGGCAGGAAGAAGGAGCCCATTACCCTGCCCATGAAGTTTCCACTGGTATTGGCACAGGGTGTAGAAGGTATTGCCGTGGGTCTGGCCACCAAGATCCTGCCCCACAATTTTATTGAGCTGATCAAAGCGTCGATCAAGGTATTGCAAGGTAAAAAGGCGACGATATATCCCGATTTTCAGACGGGAGGAATGATCGATGTGAGTGAATACAATGACGGGCTAAGGGGCGGTCGCGTAAAGGTCCGCGCCAAGATCGAGCAAGTTGATAAGTCGACACTGATGATCACCCAGCTGCCATACGGGGTGACCACCACTTCGATGATTGAGAGCATCATCAAGGCTACGGAGAAAGGGCAGATCAAGGTAAAGAAGGTGGTGGACAACACCGCCAAAAATGTGGAGATTGTGATGGACCTGATGCCGGGCACTTCACCCGATATCACCATCGATGCCCTATACGCATTTACAGAATGTGAGGTTAGTATTTCTCCCAATGCCTGTGTGATTGTTGATGACAAGCCTAGATTTTTGGGCGTTTCAGAATTATTGAGGATATCTACCGAGCAAACCAAATCGCTGCTGGAGTGGGAGCTCAACATAAAGAAATCAGAATTAGAAGAAAAGTGGCACCTTGCATCCCTTGAGAAAATATTTATCGAAAACAGGATTTACCACGACATTGAAGAGTGTGAGACCTGGGAGGCGGTGATTGAGACCATTGATGCGGGATTGCGCAAATATGTGGTCACACCATCAGAAAAAGCCAAGGCCTCAGACAAGAGAGTTCGGCTGATGCGCGAACTCACAGAAGAAGATATCACCAAACTCACCGAGATTCGAATCAAAAGAATTTCAAAATACAACTCCTTTAAGGCCGATGAATACATCCAGGGCCTGGAGGAAGATCTCAAACAGGTAGCCTATGATTTGGAAAACCTGACCGACTTTGCCATCGCTTATTTTGAACGATTGCTGGAAAAATATGGCAAGGGCAAGGAAAGAAAAACAGAGATTACCTCCATCGAACAAATCCAGGTACAACAGGTTGTGGCCAACAATGCCAAGCTGTATGTCAACTACAAGGACGGCTTTGTGGGCATGGGCATGAAGAAGGACGACTTTGTATGTGATTGCTCGGACATTGACGATGTGATTGCCTTCACCCGAGACGGTAAGTTTAAGGTAGTTCGCATTGCCGACAAGGTCTTTGTGGGCAAGGATATCATTCACGTAGCCGTATGGAAGAAGGGCGATGAGCGCACCACCTACAACATGGTATACGTGGATGGAAAGACCGGGACTACATATGCCAAAAGATTCAATGTAACGGGAATAACGCGCGACAAAGAATACGACCTCACCAAAGATGGATCCAAGGGTTCGAAGGTGCTGTATTTTACCATGCAGCCCAATGGAGAATCAGAGGTACTCAACATTACCCTTACTCCGGCATCTACTGCCAGGATTAAGGTTTTTGATTATGACTTATCTGAAATAGCCATCAAGGGCAGGAGTTCTCAAGGTAATATTGTGACCAAGTACCCAGTAAGAAAAGTTATGCAGGTAAGTGTGGGCCAGTCGAGCCTGGGAGCCATGAAGGTTTACATCGACGACGTAAGCGGCAGGCTCAACACCGATGGTCGTGGCAGATTGCTGGGTGCCTTTGATACCGGAGAAAAGCTCATAGCCCTATACAAAGACGGCTCTTATGAAATGTCGGAACTCGACCTCACGCGCAAGTTTGATGTCAATGCCATAGAGTCGCTTTCACAATACAAGGAGGATATGGTTATCGGCGCCATCTACTATGAAGGAGAGAAAGGCTGGACCATGGTCAAACGATTTAAGATTGAGACGAACACGCTGGCGCAGAAGTTTTACTTCATTCCGGAGGGCATTACCTCCAAGTTGTATTTTGCTACCACTCACACAGGATCAAAAATTAAGATCACCTATAAAAACGGTGGACAGAAAGAAGAGTATGAGTTTATGCTTGACGAATTCATCGATGTCAAAGGCTGGAAAGCTCTGGGCAACAAATTGTTTGAAGGCAAGATGATGAAGGTCGAGGAGTTGTCTTACGATCAACCTGCAGAGCCACAAGATCACAGCCCGGTACAGGGAGATTTGTTTGGTGGTAAAGGAGGAGACAAGGGAGGTAAGTTGAAGAGTGGGGATACGGTAGAATGGTAGGGTGTGTTTAGCGACATGCGAGACGGGAGACGCGTTTTGCGAGACGCGAGACGGGAGATGCGACACGCGTTTTGCGACAGGCGTTTAGCGAGACGGGACATGCAATAACCGAGATGTGACATGGGAGACTTGACTTGCGTTTTGCGAGACGGGAGACGGGACATGTGAGACGCGTTTTGCGACAGGCGACATTAGCGGTTTTATTATTTAGTAATAAGAGTCTTTTGAAGTGAGAGAAAAGAACTCTGATCCATATTGCAGGATAATTGGCTTAAGCTTATCCCATTTATTTCTGTAAGTGTGACGTATGATTTCGATGAGGAATGCAAAAAATTAAGAACCCCTTCGAGCAAACTCGAAGGGGTTCTTTTTTGGTAATCATGAAATCAATGTGGAATTTAGTTTATGCCTCGCATTGATGTGTTTTTCAGCAAGGGGTCTTTTATTTATTGAGTAAAAGAAAGACGCCGGTGCAATATTCAACGGGCATAGTGCCTATGCTATCGGGTTTGGTGATATTTTCAGCAACGGGGCATGAAAATACGCGCAATGGGCTAGCGTAGTTGGTATTAAAGTCGCTCGATGCAGTGAAGATGATTTTGGATTCATCCGGAGAAAACTGAAGGCCATGGCCGAGACCTCGATAAGAGCCAGAAAGTTTGCTGCCATCAATGATGGTGAATTGCCATGGCGCAGCATCATCCAGATCAAAGAGACCGCAACCGGAACCTCTCCACATTTTGATCATTTTGGATGAGTTTTTGGATACCTGATTGGGGCTGAAGGTATTGGGATAATCGTCAAACTTTTCCAAAGCATTGGAAGAAAGATCTATTTTTCTCAGACCATCGCCGGATAAAACCAGGTATTTTCCATTTCCGGTCACACCGCTGATGGTTTCATAAGACTGTGCGATTCTTTTGTAAGAACCGGGTTTACCCACTTCATAACTCACAATAAATTTGTAGTCAATATGGTACTGTCCCCAGCTGGTGCCATAACCATAAACCTGACAATAAACATACTTACCATCCGGAGATACATCAAAAGCGCCGCTCATACTGCCACCTTCTGTATCTGCACCTTTTTCAGGTTGAGCCAACACAAAGCCGGATGGATCCCCGGACAACTCAATATTATTGGTAGCGGGGTCGTAGATGGCCAACTGTCCGATGTGATAATCATCCCAGGGGTTGGAAGTATTCCAAACTACATTGTATACAATCTTTCCATCCTTTAGCACGCGGGGTCTTATCGCGGTAGGTACAGCAAAATAGGATTCGGGATCACCAGTAGCCGGGATAGGAACAAATTTGAGGCCTGCCCAATTGTTGATATCAGCATAAGCGATACAGGAAGATTCTGCAGGTTTAATATCGGTGGTAAAGGCTACTCTATTGTTGTTGTAATCCAGGTATTCCAGAGACAGATAGTGAGGGTAGTAATCAGAGATGTGGTCAAAACTGTTTTTGGTGACATCATATTCATACAAACCGGCCTTAACCGTAGCGCTACCTCCACTGGCTACCAGAAACTTGTTTCCGGAGGCAACAACAGGTTCATCATCTTCAATGCAGGACGTCAATAGCGAAAGGGAAAAAAAGCACAAAAGCAGAAAGATAAAACGCGAGATTTGAGTTATAGAATGTGATAATAGTCTCATTTTTTGATTCATAGCGGATGACTTAGCGTAATGATTGATAGGTAACATGGCTAAAGTTTTTAGTATTGAACTTATCCACTACAAATGTTAAGTCTGATGGGGGAGAAAGTCAATGATGGGGGTCATGTTTTCGGTTTTGCGACACGCGACATGCGACGCGCGACTTGTGGGGATATCTTCTTTTGGTCTGTTGATGGGAGAATACTCTGAGGAGGCTTTTTATGAACAGTGTTATAACGTGGGCGCAACTTGCGACATGCGACTTGCGAGGGTATCTTCATTTGGTCTGTTGATGTGTGGGTTATTGGAGGGGGCATTTTATGGTGAAACAACCATCCGAGAACATAACCACCCATTGGCAATATTGTGTTTATAGGTCCGGGTACCGATTTTAATGCTGCGGTCGATTAGCAGGGCAGCTTAATGCCCCATTTGAACAGCAAGGGAACGGTGATTATTGTGAATAATGGGCAGACAGTACATATCAATTTTGCTTTAATGGCTGACATCATCAATACTGTGACACTCACGGAGACAATGAACTTTAGCGGAAATCTTGTCAATTATGGGGTTTTGAGGCCGGGGAATTGATGGAGGAGGAAAGGAGTGATCTTATAAATTATAATTTTGATTTGTGACAAGGTATCCACCAAAAGCAAGATGAACTTTATCAGAATATTCTACCAATTAAACAGAAAAACCAAATTATATTTTAACAGTTAAATTATTTTACACAGTTTCCAAATCTTATTTCGTGTTGTTGGCCAAAACAACCTAATTAATAAAGGGTTTGAAAATAATGTTGCGAGCTCTTTTACCGACTAATATCAAGTAAGTGGATACATTACCTACGATAGTAACGTAAAACAGCAAAGAGCCATGTCATTGCTGGCAAAAACCGAATAAACATGTTTTTAGATGGGAACATAACTAGAATAAGTGTTGTCACTAAAAGACAAAATAGAAGCGTTCATTTCAGCTAATTTTTGAGGTAAATACAACAATAAACCAACTAAGATATTTACTTTGCAAAAAACTGCATTCTATTGAGCATTCCAACCAAGACAGATTTAAGCAATCTTAACGACAAGCAAAGGGAGGCTGTGATTAGTGAAGAGAGCCGAATTTTGGTATTGGCAGGTGCAGGTTCAGGTAAGACGAAGACACTTTTGCAAAAAATCATTTACCTTATTGAGGAAAAAGGGGTAAGTCCGTCCGGCATTTTGGCCATCACGTTTACCAAAAATGCGACCAACGAAATGATCGACCGTTTGATCATTGCTGCAGACACTACCGGGAGGTATGCAAAAATGCTGGTTGACAAGAGAATTAGCAAAATAGACAAGGACAAAGAAAGGTACAACCAACAAAAGAAATATAAATGGATTAACGGGCTAACGATAAGAACATTTCACAGTTTTGGTTACAGTATTTTACGCAACTATGGCGTTAATGAATTTGACAATAAATTCAAAATCATAGGGGATGAAAAACGAGATGAAGAAGACGAACTATCAAAACACGTAGCACCCGAGACAGCCTTTGAAGTAGTGCACAAAATTCTAATAGAACAATGCGCCAATACCCAATACCTACTTCAACTTAAAAGATATATTTTAGATTACGTAATAGATAAAATTCACATAGAACCGAGAGATAAAAACTACTTGCCAAGAGATGGCAAATTTTATACTTCTTTAAATGGAACAAAAGTGCGTTCAAAGTCCGAGCAATTTATTGCCGACTGGTTTTACAGGCACAGTATAAAATTTGAATATGAACCCGTTCTCAATGTAAAAGACTTTACCTTTCATCCTGATTTTTATATTCCACAAGCCAATCTATACCTTGAACATGTGAGTGATAGGAGTTTTTCTACCAAAGACAAGGATGAACAATTTCAGAAGGGCAATCTGTTGCTGGTAAAAACGTATGAGAGCATGATGAGAGACACCGCTTTGTTTAACCATACGTTGGACAGCCTGCTAAAGAATCGTTTGCCGGCAAATTATCATGCAGGAGTTGCCTTAAATTATAAGGTAGAGTTTAACGGCTATCATGAGGATGTAAAAGATTTTGTTGTACAGGTCATGCGCATTATCGACATGATAAAGGTGGATAACATTGATTTGAACACCCTATTGGAAAAGGCCAGAGGAGATCAACACGAAAGAGTCCGGCATTTTTATGAGCTTGCCGTACCGATAATAAAAAAATACATCCATTATTGCACAAATAAATCCTACCTTGACTTTAATGATTTGATTTCCCGAAGTGCCTCTTTGTTACAAAATCATGATGATATAGCCAATAAATTCAAAAGTAAATATCAATACATTTTGGTTGACGAGTTCCAGGATGTAAATAATTTGCAGGTAGATTTAATCAAACTGCTGTTAACAGAACAGACGCAATTGTTTTGCGTTGGTGATGATTGGCAAAGCATTTATGGGTTCAGGGGTTCCAATGTCAGTTACATCATTGACTTTGAAAATCACTTTCCAAAATCAAAGGTGGTTAAATTAAATTTAAACTATCGGAGTACCCAAAATATAGTGGGTGCCAGCAATGAAGTAATCCGGCACAACAAGTTTAAAGTTGAGAAAGAAATTCATGCTTCAAAACAATCTGAACACAAGATAGTAGTTTACGCGGGCAACAATGAGGAGGAAAACATTGATTTTTGTTTAGCCAAAGTAAGAGAACTCTTAGATGAAGGATTGAAGAATGAGGAAATATTATTCCTTTACCGAAGAAGCAAAATGTATTCACCGTATTTCTTCCGTTTTAGAAAAGAAAACATAGGGGTTCAAGCCAAAACAATCCATGCAGCCAAAGGACTGGAAGCTAAAGTAGTTTTTATAATTGGCTTAACAGAAGGATATGGAGGCTTCCCTGATATTTGGTTGGAAGACAGAATCTTTCAAGTCATTAAAAAGGCCAACCACGATCTACTTCTAGAAGAAGAAAGAAGATTGTTTTATGTGGCGATAACAAGGGCAAAAGACAAACTTTTTCTGATCACAGAAAAGGGTAATGAATCGAGTTTTTTAAAAGAGATACCAGAGACCTTTACGGTAAAGACGGGTACGCCCATCAAGTCTGTTGTAGACCAGGTAATCCAGTGTAAAAATTGTTTCAGTCAGCTTGAAAAGCTGTGGAAGGTTTGTCCTTATTGTGGGGAAACGATATAATAGGTGTTGGGGTTGGCAAGTGCGACATAAACACCTAAATTATATGTTAAAAAATATAATTAAAGTAACGAACATAAAATTATATCATTTTACATATAAAAGAATAAATTATTAAACAATTATACTTAATTACATATAATTTAATTAATTTTGCATCATTTATATTTAAAAACATATAATGAAGCAATTAGCGGTTTTTGTAAAAGAACGAAGGAAGAAGGTAAACCTGACCCAGGAAGAATTTGCTGAGCGTGCCGGTGTTGCGTTAACCGTTGTTCGTAAAATCGAGCAAGGTAAAACCAATCTGAATATGGATAAGGTCAACTTAGTGCTTCGGATGTTTGGGCATGAACTGGCACCTGTTCAGTGTAAAACATTTAATGAATGAGACAGGGCAAGGTGTTTTATAAAGAATATTTTGCCGGGTTGCTCACAGAAACGGATGATGGCGAATTTGTATTTCAGTATGATGCCAAGTACGTAAAAGATCATGCCAATGAATTCATCACATTTACAATGCCGGTTAGCCCAAAACCCTATACCGAAAAACGGCTGTTTCCTTTTTTTGAAGGATTGATTCCTGAAGGATGGTTGTTGGACATCGCCTCTGAAAATTGGAAAATCAATAAAAATGACCGCATGGGCTTAGTACTGGCTTGTTGTCAAAACTGCGTTGGAGCAGTGAGTGTAAAACCAATAGCAGTAGAAGATGGCAAATAGATGCTTATATTGTTATCAAGACATTGAGGGGGAACATGACTTTCACAAACAATGTTCGCTGGCGTTTTTTGGGACACCCATTCCTCCCAGAATTGAATATTCTCTGGATCAAATGGACGAGCTAGCCAAAAATGTAGTGGAGCGCAGTATTGCCGTTCCCGGTGTACAGCCAAAACTATCAATGTCATTGGTCAAAGAAACCAGAGAGAAACCTGACACAAGGCTAACCGTATTGGGTGCATTGGGCGGTCAGTATATTTTCAAACCCCCGTCCGACAAATATCCTGAAATGCCGGCAAACGAACATGTGACCATGCGCATCGCAGCAGCGTTTGGAATCAAAGTAGTACCATCAACCTTGATTCGATTATTATCAGGAGAGCTCTCTTATATTACAAAACGGGTTGACAGGACAGAAACGGGATCGAAGATTCACATGATCGACATGTTTCAGATCACAGAAGCATTTGATAAATACAGGAGTTCAATGGAGAAAGTAGGGAAAGTAATTGGCCACTATTCAATTAACCCGTTGCTTGACAAAGTTAATTACCTGGATCTCGCCATCTTTTCATTTTTAACGGGAAATAATGACATGCACCTGAAGAACTTCTCCATGATCGAAGGACCTTCCGGTTGGGTGTTGGCCCCTGCCTACGATTTGTTAAATGTTGCCATAATCAACCCCGAAGATACAGAAGAACTTGCCCTGACACTGGACGGAAAGAAAAGAAAGTTGAAGAGAGAACATTTTGAGCAACTGGGTATAGGCCTGGGATTGACCCCGAAACAAATCAAAGGAAGCTTTGACCGAATGATAAAAAACAAGCCAAAAGCCATGAAATTGATTGACCAATCATTTCTTTCAGATGACATGAAAAAGGCTTATAAAGAATTACTTGATTTGAAATACAATCAATTGGGATTGGTGCAGAGTTAAAGACAAATGGGATTAACATCAAGGGTGTTATAATTTAACACAAAAGGAGACATTTGTTTTACTTATTGCTGCCATAAAGGATGGTGATACACTGCAAAAAATTTGCCAGACCGTATGAATTGATCTTGAATAATATTAAACACGTCAAAGCGGAAGTTTTCAGATTATATATACGCTTTCAAAAACCAACAGTTTTCCCTAATATTAAACCAAATTATTTAGTTGGAGCTTACAACAGTAATGGAAGAATATAAGTATTTCATCTATTAATATAATTTATGTTGTGTTTACGTTGTCAAGACTAAAACCTTGAAAATTATTCCTCAAATTTTAATGAATCAAAGAACTTATCAAAATCAACAACTTTTGATTGGCCGCTATCATATATAACTTTGATTTGTCCGTTTTCGCTGAAGTACCATTGATGAATATTCTCTGAGTCTTCATGAAAATACAAACGACCTTTACAGTATAAATATATAATAGAGGTATCATTTTTCGTTGAGACATAGTAAGGGTTACATGAAGTGTCAGCATATTTTTCGCTTGTATAGAAATCACCACTGCCACCATTTTTTTTACAATTTTCAATCCATTCTTCAAACACAATTTTGTTCGTTTTTATATTCACCATAGTAAATCTATACTTGATATTTTTATCCCACTCAGGACTAAGGCATGCCATTGTAAACAGGTATTTTCCATCATCACTTATGCTTGGTCGCACAGAAGTACCATCAAACTGTTTGCTATATACTTTTTCTCCCAAGGAATCATACACCGTAACCCAATGAACACCATAACCAGGACCGTCCCATTCACCCTCATCGCTATATGCATCCGGCAACCATTCAAGCTCATATGATACAGTAACATACTTTTGTAATGTTTTAGATACGAATACTGTAGCTATGGCCCTATCAAATGGAAAGTTTGATGGAATTTGACTGAAAACAGATTTTGGTAAAAACTCTTTAAGATCGTACTTGCTTTCATTTCCTTTTTTCATCAGGAAGTAATCAGAGCAGGGAAAGGGCTCCTTCCTTCTTACAAATCCTTTTTTGTGGAAGGGATTTTCATTTACCAGGTCTATTGTCTTAATTAAATTTCCTCCGACAGGATTCCGAAATTCAACGATTTGTTGTCTCACATTGTATTCATCAACACTATTTGAGTTTGATGATAATACCAATATTGATTCAAATTTTGGAACATTTGAATTGATTGACATTTGGGTGTCGAGGCTATTTTTTGAAGCAAGATCATTTTTGCTTTCTCTTTTATCTGTTTTGTTGTCTGGTTCGGTTATTCTAATACAACCTTCCAATACTATCGCCTCTGAAATTAACATTAATAGTATAAGAACAGGAATTCGATTTAAATATTTAATTGTTTTCAACTTCAGGAATGGTAGCATCATATATAATTTGATACAAAAAAAATGAGTTATATGTTTTGCATTTTGGAACCAAAAACAATTGTGATATTCAAAATTATAGTTTTATTTAGTCAAATGAACACCTAACTCTTAAACCAAATCGGCAACCTATAATAAAACCGTACTTTTTCACCATTATGTGAGCCAGAAATCCATCTTTTTTCCATGTAGTTCATAGCGTTGACTACCCTCATAGCCTCTGCATCAAGGCAGGGTGAGATGGATTTTTCTACAGTGATATTTTCCAGATAGCCGGTGGTGTCTACTACAAAGGAAACAAGCACGGTGCCGCTGAGGTTGGATGACTTACATTCGGTGGGGTATTTCAATTCTTTATAAACGTATTCAATCATTTTGCTTTTGCTGCAATCCTCTTTTGTTCTGACATTCGCATCAAGGTCTTCGCAGCCGGGAAATCTTGGCGATTGTTCTACAAATTTGTAAACCGTGTTGTTGCCCCAATTTTTTTTGGGCCTGAAGGGTTGGATCAGGGTGTCGAGGTCAAGGGCAGTATCATTATTGTGCTTACAATTTATGGAGATATTGCTACCGAAAGACAATTGAGAAAAAAAGGTAAAGGAGATAAGTATCAATAGGCCCTGCAAGGAGATAAATGTTATATTTTGGGTACTCATGGTTAAGGTTTTGATGTTATACATAGGGATCGTATGATGTAATTTAGTGTATTAATTTCTGGTATAGATATATTGGTTCCTCTATTCATATTATAACTCACAGCGACACTCTTCTATTCGACCAGATTTTATTTTTTTTATTCGTGCTTATTGGTGTTAATTAAAATGCATCATTGAATTTTCAAAACTTCACTTATTCTTAAAACAAAGCCGGTTTCGTCTTCAAATTCCTGCATAAATTTTTTGCCGCCTGCTTTAAAGTGAGGTCTTTGTCTGTTGGCTACATGCCCATATTTTCTGCTATAGATTGATATATTAGCATCTCTGATATAAAGACGAATGGTATTGATCAGTTGGTCTCTGGCTTTTCCTGCCCAACGACCACCATCTCGATCTTTTAGTTCCAGAAAGATGAGGACATCATCGTAGGTAAGCATGCTCTCACATCTCTCTCCTTCATTATCAGGAATATCAACACAGCCATCTATTGCAGTATGAATTATTTCTTTTTCTTGATCATTATCGATCCATACTACCCAATCTTCTTCTTTGGAAAATGACAAGGTGGCAGGTGGAGCATCATAAATACCAAAAATGGGTTCATTTGTTTTTTGTCTGCATTCGGACTTAAAAAAATCTATCGCCATCCTTTTTCAATTTCCTGCAATTGCGCAAATAGTTCGTTTGAATCTTCCAGACTGCTATTGAGGTAATTTTCATCAGAAGGCAGACCTTTATAATCAGGCAACATTTTAATAAGACCGTCGCTTTCACTCAATTCGTAGATAGCAAGGTCCGTTCCAGCTATTGTTGCTTCCACAGGAACGATTTCTGCCAGTTTTTTCAAAGATATCTTTTCATTATTCAAGTTTTCCTCAACCATATCTGCTTTTACTGCAAGTGTTAAATAATTTATCAAATATGGGCTATGCGTAGTAATGATTAATCTATTATTTTCACTTTCATTATTGAACGTCAACAAACTTTCAAGCATCGACTTTTGTGAAGTAGGAAACAAATTTTGTTCCGGCTCCTCTACGATATTGACAAAATGGTTGCAAATGTATTTGGCATTAATTTGCTTTTCTTTTTCCTTAAGAACATCTTCACTGATGAATTCTTTGTTCAATTCGTTAAGTTCGTTTCGTCTTCTTACCGTTTGATCAGGACTCAATAATTCAAGTAATCTTTTTTCTCCTAACTTGAGAAAATCAACCAGGTATTTTGACACCCAGAAAAGGGGGACAATAGAATGAAAGCCACTTGAGGCTTCAGTTAATTTTAACTTTTTACCCCCAAAACCAATGTAGTTTTCATCATCTTTGGCATCGTAATAAACAGAGGTATTGTTAATAGGTAAATTAATCTCTTTGTCTTTATATGCTAGCTGGGCATTTCTAAACTCAATGGAATAATCCTTTAAGCTGCCTACAATAAAATCGGATATTTTACTAATGTTGGAAATGGCACTTAGGAAATTTCTTTCTGCCGGCACATACATTATTTTAGGAAGCAGGTTCTCAGCAAATTCAATTTTATCAACTTTAAATTTGGGAGCAAATTCGGTTAATTTCTTAACCATTGTAAACCTATATGCTCTGCCTTCAAAACTAACTTGAGTGTTCTCTTGAAAGTAGTTTTCAATTCTATGGAAACGCAATATTTCATCTAACCCTTTATAGGAGTTGAGATCCTCTGGAAGGTCACCTCTGATGATTGACTTTTCCAACCACATAAAAACGGAAATCAACTTTGCTACTGTACTCTTACCTGAACCCTGGTTGCCAATAAAAACAGTTACCTTTTTAATATCCATCCAGCCCTCATTTTCAAGATAGCCTTCTTTGATGGGTCCAAAATTTTTAATCCTGATTTTACACATGGTTCATATTTGTCACTCTCAAAGTTACAATAAAAATCAGCCTTTAGAAATGCTAAGTCTAAAGTTCAAAAGGGTGTTGAATATTTGCAACAATATAATAATCCTTTAGCAGTCTTAATCAATGACCACTATCTACTCACCACCACCCCAATACCCACACTCACACCCTCCACAATCTCCAATGGCTCAGCATCGGTGCTCTCCACCAGGGTAATGTCGTTGGCGAGGACTTCGTTGCAGATATAAGCTTTAAAAGAGGCCAGGGTTTCGCTGATGAGGGCGTGGTCCTGGATGGAAACGTCGATGCGGTCTGTGACTTCAAAGTTGCTGTCTTTGCGGATGTTTTGGATGCGGTTGACCAGCTCGCGGGCGATGCCTTCGAGGTAGAGCTCGTGGCTGATGTGTACGTCGAGGGCAACGGTGATGCCTTTGTCGGAGGCCACGGTCCAGCCGGGGATGTCTTCGGAGGTGATTTCGAAGTCTTCAAGGCTGAGTTCGTAGCGGTTGTCGCCTATGACCAGGGTGTGGCTGCCGGATCGTTCGATGTCGGCAATTTGTTTTTGGTCAAAGGCGGCAATGAGGTCACCGGCGGCTTTCATGTCTTTGCCCAGCTTGCGGCCCAGGGTTTTGAAGTTGGGCTTGGCTTTTTTGTGGATGACACCTTCGGTATCGGTGATGTATTCGATTTCTTTGATGTTGACTTCGGCCAGGATGAGGTCTCTCACGGCTTCTACCTGGTCTTTGAACGACGGGTTGAGCACGGGAAGGAGGATCCTGGAGAGCGGTTGTCTTACACGGATGTTTTCTTTTTTGCGCAGACTCAGAATGAGCGACGAAATGCGCTGTGCATAGTCCATTCTTTCGAGCAGGCCGCTATCGATGGCTGTGGCATCTGCTGCAGGGAAGTCGAATAGGTGTACCGATGGTGCTGCAGATTTTTGGGTAACGTCGTTGAGGTTTTTAAACAGCCAGTCGGAGAAAAACGGCGCTACCGGGGCCATCATGGCGGCGATGCTTTCCAGGCAGGTGTAGAGGGTCTGGTAGGCGGCGAGTTTGTCTTTGCTGTATTCTCCTTTCCAGAAACGCCTACGACACAATCTCACATACCAGTTGGAGAGGTGGGCGTCGATAAATTCTTCGATGTCTCTGGCTGCGTTGGTGGGCTCGTAGTCGGCATAACTGGCGTCTACTCTGGCTTTGAGGTCGTTTAGCAGAGAGATGATCCAGCGGTCGATTTCGGGCCTTTCGTTGAGTGGCACTTCGGCTTCGCTGTACACAAAGCCGTCGATGTTTGCATAGAGGGCAAAAAACGAATAGGTATTGTACAGGGTGCCGAAGGTCTTTCTTTTGACCTCTTCCACTCCAGCGATGTCAAACTTGAGGTTGTCCCAGGGGGGTGCATTGGCGATCATGTACCAGCGGGTAGCATCGGCACCGTGGGTACGGATGGTGTCGAAGGGATCCACCACGTTGCCGAGGCGTTTCGACATTTTCACGCCGTTTTTATCGAGCACAAGTCCGTTGGACACTACGTTGCGGTAGGCCACGCTGTCGAAGACCATGGTGGCGATGGCGTGGAGGGTATAAAACCAGCCACGGGTCTGGTCCACACCTTCTGCGATGAAGTCGGCGGGGAAGGACTGGCCTTTTTCTATTTTTTCTTTGGCCTCAAAGGGGTAGTGCCACTGGGCATAAGGCATGGAACCGGAATCAAACCACACGTCGATGAGGTCAAGTTCCCGTTTCATGGGCTCACCCTTGGAAGAAACCAGAATGACATCGTCGATGTAAGGGCGGTGCAGGTCTTTGGGCACCTGCTGGTTGAGACCGAGGGCAGCGTTGGCTTTTTCTACTTCACTTTCGAGTTTGGCTATGCTATCGATGCAGATTTCTTCGGTGGCATCATCATTGCGCCAGATGGGCAGGGGTATGCCCCAGTAGCGCGAGCGGGAGAGGTTCCAGTCCTGTAGGTTTTCGAGCCACTTGCCAAAACGACCTTCGCCGGTGGAGGCGGGCTTCCAGTTGATGGTGCCGTTGAGCTCTGCCATGCGCTCTTTGGCAGCACTTGCACGGATGAACCAGGAATCCATGGGGTAATACAGTACGGGCTTATCGGTACGCCAGCAGTGGGGGTAGTTGTGCACGTATTTCTCCACTTTAAAGGCCCTGTTTTCTTCTTTCAGGCGGATGGCGATCTCTACGTCAACAGACCGCTCCGGAGCATCTGACGCGTTGTAATACTCGTTTTTGACGAATTTGCCCGCCAGACCCCCCATTTCCGGGCGAAATCTGCCCTGGAGGTCCACAAGGGGTACAGGGTTGCCTTTTTCATCCAAAACCAACATAGGTGGCACCTCGGGTTTTGCTTCTTTGGCTACCCGGGCATCGTCTGCACCAAAGGTAGGTGCGGTATGCACCACACCGGTACCGTCTTCGGTGGTCACGAAGCTACCTTCTATGACACGGAAGGCATTTTCGGGGTTTTGGTAAGGCAGGGTGTAAGGCAGCAACTGTTCGTATCGGATGCCGGTGAGGTCTTTGCCCTTGCACTGCGCCACTTCGAAGTAAGGAATGGTCTTGTCACCGCTTTGGTAAGCAGCAAGGTCAGAAACGTCCGCTACTTTGGTGAACTTATTGCCAAACTGCTTTTCTACCAGGGCTGTGGCCAGCACGATGGTAATGGGGGCAAAGGTGTATTGGTTGTAGGTCTTGATGACCGAATAGTCGATGTTGGGTCCAACGGTCAATGCCGTATTGGAGGGCAGGGTCCATGGTGTGGTGGTCCAGGCCAGGATAAACAGGTCGCCGAGTCCTTTGAGGAAGTCTGGCAGCGAAGCTTCGATGGTTTTAAATTGAGCAACAATGGTGGTATCGGTAACATCGCGGTAGCAGCCCGGCTGGTTAAGTTCATGAGAGCTGAGGCCGGTGCCTGCTGCAGGAGAATAGGGCTGGATGGTATAGCCCTTGTACAGCAGCTTTTTGTTGTACAGCTGGCTAAGCAACCACCATACCGACTCGATGTAGTCATTTTCAAAGGTGATATAGGGGTTGTTGAGGTCTACCCAGTAACCCATCTTGCGGGTGATGTCGTCCCACAGGTCTTTGTAGCGCATGACCGTTTCGCGGCACTTGGCATTGTATTCGTCGACGCTGATTTTGGTGCCGATGTCTTCTTTGGTGATGCCGAGTTCTTTTTCTACGCTGAGTTCGATGGGCAGGCCGTGGGTATCCCAGCCGCCTTTGCGTTCTACGCGTTTGCCCTTCATGGTTTGGTAGCGACAAAAGAGGTCTTTTACCGTCCGCGACATGACGTGGTGGATGCCGGGCATACCATTGGCGGAGGGGGGACCTTCGTAAAAGACAAAGGTTTTATCTTCCGGGCGGGAAGAGATTGATTTTTCGAAAATTTGGTTATCTGTCCAAAAGGCCAAAATTTCATTGTCTATCTCGGGTAAATTGAGGCCTTTGAACTCACGATATTTTGTCATTTCTAAAAAAGCTTTATTTTTATATGGATTGGCAAAGATAAGGTATTTTCGCCTAATAATCGCAATGAGAGAGGCCTGGCAGCGGGTCGGGCTGCTGCCTGCGTTATCCAAATATCACGAAACAAAAAGAAAAACTATGCTACGAAAAATGCTATTTCTTGTCCCCACACTTTTTATTGGTTTTATTGGTCGGGCACAATACGATTACAGCCAATTCAGGTATGCGGATGTGGATGTGAGGGGATTGAGTATTAATCCGAATGTAGATGTGGGGAAAAAGAATAGGTTTACTTCTTTAGAAACCATCGGTAGTATATGGGGATTGTTTTCCGATGGTGCAGCCAATTACTTTCATTTTGTCAATCTCCCGGATAAGCAGGCGAGGACAGATTTTTCCAACTATCTTGTTTTCAATGCCTTCGTTGATGAGGACTCGATACAGTACAATGATTTTTCTCTAAATTCAAGGTATTCGACAACAAATACAAAATTTAAAGCAGATCAACGCTTTCACGAAACAGTATTCAATATTGCAGCTTTCGGATCCAGGCAAACTGAATATGAAAGATTAAACCCGGAAGATAAAATTGAGAATTGGTATGTGAACCCTCAGGTCGTTTTTGAGTATAACGTTGGCAAGGGCAGGATAGAACCCATCGGCCCGGTTTTTTTAGCGCGGTTTATTGTGGAAGACCTCAAAAAAGAAGCAAGACCGAAGGAAGGAACGACTCTGGAAGATCAGTTTATGATGGGCACATCCAAGGAATGGAGCCAGGAAGAGTTGTTTGAACTGGGCAGGCTGATTGCCACGCAACAAAACAGGCGGGTCTTTGATTTGAGGGTCAGGACTAAGGACCAGATCCGGAAGGTGGTCGAACACATTGCAGCAAAAAAACAACTGGATGCGCTGGACGTCTACAGCATTGTAGCCGACAACTGGCAATTTGCTTATCAGTTTAATCGTAGCTCGGGAAGCAGGGCGTTTTGGGGTTTGGCACCAAGAGCAGGAGTGACGGTATTCAATAATAACCTTGAATATATAACATCACTTTCAGTGCACAGAGGTTGGAGAAAAGAGGTGCCTGTATCATATAAGCGGCAGAAAAGTCTTGAAGCGCGGATAGGTGCGGGACTCAACCACTACATCGATGACATATTAAGTTATAATCAAATGTACCTTTACACAAGCTTTCTTTATGAAGTGGGATATTTTCCCTCATCAAGAACTTATGCCGGACTGGCATTTTCCTTTGAAGGTGAAGCAAGGTATCATGGTGAAACAGAAGTGATGGGATATAATATAAGTCCCGGTATAAAATATAACGCATCTTATTTTATAAGTTATAATACCCGGCTTAACTTAGAAGGCAGGATTTCAAAGAGGTATTTTAAAACCAACTACTTTGTTTCTGAAGATGGAAATTTTTTAATTTCTGCAGGTCTTACTCATAATTTTTACTAAGTCAATTTTTTTTGTTTGGAATAAAGTATGGAAGCGGATATTTAAAACCACAAATAATTCTCTATACATTACACCAATTCAATCTGCCGGTCATCCATTTTGACACTAAAGTTGATTTCTGCTTCCAGGGCTTTAAATACTTTAACCAAAGTATCAATACTGGCACTGTTGGCACTGCTTTCAAGTTTTGAAATCTGAGATTTTTGAACGCCAATTAAGGATCCTAATTGTTCTTGAGTAAGCCTCCTTTGCTGCCTCGCCTTTTTAATCATTTTGCCCATGATGTCCATGCGAAGCTCATATTCATATTGATCTCTTTCTGCGGTTCCTTGTTTACCGATGTAGCGGTCCTTCACTTGAGAAAGGGTGTATGTTTTAATTTCTTTGTTTGCCATTTTCTTTTTGATTAAAATATTGGTTTCTTATTGCTATTGCCCTTTCAATTTCATAAAGCGGCGTCTTTTTTGTTTTTTTTATAAACCCATGAGTTGCAATAATTAACGTTGGGTTTTTATATGATTTATCCCAAAAAGCAAGCATTCTAATTTGGTACCCTAAGTGTAGACATTTAAACTCCCAAATATCTCCATGTAATTTTTTTAATATTCTGGAATCAATGTTTTGTTCTGCCAATTCAATATTGTACAGGACTTTCTTTATTGTCCGTTTATCTAATTTTGATAAAAAGACTTCGGCCTCCTCTAAAAGAAGCGTACTAAACTTTTTCATTGCGTGGGTTTTTACAAAGCTAATACAAGTTTCCAAATTTGTCAACCCCAATTCCATAAATAAAGGAAAAAAACTACGCCTCCAACTCCATTGTCATCCGTTTGATGCGGTCTTCGAGTCGTTCGGAGGTGAGTTTTTCGCGGAGTCGGTCCACCAATAAAGGAAAGGAAAAAGGGCTGGGTCTTTCCAGGATTTTGATGACCATGGTTTGCGATAAAATTCTTTCCAAGGCCTTGCGCATGCGGGCTTCTTCGAGCTGGAAGGTGCGCACTTCTTCATAGGTCTGGAGGTAGAGGAGGTTGTCGGACTCGTATTCGTGGAAGACATTGAACAGGAGCTGGGCCGAAGACTGCAGGTGTCTTTCTCTTTTTTGTTTGCCGGGGAAGCCCTGAAAGATAAGCCCGGATATCATCGCTATGTCTCTGAATCTTCTTCTGGCCATTTCCACAGCGTTGAGACTGGCCTGGATGTCGTCCATCAGGTTTTTGGTCTGAAAGAGGTCGGTGGTCACCAGTTTTTCAACATCAATTTTCCGGTCGCTCAGCAGCTCAAAGCCGTAATCGTTCATGGCCAGGGAAAAGGTAATAGGCTTGGGCCTCGATAGTCGTTTGGCGATAAGGGCAGCCAGCCCTTCGTGTACGTTTCTGCCCTCAAAGGGATAAAAGATGAGGTGGAAACCTTCGTCTGAATGAAAGTACTCGACCAGAAACTCATTGAGCGAGGGCACGATGGATCGCTGCTGCTGTGTTTGGAGCAGAGGGATTAACGCCTCGAGTTCGACCTCATGGGTTTTACCTTCGAGGTAGGCATTCATTTTAAAGCGCAGTACTTCCGACATCTGAGAGCTTAATGGCAACCTGCCACCCATGTAGGAAGGTATGCGAGCATTAAGTTTTTTGGTGTCTTTGACCTGCGCTGTCATATCTTTGACCCGCACCAGCTCAAGGGGACGTCCCGCGAACCAGAAAGCATCACCGGGTTCGAGTTGGGAGATAAAATATTCTTCAATAGAGCCGAGTCTTTTTCCACGGGTGTAGGCTACATTGAGCATGGCATCGCTTACGATGGTGCCAATGCTCAGCCTGTGCCGCTGTGCAATGTGCCGATCGGTGACTTTAAATACGCTGTCTTCGATGGTGATTTTCTGGTATTCATCATAAGCAGCAAGCGACTTGCCGCCATACTGCAAAAAGTTGAGTACCTGGAGCCAATCATCTTCGTTGATGTCTCTAAAGCAAAAGCAGGTTTTAATTTCTTCGTAAACATCCTGAGGTCTGAAGCCTTCGGATACAGCCAGGGTCATGAGGTATTGTACGAGTACATCAAACGAACGGATATAAGGAATGCGTTCCTCGAGGTCCTGGTTTTGTATTGAGGTACGAAGAGCGGCCGCCTCGATGAGTTCAAGCGAATGAGTGGGCACAAAATAGATGTGGCTGTCGGCCCCGGGCTGGTGGCCACTGCGACCGGCTCTTTGGATAAACCTGGCAACTCCCTTGGGACTGCCAATCTGCACAATGGCTTCGACAGGTCGAAAGTCAACACCCAGATCGAGGCTTGAGGTGCAGACTACGGCTTTGAGTCGGCCGTCATATAATGCGTCTTCTACCCATTCTCGAAGGTCCTTGCTGATGGAGCCGTGGTGCATGGCTATTTGTCCGGCCAATTCAGTGTCGGCTTCGAGCAGTTGTTGGTACCAGATTTCGCACTGGGCCCGGGTATTGGTAAAAATCAGCGTTGACCGATAGCGATGGATGATGGGTAGCACCTCTCTGAGCATGCGGATGCCCAGGTGGCCGGCCCAGGGATATTTTTCCACTTCAGCCGGAATGATGGAAACCACTTCAATTCTTTTCCGGATATCTGCCACGACACTCACTGCATCTTGGCTTCTGCTTCCATGCAGTACCTCGATGGCTTCTTCCATATTGCCGATGGTAGCGGAGATGCCCCAAACGCGGAGATCCGGATTCATGGTTTTAAATCGTGCGAGGAGCAGTTCTGTCTGCACGCCCCTTTTGCTGCCCACCAGTTCGTGCCATTCATCCACTACTACCGCCTTCAGGTTCTTAAAAAAAGCGGGATAACCTTTGGTAGCCAGCATTACATGGATGCTTTCCGGAGTGGTGATCAGGATTTGAGGTGGTTTTTCCCATTGCTTTTTGCGCTGGGTGCTGGTAGTATCGCCGGATCGCACTTCTACCTTCCAGGGCAGGCCCAGGGCATTGACAGCCCGCTCAGAAGCCAGGGCGATTTCTTTGGCCAGGGCGCGGATAGGTGTGATCCAGATGAGCTGGAGCCCTTCGTGGTTTTGGTTCCTGAGGGCATCGAGCAGGACGGGAATAACCAGGGAATAGGTCTTTCCACTGCCGGTAGGAGCGTTTACCAAACCAGATTTACCTTCCAGATAAGCGATCCACGCCTGTTTCTGGAAGTCGAAGATGGTCCAGCCATTGGATGCAAACCATTGGGCTGCAGGGGATATGTCGATGGAAGTATTCAGTTGGTATATCGGATGACAGGACTACAATATCGAAATGACTTTTTTGGTTTATTTTTGGGCCAATTAAAATTGGGATTAATGAGGCTAAAATACAATTCACCGGTCATATTGTCGTATGCTCTGATCTGTACTTTTGTATATTTTTTGGACAGGATGACGGGAAATTCCATGATGAAGTTGTTTACCCTTTACAATGAAACCAACATTTGGAATCCGGTAGCACTGTTCCGCCTGGTCAGTCATATAGCGGGTCATGTATCGATGGAACATTTGTTGGGCAATATGACATTTGTATTGTTGCTCGGCCCCATTGTTGAAGAAAAATATGGATCTGGCAAGACCCTTATTATGTTGGTAGCCACAGCAGTGATTACGGCGATACTCAACATTTTATTTTTACCTACCGGCCTGATTGGAGCCAGTGGTATTGTGTTTATGCTCATTGTTCTTGTATCGTTTACCAATGTAGAGGACGGACAGATACCGCTCACCTTCATCTTAATTGCCTTATTGTTTATTGGCAAGGAAATAATTAACGGGATGTGGGACGATGGTGTTTCTCAATTTGCGCATGTACTGGGTGGTGCTTGTGGTGCCGTTTTTGGTTTTACCTCAAAAAGATAATCACGAATACAAAATCATGGCTTTGTGGGGAATGTCGTCTTCCATGTATTCTTCTCCTACCGGTACAAAGCCCAGCGCTTCATAAAAAGGCAGTGCGTAGCATTGAGCGGATATTTTAATGTTTATGTCCGGATACAGCCGATGAGCCAGATCGATGGCATATAACATTAGTTTTTTACCCGCCCCGGTTCCCCTGACATCCAACGAAGTAATGACCCTTCCAATGGAAGCATAGCCGGCATAGGATACCTCCGGTGGTAATACCCTGCAGTAGCAAACCATTTGACCGGAGGGGGAGGTCCCCCAGATGTGGGTACTCTGTTGGTCTTTGCCGTCGAGGTCCTGATAGGGGCAGTTTTGTTCTACCACAAAAACTTCGAGTCTGAGCTGAAGAATTTCGTAAAGTTTCTGTGCCGATAAATCGTGGAAGGCACAATGGTTGAAATGGATGTCCATCAATAAAATTTGTGAGAAGCCTTGGTAGGATCCAAATTTTGTTGGAAAGCAGCGAAAACGCCCATCCTGTCTTTGCGCGACAACATGAGGTCTTTGAGCGCTACACATTGCAGGTCTTCCGCGTAAAAGACATGATCGAAAGGCACCCTTAAAGAGGCAGGAATTACATCTTTCCTGGAATTGCGCAAGTGGGTTGTTTCTCTGAATTGTCGGATTTCATCTGACCAGTACACCATGTTGAACTCTCCCAAAACGATCGTTTTTTTGGGGTGTGCCAATACGTATTGGCTGATGTTTTTCATTTGAGTCCTGGCAAGTGTGAGGCTGTTGCTGTTTAGCGATGGGGTGAGGTAGGTGGAAACCAGGTTATAACTCTGTCCGTTTTTGATCACCTCCAAAGCGATGTCGAGTGCAAAGGATCCACTGAGGGTATCGGTTATGCGTATGGGGTATCTGGAATAAAATGCCTTGCCATAGGGATCGATTCTAACCGATTGGTAGCTGTGCGGATAGTTGGCAGTCAGTGCAGATTGCAGGATGCCCGCCCATTCGGGAGTCAACTCCTGGAAAGAAATCAAATCAACATTTGTTTTCTTGAGTTGGTCTATCATGGCACCATCCTCATACACATTACTCAGGTTGATATGGCAGACCGAAATTTTTTCGGAATAATTGTCTTTGGGATAAACCAGTTCACCGTTGCTTTGGTTTTTGATAAACACGCATAGTACAGCACAGGCAGCAAAACTCATGAGCATGAGCTTTTCAAAGCCAGTGAATAAAAACAAAAAACCCAGGGCAAAAAGTCCCAGCATGATGTGCAGCAAATATGCTGATAACTGCTTTACAAAAAAGACTTCGGGTCCGGCTATGATCAAAGCGATGAACAGCAGCATAGTGAGCATGAAGCCGTAATGAACCAACCGATGATTGAGGAGGGTCTTCAGTTTTTCTGAAATTGTGTTTATAAAATTTTGACCAAAAATCCGGAACAAAATCAGGTTTTATGCCTTACGACACGGTCTGATCTGCCCGAAGCAATGGTTACGTAAAATTAGTCAATAAAATCCGCAAGTACACAATCTTTTTTTACCCTTATCACCTGACCATCAGGATGAAACAGCGTGCCTGTAATGATGTAGATGCCCAGCATTTCGGGCTTTCCATGGTCGTTGGTACCATCCCAGGTTATAATGCCGGTTTGACCCAATAACTCGTTGTTTGTCAGGTTTTTTACTTTGTAACCATCGGAACTGTAAACGTCGAGACTTGCCACAAAACCGGCTTTTTGCAGGCTGTATTGAAGAACAAGGAGGTCATCCTGGCCATCCTGATTGGGAGAAAATATTTTTTTAGGCAAGCTGACCATTTCTTCGCTCGCAACTCCTGAAAAATAATTGCTGTTTTGGTAGCCCGGACTGGCATAAGCCCCTGCCTGTGAGGAAGATGCCCAGTTAAAGGGACTGTTTTCAAAGGGCTGTAACACTATTTTTTCCAAACTTACACCTTTGCGGTCAACTTTGTCAATGAGCACATGGTGGCGTTCTTCGGAATAGGCAAAAGAATCGAGCAAATCTCCCGTTGTGTTGAAAAGCTGTAAAATACCCACATCGGCATTGAGTGCGGGCAGCTCGTTTTCCAAAAATTGGGCCTCAGGTGGACAAGGATAGGCCGATTTGATGGCCAATGTATCAGAGGAAATGGCAACATAATGGCCTGCCGGCAAGATATAATGTTCGGCAATACTGTCTGATTGTCCGTTGTCTTCATTGACAATGACAACGCCCTGCAGTTGAAGGTTCTTTTGGGTAGCATTGTACACTTCCACAAAATCAGATATCCCTGTAGGAGGATAAAAAAGGACCTCACTTAATACGAGGTTGCCCGGTTGCGGTTTATCGCCAAAGGCAAAAGTGACGGTGGTATCGCGAAGGGTATTGCCATTTTTATCATTCAAGCCATTGACTGTCAATTGATAAGTAGATATAGGCAACAAAGAAGAGGCCAGATAAAGTTCAACAACATTTTTTTGGATAGTCAGCTGACGGATCACCAATTCACCTTGCAAATCTTCATAAACCCGGAATGCAGTGGACTGTGGAATACGGATAATATCGTCCAACGTTATTCGGACCGAAGTGTTGGAAAGTGATTGTACTTTTATGACGGAAGGAGCCGTTTTGTCAAGACTTACCACATTGGCAGAACCCGGACTGGCGGACAGAGAAACAGCAGACCCGGAAACCCAGTTGGCCACGTTTTCAAAGGCAGATAAATGTGCTTTTTCAAGGCTTACACCTTCCGGATTTTCGCCTTCATCGAGGGTGTGGAGTTCTGCGGTATATGTAAAACTATCGAGCAAAATACCCCTGGAAGTAGCGATGGTGATATTGCCCTTGTCGTTGTTGAAAGCCGGCAGCCCCTGTTGGAAAACTTCTGCGTTGAAGTCGACCCTGTAGGTTTCTACGAGCTGACTTACATTGGGTGTGTACGCCCTAAATGTGCCCGGAAGCAAGGGCTGTTTGTCCAAAAGCCATACTGCTTGTCCACTGAGTCCATTGGTAATTCGCAGGCTATCGAGGTATAGAGCTTTGTTACCCGCATTGAACACCTCGATAAAATCGCTATGATTGACAAAAGGATCAAACAATATTTCAGAAAGCACGAGTTCTCCCGGTTTGGGCGCTCTTCGGTAAATAAGTTTTAATATTTGTTGAGAAGCTATATTGCCCACAAGATCCGTGATGCCTGAAATAGAAAGCAGAAGCGTGTCTTCATCCGGCAGACCCTGGTTGAAGGTAAGCTGTATTCGATCATTGCTGCCGTTGAAATCCAGGGCATTGGGCCGCAAAGCACCGGAAAGGAGGTAATTGGTGGGCTTGAGCGCACTTACGTCGGTAACCGGTTCATCAAAAACGATTTCAATTCGGTTGTTGTCCTTGATTGAGGCTTCCATGGCAGAAGGAGCTCTGGTATCGGCTATCAGCGCCTTGATACCCAGGTTGTCGAAAACAAACTTGTCCTTGCGGCTGGCTGTAAATGTGCATTCCACACCAAAAAAAGCAAAGGATGAAGGGTTAAATGATGGATCCAGGGCCGTAAAGGTGTCTTCATAACTGCCATTGAAGTCGTAATCTGCCTTGCAGGATAGCTGTCCTTCTTTGTTAAATGTAATTTTAACCCTGGCTGCAGCCGGGTCAGACGCCAGAGCACCTTCTTTTCCCGAGGCCAGCAAGGTTGTCTGGCCATTTTCACTTCGGTAGAGCCGGAGGGCATCGAGGCTGCCATTTTCCCCTGCCTGCACAAAATAGGACCTTCCTTCGACGGGATTCGCTGATTCGGCGGCAAAATAGACGCGGGCAAAATTAGAGGCGCTGGGACTAAACTCCAGTTGCAGCTCAAATTCTGCCGTAAAACTGTCGGGGTAGACCAATTGGGTGTATAAATACGCCACACCGCCTGCCGGGGCATTGAGCCGCAGCTTGTTTTGGGCATCTACTGTGAATAATGTGTTGTTTCCCAACCATTTAGGGTTGGCGACGAAGTCTCCATCATTAAAGCTATCGAAAAACTGAGCGTTCAGGGAGACAACGTGCAATACTAAAAGTAGCAGTACGTTATTTCTCATGGAATAAAATTAATAAATTTTTGCGGCAAATCCTATATTTGCGCCACTTTTTTTCGTTCCCGGTCGCATGACGGAGCAGTAAAGGCAAAAAATACATCGATTCAATGAAGTTAGCAGTTGTAGGCGTAACCGGTCTGGTTGGCACCGTAATGAACCAGGTATTGGAAGAAGAACAGCTTCCTATCACTACCTACATGCCGGTAGCCAGTGAGAAGTCGGTAGGTAAAACGATCCACTTCATGGGCAAGCCCTACATCATCATGAGCATGGAAGAAGCGGTAGCTGCCCGCCCGGATGTAGCCATTTTTTCTGCCGGAGGATCGGTTTCCCTGGAATGGGCACCAAAATTTGCAGCAGTGGGGTGTACAGTGGTAGACAACTCATCGGCCTGGCGGATGGATAAAGACAAAAAGCTGGTGGTGCCCGAAATCAATGCCGGGGCTTTGACCCGTGAAGACAAGATCATTGCCAATCCCAACTGTAGTACCATTCAGATGGTGATGGCATTGGCCCCCTTGCACAAAAGGTATGGTATTCAAAGGGTTGTGGTATCTACCTACCAGTCTTTTACCGGTACGGGTGCCAAAGCGGTTGCCCAATACGAAGCCGAAAGGGATGGAAAGCCCCTGGACAAGTCCCAGATGGCATATCACTATCCTATTTTTGAAAATTGCATACCACAGTGCGATGTATTTACCGAAAATGGGTATACCAAAGAAGAAATGAAGCTGGTCAACGAAACCTGCAAAATTCTTTCGGATCCCAACATCAAAGTCTCGGCTACGGCGGTGAGGGTGCCGGTCAATGGCGGGCATTCTGAGAGTGTAAATGTGACATTTAGCAACGATTTTGAACTCGAAGAGGTAAGAAAGTTGTTGAAAGAAACGGAGGGAATTGTGGTTTTGGATGATCCGGGCAAGTTTGAATATCCGATGCCACTTTTTGCTAAAAATAAAAATGAAGTTTTTGTAGGTCGGATCCGCAGGGATGAATCGGCTCCAAATACGTTGAATATGTGGATAGTAGCAGATAACCTGAGAAAGGGAGCTGCCACCAATGCCATTCAAATTGTAAAATTTTTAATAAAACATAAGCTAATTGGCTAAGTTTTTGCAGTAGCAGATCGTATTCTGCCGTGAGTATATATTATGATTATTTAACTGACAAGTAAAAAATGAAAACGAAAGTAGTTCTGTGGGGAGAAAATGCCCAAAATGAGAAAATCCTGCTGGCAATGGAGCTTTTGGAAAGAGACAACAAAGTAATGTTGTATGTATTTCCGCTGGAAGTAGCCACCGAAGAATTTTACCAGTCTTTGCTGGATTTGTGGAGAGAAGGAAAACCCGTTGATTTTCCACAACCCCACCAGGTAATCGAGCGTCCGCTATCTGTAAGCGAAAGTTTACTGCCGGATGACATTAAAGTTGAAAGAACAGACCTCATCAGCAGGGCACAGGCCGAATGGCATTTTGTAGTGCTGTCTGCCAAGTTGTACGAAATGTATAAAACAGAGCTGGATGAGTTGAAAGATAAAATTGACAAGTTGTCGGAATATGACGACAAGTTGTGGGCCGATGCCAAAAGCTTCTGGGCCAAAGTACAAGACCAGGTCAAAGACCAGAATCTTTTCAAAGAACATTCAGCCATACTCAAAGAGAGGACTAACATTCTTTTCGATAAGTTGAAAGACCTTAAAAAGAACCTCCAGAATGAATTTGAAAAAACATCAGCCGAGGTTTCTGCCAAGTTCATGGAAGAGATCCGTGAGATCGAAGAAAAGCTGGAGAAAGGTTTGGGTCTTAAGCCCCTGTTTGAGCAAATGAAGTCCATTCAGGAGAAGTATTACAAAGCCCAGATGACAAAAGACGATCGAAAGAACGTTTGGGACAAGCTGGACGGCACCTTCAAGGCCTTGAAAGACAAAAAGCCGGCCGGAGGTCCAAGCAACAGAGAGCACGACAAGTCGAGGTTGCAGGCCAGATATGACGGTCTTGTGGACACCATTGGCAAGATGGAAAAATCCATACAGCGAGATAAACAAGATCTGGACTTCCAGGTGAAAAAGATCGAGCAAACCGATGGTCAGCTGGAAATGCAGATCCGCAAAGCAAAACTAAAAATGCTGGAGGAGCGCATTAACTCCAAGAATGACAAACTGCAGGACATGTATAAGGTCAAAAAGGAATTGGAAGACCGCATGACGAGAGATGAGCAGCGCAAGGCAACGGAGGAAAAGAGAAATGAAGCCAAAGAAGTGGTTAAGCAGAAAATTGCCACTAGCATAGAGGCAGCCAAAGAAGAACGTGAGACCATGTCAGATCTTTTGGAGAATGCAGCTGCCAGAATCAAAGTGGCCAAGGGAGGCAAAAAAGAATCATTCATCGATTCAATGAAAGAAAGCCTTACCGATACCTTTGAAGACGTGGTTGATACCGTGAAAGCAGTAGCTGAGGTTGCTGAAGACAGAATCGAAAAAGCGGTGGACAGTCTGGATGACAAAATGGATGTTGCCGAAGACAAGGTAGAATCTGTGTTGGAGACCGTTGGCAATAAGCTGGGCATTACCAAAGAGAAGGTTGAAGCCTTTACCGATGCGGTTGAAGAAAAGATGGATGCCCTCGAAGACAAGGTAGAGCAGGCCATCGAATCTTTCTCTTCATCAGACGACAACAAAGAGAAAGAATCAGAGAAGGAATCAGAGAAAGAAGCTTAGGTTTTTTTCCTATAAACTTTTAATGCCCGGTAATCAAATGGATGCCGGGCATTTGCATTTATCAGAAAACGGGATATAACCCACAAGAAAGTAAAAAACCATGATTGAAAAGCTGGAGGCCATCGTAGACAGGTATTATTATCTGGAAGAAAAACTTTCGGACCCCGCCATTATTGGTGACCAGAAACAATTTGCCAAAATTAACAAAGAATACAAGGATCTCACAGAAATTGTAAGCACAACACAGGCATACAAAATGGTTTTGTCGAACCTTGAAAATGCGCGTCTGATGCAAAAAGATCCCGATCCTGAAATGCGCGAAATTGCTGCTGCAGAAGAATCGGCCCTGACCGCTGAAAAGGCAGAACTGGAAGAAAAAATTAAATGGTTGCTCGTGCCCAAGGATCCGGAAGATTCACGGGATGTAATTCTTGAAATCAGATCCGGCACGGGTGGTGACGAAGCCAGCATCTTTGCAGGTGATCTATATCGCATGTACACCCGTTATTTTGATGCCAAAGGTTGGAAGACAGAAGTAATTGACGCCAATGAAGGTTCTGTGGGCGGGTACAACAAAGTAGTTTTGGAAGTACATGGAGAAGACATTTATGGTAAACTCAAATTTGAATCCGGCGCACATAGAGTACAAAGAGTGCCTGAGACGGAAGCCAAAGGCAGGGTACATACTTCAGCTGCAACCGTTGTGGTAATGCCTATTTTTGAAGAAGAAGAAATCGACATCCGCAAGGAGGACTTAAAAGTTGATACCTTCCGATCCAGTGGTGCAGGAGGTCAGAACGTAAACAAGGTAGAAACGGGGGTGCGTTTTACCCACCTTCCTACGGGCATAGTAGCAGAAAGTACAGAAGCAAGGTCGCAGCATAAAAACAGGGAAATCGCCCTGCAAAAACTCTACCAGCGCATCACCGACATAGCCAAAGAAAAAACCTACAACGAACAAAAAGAAGCCCGCCGTTCACTGGTAGGCACCGGCGACCGCTCAGATAAAATCCGTACCTACAACTTTCCCCAAAACCGATTGACGGACCACCGCATCAACCTTACCTTATACAGTTTGGACCGCGTAATGAATGGCGATCTGGATGCTATCATCGACGCTTTGATTATGGCTGAAAATGCGGAAAAGCTGAAGGGGGAAGCGATTGGGTAGGAGGGTGATGGTTTGGTGATTTGCGAGACGCTTTATCCGGGACGCGAGACGCGATATGCGCAAACCGAGACGCGACATCGGACATGCGACACGCGCAAGCTGAGACGCGACATGGGACATGCGATATCCGAGACGCGATATCCGACACGCGACACGCGATATCCGAGACGCGACATGCGATATCCGAGACGCACCATCGGAGACGCGATATCCGGGACGCGAGACGCGTAATGCGACATCGGACTTACGTTTTGTAACTTACATGGGTTAATTTGGGACTTGTGAGGCATTTTATACAATTGACCTAAGCGCAGCGTATTGACCTGAGCGAAGCATATTGACCCGAGCGAAGCGTATTGCACTAAGCGCAGCGTATTGCACTAAGCGTAGCATATTGACCTAAGCGCAGCGTATTGCACTAAGCGTAGCGTATTGACCTAAGCGCAGCGTATTGCACTAAGCGTAGCGTATTGACCTGAGCGCAGCGTATTGAACAAAGTCCATCGTATTGCCAAACCCACACATTTCAGTATCTTCACCCAACCAAAGTAAAGAATATGTCGCCACAGTTATTGTTTTCATTTGTGTTGTCTTATTTTGCTATGTTGCTTCTTGTAGCGTGGCGTACATCCAGGAATTCTAATAATGAATCTTTTTTTATAGGCAATAAAAACAGCAACTGGGTGTTGGTGGCCTTTGGAATGGTGGGCACCTCTTTGAGTGGCGTTACCTTTGTAAGTGTGCCGGGAACTGTAGGAGCGGCAGGCTTTCAGTATTACCAGGTGGTAATTGGATATTTTCTGGGTTATATGGCGGTGATGTTCATATTGCTGCCACTTTACTACCGATTGAATCTTACGTCTATTTATAATTACTTGAATCAAAGGTTCGGAGGGGTTTCTTACAGGACCGGGGCTATCTTTTTTATCATTTCACGAACGCTTGGGGCAACGGCGAGGATGTACCTGGTGGTCAATATTCTTCAGCTGTTTATTCTCGACAAGATGGGTGTATCGTTTGGGGTGACTGCGGCCGTGATTTTGTTGCTTATATTGTTGTATACCGTTGAAGGGGGGGTAAAAACCATCGTGTACACAGATACCTTGCAGACCTCGTTTATGTTGCTGGGATTGGTGGTGTGCATTTCTGCCATATTGAATCAGATGGATCTCAGCTTTGGTGCGGCGGTGACGAAGCTGGGAGAAACGGGTCTTACACAGGTATTCAATTTTGACGTTAACTCCACTTCTTTCTTTCTCAAACAAATACTGGGAGGGGCATTTATCACCATAGCCATGACCGGACTGGATCAGGAAATGATGCAGAAGAACATCAGTGTTAAAACCCTTACAGACTCTCGTAAAAACATGTTTACCCTTGCTACGGTGTTGCTGATTGTCAACTTTTTATTTTTGGTCATGGGAGGATTGCTGCATTTGTATGCACAAGAAAAAGGGCTGGATTTGAAAGGAGACGATCTGTTTCCGGGTATTGCACTTGGGGGCTATCTTTCTCCCATCATTGGGGTGGTATTTATCATAGGTCTCATTTCTGCTTTGTTTCCCAGTGCGGATGGGGCACTTACGGCGCTGACATCTTCCTTTTGCATTGATTTGCTCAATATTAAAAACCGGGAGGATTGGACGGAAGCAGAAAAGAAAAAGACCCGGTGGACGGTTCACCTCAGTTTTGCTCTATTGTTTTTCTTGTGTGTTATGGTATTTAAATGGATCAATGACAAGTCTATCATCGACGTAATCCTGAAACTGGCCGGCTACACTTATGGTCCACTGCTGGGCTTGTTTGCCTTTGGCATCTTTACCCAAAGAAAGGTAAAAGATAAGGCGGTGATTTGGATTTGCCTTGCTTCGCCGCTATTGATACTGGGACTCGACTTTGTGAACAATGCAGAGTGGTTTACCGGAAAGATGGGGCTTACCGGAACGATGGCAGACGGATTAAAGACCTTGTCTGGTAATATCTTTCATGGCTTCAAGCTCGGCATAGAAATTTTGATCCTCAATGGCATGCTCACCTTTGCCGGCTTGTGGATGATAAGCAAGAAAGCGGAAGTTTAGATTTATCGGGGAAGGAACACAAAATTGGCCCCCAGTTCGCTGAGTACAAAAACACAGACAAAAGCGTCCGGATCCTTGTAGGTTTGGATGAAATCGTTGATTTTTTCATCAAAAATCAGGTTTTTAGCCGCAAATTCTTCCAGGGTTGAGGCATGGATGTTCCAATTTCCACCGTTTTTCTCTTTTTCTATGAGAGGCAGACCGATGGCCACTTCCTGCTGGTGGGCTACAAAGACAGGATATTTGGAGACGTCCTGGTCACGGATGACATCGGCCGCGCTGCCCAACACTTTGGCATAAGGCTGCAACTCTTCTTTGAGGGCTATAAAACTTTCTGTTTTACTCATGTGGCAAAAGTATTGAAAAAGGTGAAGCGGGGCAAGGGCTCTGGCTTTCATTTGAAAACAATGAGTGTTAAAAAGATACCAAAACCGCGATTTTACGTTATCATTTATGAGGCCGGTGCCTATAAAAAGTAATATTTTTGCATGCTAATTTATAAGATGAGAAAGCTTTTGTTATTCCTTGCTGTTCTTTCAAGTCAATGCCTCTTCGCGCAGAAGAACGACGTTGATCTTTTGAAATCCGAAATGGGGAATGAAGTGACCTACTATGCCAAAAACAATGTACGGGATGCGATGACTGTTGAAATCAATATAGAAGGCACGGGCTTTACCTGCAACGTACCCTTGCCGGCCAAGGTTGATTTGCGATCCTATGAAAAAAAGTTTTTGATTAAGCTAACGCTCGATCCTTCGGGCAATTCCAATTATAGTGTCTCCTACAAAACCTATAAAAAAGCAGCAGCACCGGCGGGGCCTGTTATTACCGGTACCGGAAGCAAAGTGACCATGGGTCCACAAGATCGTCCGGAGCTAAAAAAGGGCATTGTGGTATTTAGCAAAGATGGATGTGGCAAATGCCAGTATGCCATCAATTACCTGAATGAAAAAAAGATACCTTACCGGGAGCTCAATATTTCGAAAGACGAAGCAGATCAGAAATACATGTGGCAGGTGCTGATGGAAAGCGGCTTTAATGCCACCAGCGTTCAGACACCGGTGATCATGGTCAATGGTAAGGCTCACTACAACATGGACATCAAGGCCTTTCTGGCAGAATTAAAACCCTGAAATGCAAAGGGCCCCCTCATTGTACATTGCGGATACCGGAGATCGGGGCAGAGGTGTCTTTACAGCCGCTCCTTTGAAGGAGGGTGATGTCATTGAAGTGTGCCCTGTGATAATTATTCCGGCCAGAGAGTTGCCTATCATTCACAAATCTATACTACACGATTACTATTTTTTGTGGGGTGAAAAATTAGATGACTGCGCCATTGCTCTTGGATACGGCTCACTGTACAACCATGAGTTACACCCGAATGCCAATTTTATTCTCGATCTGGAAAATCAAACCATCGATATTGAAGCCATAAGAGATATAGAAGCCGGCGAGGAAATAACCCTCAACTATCACGGAGAACCCGGTGACGAGAGTGAACTTTGGTTTTGAAAGAGAGCTACTACTCTACACCCAAATGTAAAAGATCCTATCCCGGATAAGGTCCAACAAAATGATGTTAGTGTGCTTTAAATGATGTGCACCCGACCATGCAGCATATCATATATATCAAAGATTCCTTATTCCATCTTAACCAATGGGGAGATTTTAAAAAGAATTAAATCACAATTTTATTTGTAACTTTTTTTAAACGCACATTAAACCCTTTTTCATTACCGCCATCAAAGGAGCGTAACAAACAAAAAATAATACCATGAAAAGATCAATGATTTGGATGCTGTCGCTCATCTTATTTACCCTTGCCTTTACCAGCTGCACCAAAGACGAAGCTGCTTCAGAAGCAGACATCGAAAACTTTGTAAACGAATCTGTACAAAACCTCGAAGCCCAGACCAGGACAGGCAGAGGGGGTTGTTTTGAATTGGTATTCCCGGTTACTATTGAATTTTCTACCGGCGAACAGGTAGAAGTAGATAGTTACATCAGTTTAAAAAATGCCATCAAAGAATGGAGAAAACAACACAACGTGCCCAAAGGCAAACCGATTGTAAGACCACAATTTGTATATCCCATTGAAGTCATCACTGCGGATGGAGAAACGGTCACTGTAGACTCTTTGTTGGAATTGCTTCAATTGAGGAGAGAGTGTGTTTTGAATGGTGATGGAAACGGACTGCCTTGTTTCAAGCTCAACTTTCCCCTGTCTGTTGAATATCCGGATGGCAGCATTGTAAGCTATGTTACTCCCAAAGACATGAAACTTGCACTCAGGGCCTGGAAAAAAGCCAACCCCACCGCTGTCATCAGACCGGTATTGGTATACCCGCTTACCATTACGATGGAAGACGGAAGCCAGGTAACTGTCAATAGCAGAGAAGAACTTGCTCAGATAAAGAGAGACTGTAAATAGAGATTTAAAAGCTCATTAAGGCCGGCAATTTTGTCGGCCTTTTTTGTTTTTTAGATCCCAGCCGACAAGATTTGAAAGGGCATTTTGCGGTAAAAGCTTTACATTTGCATTAAATCAGGTAACATGCGTTTATTCTTTTCTGCTTTACTCTCCTTCGTAGCCACGAGTTTTGTTTTCGGCCAAAGCGATTATCACCATGAATTTGACCACTGCAACAAGGCCGGCTTATTGGCACATCATGAGGATCTACTCAATGACGCAGGCAGAGAAGATGATCAGCGAATAGACTTGATTCACTATGATTTTGACTGGAAGATAGATCCGGCTGTTTATCAAATTTCAGGAAGGGCTCAAATTTCCTTCATCACAACAGAAGAGGTGGTTGACGGTTTTTCGCTCGAATTGGGCAAGGACTTGGTTATTGATAGCATTACCAATGAAGGTCGACGCATAGAATTTGCACGAGAAGGCGACTTCAAAGTAAACATTTACCCCGGCACATCTTTGGCCAAAGGCCAGTTTTATCAGATTGATTTTTATTATCACGGAGCACCTGCTTCCGGAGGTCTCGGATCCTTTATAAAAGACAACCACAGCGGAACTCCTGTAATTTGGACCCTTTCGGAACCTTTTGGTGCCAGGGATTGGTGGCCTTGTAAAAATGGGCTGACAGATAAAATTGACTCCATTGATGTACACATTACCACCCCCGATGTCTACAAAGCCATCAGCAACGGTTTATTGGTAAATACCACAAACAACGACAACGCAACAAAGACCTACCACTGGAGACACCGATATGCCATTGCACCTTATCTTGTAGCAATAGCTGTTACCAACTATGAGCACTATGCAGACACGGTAAAGCTTTCCAACGGCACACACCTGCCAATGGACAACTATGTATATCCCGAAAACATCAATGACGCCAGATCAGGTACTGCCGCCCTGGTAGATGTGTTGGCTTATTTTGACTCCCTATTTGTAAGCTATCCGTTCCATGCAGAAAAATACGGCCATGTGCAGTTTGGCTGGGGTGGCGGTATGGAGCACCAGACAGCAAGTTATGTGATTAATTATGGGTTTAGTTTACTGGCACATGAATTGGCGCACCAGTGGTTTGGAGATATGGTGACATGCGGCAGTTGGGAAGACATTTGGCTGAATGAAGGATTTGCCACTTATCTGGAAGGGTTGGCCAGAAGAAGAATCCAGGGTGTTTTGTCTTTCCGCCAATGGCAACAATCCAAAATCTCCAGTGTCACCTCACAGGCCGGGGGCTCAGTAAGGGTCAACGATCCTACCAATATCAACAGAATATTCAGCGGTCGCCTATCTTACAACAAAGGCTCGTATGTTTTACATATGCTCAGATGGGTATTGGGAGATGAGGCATTTTTTGCCGGACTCAGAGCTTATCTCAATGACAAACAATACAATTTTGGCACCACCGAAAGCCTTAAATTTCACCTTGAAGAAGAAGGGCAAAAGGACCTGACCGGTTTTTTTAACGACTGGTACACAGGAGAAGGTTATCCATCTTATACCGTTTTGTGGCAGCCCACCGAAAAAGGTTTGGTACTGCAAATCAATCAGGAAACTTCGCATCCAAAGGTAGATTTTTTTGAAATGCCTGTGCCGATTCGACTTATTGGTGCAACCAGAGACAGCATGGTTAGATTGGACCATCTTTATTCCGGTCAGGTATTTGAATTGAGTGGCGTAGATTGGGTAGACAGCATAGAATTTGATCCGGATTTGTGGATATTATCGGCCAAAAATTCGGTAATCCGATCAGAAATTGTGGGCACAGACGACCCATCCATAGTGACGCAGGTTTATCCCAATCCTACAGGACAAATGGTAAACATCCTTTCCAACCCAGGTTTTGAGTATGCAATTGTTGATGCTTTGGGCAGGATTGTTTCAGGTGGAAAGAACCAGGAAGGGCACCTTCAACTCAAAGTAAGTGATTGGCCGGCCGGTTTGTATGTGGCAAAAATCAAAACAACCACAGGCAGCAAGTCGAGCCACTTTGTAGTAAGCAGATAAGCCTTTAAACGTCGTACGTAATTTCCAACTCCGTTGAAACCGGTTTTGCCTGGCAGGTGAGGATGTATCCTTTTTTGAGTTCCTCTTCATCCAGGGCGTAACAAGCATCCATTTTTACTTCTCCGCTGATGGTTTTGGCCATGCAGGAAGAGCAGGCTCCGCTTGTGCAACTATAAGGCGGGTTCTTTTTTCTGGCAATGAGTTCGTCGAGAATGGGTTTTTTGCCATCCACATCCATCTCAATCACCTTGCCATTGAGGTGCACTTTTACGTGTGAGGCACTACCAGCAACGGCATTGCCACATTCTGCCGGAGTAGAGAAAAATTCGCGGTGAATGCGTGATTTTTCGACTCCCAATTTTTCCAGAACCTTTTCCGCATTGCCTATCAAATCACCCGGACCACAGAGGTAATATTGGGTGGTATTGCTATCGGGAAGGATATTGGCTTTTACAAAAGCGTCTATTTTTTCTTTGGATATACGACCAGTCTCCCCTTTCCAGGTAGTTTTTGCTTTTTTGAATATTCCTTTCAAGCCGGGTTCTGACTGTTTTACCGGTGAACTCAACGTGTGTACCACTTTCAGTTGACCCTCGTATTTCAGTTCGAGAGCATCAAGGGTTTCTTTGAAGATTATGTTTTTTTCATCTCGGCTGCCGTATAGCAAAATGGCCTGACTCATCGGCTCCTCTTCGAGCAGGGTTTTGACCATGGATACAATGGGGGTAATGCCCGATCCGGCTGCTATAAAACAGTGTTTTCTCTTTTTATCGTGGTCTGTGTGGAGGATAAAATTGCCCTCGGGTGCCGCCACTTCAACCACATCTCCTGCCTTCCAGTTGCTGTGGATAAAAGTAGAGAGTTTGCCCCCTGCAATTCTTTTAATGGTAACACCAATATTGGCATCGTGAGGTGCGCTGGAGATGCTGTATGCCCTCCTTACTTCACTGCCATTGACATTTGCCCGTAGCGTAAGGTATTGTCCCGGAACGTATTCAAATTGATTTTTGAGTTCAGAGGGGACGTCAAAAAACACTGAAATGGTATCAGCGGTTTCCAACTGGATTTTGTGGATGCGAAGTTTTACAAAATTCATGCCTGGTATTTTGGGTTGAAATGGCCGCAAAATTAACAAGGAAGGGCATAAAAAGATCATAAAATTGAAAAAAACGCTACTGACCTGCCTCATAGAAGTCTTTTTTCCCGACATAATCCACCACAATCCAACGGAAAACAGGGATAAAAGGACTATTTTTGCGGCTCAGTAAAAAAATGGAATTGAAAAAGCTTTCTATCGTTATACCGGCCTACAATGAAGCCAAAACCATACACAAAATCCTGGACAAGGTGGGTGCCGTTCAATTGCTCGAAGGCTGGGAGAAGGAAATCATCGTCGTAAACGATGCCTCCAAAGACGATACCGGCAATGTGCTCAAAGCCTACATAGCCCAACACAGCGGTGCGGGCATCATTTTGTTTGAGCACGAAAAAAACCAGGGTAAAGGAGCCGCTTTGAGAACGGGTATTTCCAAAGCCACTGGCGATGTGATCGTCATCCAGGATGCAGATCTTGAATACGACCCCAATGAATTCAATTTATTGCTCAAACCTATTGCCGAAGAGGTGGCCGATGTAGTTTACGGATCCCGGTTTATGGGAGGAAAACCGCATAGAATCCTGTTTTTCTGGCATTCCATTGGCAACAAGATTCTCACTTTTATTTCCAACGCCCTTACCAATCTCAACCTAACAGACATGGAAACCTGTTATAAAATGTGGAGGGCTGAAGTTATTCAATCTATTACGCTCGTTGAGAATCGCTTTGGTTTTGAACCGGAGGTAACCGCCAAGATTTCACGTCTCAAAGGTGTTAGAATCTATGAGGTGGGAATATCCTATTACGGAAGGACCTATGCGGAGGGTAAAAAAATCAATTGGAAAGATGGTTTTCGGGCCATCTATTGCATACTGAAATACAATATTTGGTCAAAATAGATTTTTATGGCTCAATCTGCTATATTATGCAGTGGATTGAAGTTTGAAAGAATTTTATTTTGAGGAAATGCTTATTTTTGCTTCACTAAAAAATAAAATATGCCTTACTTATTTACATCTGAGTCCGTTTCCGAAGGACATCCGGATAAAATTGCAGATCAGATTTCCGATGCATTGGTAGATCATTTTCTGGCTTTTGACCCCTCCTCCAAAGTAGCCTGTGAGACACTGGTAACAACAGGTCAGGTAGTTTTGGCAGGAGAAGTGAAATCAAAGACCTATCTAGATGTTCAGGAGATCTCCAGAGAAGTAATCAGGAAAATTGGTTATACCAAATCAGAATACATGTTTGAGGCCAATTCCTGCGGCATATTTTCAGCCATTCACGAACAATCACCCGATATCAACCAGGGGGTTGAGCGTAAAAATAAGGAAGAGCAAGGTGCGGGAGACCAGGGTATGATGTTTGGTTATGCCACAAGCGAAACAGAAAACTACATGCCCCTTGCCCTGGACCTTTCACATAAGATTCTTCAGGAACTTTCTACCATCAGAAGAGAGGGAAAGTTGATGAAGTACCTGAGGCCTGATGCCAAATCGCAGGTAACCATTGAATATTCAGATGACAATAAGCCGATCCGCATTGACACCATTGTTGTATCTACGCAGCATGACGACTTTGGCAAAGAAGAAGCGATGCTGAAGCAGATCAAGGCAGACATCATACAGATTGTAATACCAAGAGTGGTCAAAAAACTCAAACCATCGCTAAGAAAACTGTTTAACGACAAGATCACCTACCACATCAACCCTACCGGCAAGTTTGTAATTGGCGGTCCGCACGGAGACACCGGACTTACCGGAAGAAAGATCATCGTAGATACATACGGAGGAAAGGGAGCACACGGAGGAGGAGCCTTTTCCGGAAAAGACCCCAGCAAGGTTGACAGGTCAGCTGCTTATGCCACCCGACACATTGCCAAAAACCTGGTTGCGGCCGGCGTTTGCGATGAAGTGTTGGTTCAGGTGTCTTATGCCATTGGCGTTGCCAAACCCACCAGCATTTACATCAATACCTATGGCAGTGCCAAGGTAAATATGAGTGATGGTGAAATAGCCCATACCATTCAGCAGATGGACGTATTTGACATGAGACCATACTCAATTGAAAGAAGGTTCAAACTGCGTACTCCAATCTATTCAGAGGCTGCAGCCTATGGTCACATGGGCAGAACTCCTGAGAAGAAAAAACTGGAATTCAAAGACGGTTCCGGCAAAGTTAAAACTGTAAATGTGGAGACATTCCCATGGGAAAAACTGGATGCGGTTAAAGAGGTAAAAAGGGTATTTGGACTATAAAAACAATAATCGGTGATATTAACCGACAGAGAAATACTGGCTGCCATTCAGCGGGGGGAAATCTTAATTTCTCCGTTTGATCCTATGTGTATGGGCACCAACTCTTATGATGTACATTTAAGCCAATATCTGGCGACTTATGAGGACGAGGTGTTGGATGCACGAAAGCACAATAAGATAAAACACTTTGAAATTCCTGAGGAGGGTCTTGTACTTCAGCCAGGAACGTTGTATCTTGGTTCTACCATTGAATATACCGAGACCCATGCAACCGTTCCTTTTTTGGAAGGCAAATCCAGTGTAGGGCGTTTGGGCATTGATATTCATGCCACCGCCGGAAAAGGTGATGTGGGGTTTTGCAACCACTGGACGCTTGAAATCAGTTGCAGCAAAGCCGTGCGGGTTTACGCCGGCATGCCGATCGGACAGTTGATTTATTTCAAAGTAGAGGGGGGAATCGAAAACTATTACAACAAAAAGCACAATGCCAAATACAACGAGGTCAATGTGAGACCCGTTGAAAGCATGATGTGGAAAAACAAGTGGTAAAGCGTTTTTAAGATGAAAAAACTTTTTCTTCTCACCATCATCGGCTTGATGCCGATGGTAGGTCATTTGCAGCCCTGGGCTAAAAACTACGGCGACAATTTGAATTTTGATCAAGTGGTCAGCAGTTTTGAGTCTTACTGGTCAGATAAAAAAGTAGAGAAAGGAAAAGGATACAAAGCCTTCAGAAGGTGGCAACATTATTGGGAGCCGAGGTTGATGGAAGACCGCAGTTTTCCTGAAGCAGGCAGATCGCTTAACAGTTTTCAGGATTTTCTCAGGGAATATCGTGGGCCAAGAGGGGCAGGAAGATTTCAACCGGCCAACTTTTCATCTCTGGGGCCTTCTACCACCAATGGTGGCTATGCCGGCACCGGCAGGATCAATTCCCTTGCCTTTCACCCCACTAATTCCAATATCATTTATGCCGGCACCTCGGCGGGAGGGCTGTGGCAGTCCAACGATGGTGGATTAACCTGGTTTACCAACACTGATAATTTGGCTACATTGGGCGTCTCCAGCATCCTGGTGCACCCCACTACGCCAGAAAAAATCTATTTAGCCACCGGAGACGGAGATGGTGGTGACAATTATTCTGTGGGTGTGCTGATCTCACAGGATGGAGGTGTAACCTTTTCACCCACCGGACTGAACTGGAATATTTCCGATACCGATTTGATCAGAAAGCTGTTGTTTGATCCATCCAATCCGGATAAAATTTTAGCAGCAACCAGCATTGGCATTTACCGAACAGAAGACAAAGGCGGAACCTGGACCCTCGTACAAGTTGGAGATTTTGATGACATTGAAGCCAATCCTACAGCCGGATCCGGTGTTTTTTATGCCAGTGCTCAGGGATCGATTTACAAGTCAACCAATGGGGGTGCCGCCTGGACACTCAAACAAACCATTTCCGGTACCAACCGCATTGCGCTGGGTGTAAGTCAGGCCAACGCAGCTTATGTATATGCACTTTGTTCAAAATCGTCCAACAGTGGTTTTAATGGTCTTTACCGATCCACAGACAGCGGAGAAACTTTTGATTCACGATCGACCACGCCTAATATTTTGGGTTGGAACCCCACCGGTAATGATACCGGAGGGCAGGGTTGGTATGATTTGGTAATAGCGGTTGATCCCACCAATGCAGAGATCATATATACAGGAGGCGTCAATACATGGAAATCCACCAATGGGGGAACCAGCTGGACCATCAGTACCATGTGGTACGGCTATCAAAATGTAGCTGAAGTACACGCAGATAAACACGCCCTTGAATGGCAGAATTCCACTACTCTGTGGCAGGGCAATGATGGCGGTGTTTATAAAACAACAAATGGTGGCGTAAACTGGCTGCACCGGGGCAGTGGCATCGTCAACTCTCAAATGTACAAGCTGGGTGTTTCGCAGACAGACGGTAAGATAATAACCGGCCTGCAGGACAATGGATCGAAACTAAGACAAGGCAGCGGTAGCTGGTCTGATGTAATAGGGGGCGACGGCATGGAATGTGCCATCCAGCAAAACAACGGACAGGTGATGTACGGCTCTTTGTACAACGGAGATTTTAACCGCTCTACCAATGGAGGTACCAGCTGGGAAAACATCTCAGACAATGTGCCGGGCACGCCATCGGGCGCCTGGGTAACACCCTTTGAAATAGACCCCATGCTGCCAACAACTATATACGCAGCTTATCAACAAGTATATAAATCAACCGACCTTGGAGAAAGTTGGGTTTCTATTGGGAATCCTTCCTCCGGAGCAACATTGAATTTGTTGAAAATTGCTCCATCGAATGCGAATACAATGTATGCTGCCAGATCCAATGGCAACATTTGGAAGACCACCAATGGAGGCACCACCTGGACATCGATCACATCACCGGGCAACAACCTGGCCTATCTGGCTATTCATCCCAACAATCCCAACACCCTGTGGGCAGTGAGGCAAAATTATACTTCAGGGTCCAAGGTGTATAAGTCAACGAACGGGGGCAGTACATGGACCAATATTTCCGGAAATTTGCCCAATATTCCGGCCAACTGTGTGGTTTATCAAAACGGTACCGATGATGGCATTTATGTGGGCATGGATGTAGGTATTTACTACAAAGACAATACACTGGCGGAATGGGTTTTATTCAATGCCGGTTTGCCGAATGTTGAAGTCAGTGAGTTGGAAATAGATTATGATGAAAACAAACTGTATGCCTCCACTTATGGCAGAGGGTTATGGTCATCCAGTCTTTATGAACCGATAGCCTGCTTTCAACCCAAGGCAGTATCTGTGGTTAATTTGTGGAATACGAGTATGACTCTGCAGTGGCAGAGCCCATCTACGGCTCCTGCTCAGGGATATCAATGGGGCGTCAATGCAACCAATGCAGTGCCGGCTACTTTGCAAACCACTACAGCTACCTCTGTTGACGTATCCGGGTTGACAGCCAATACCACTTATTATCTATTTGTAAGGTCCATTTGCGGCGCCAATGACACCTCCAACTGGGTGAGGTTTGGTCCGGTAACAACCCTGGAAGCGTGTCCGAAGGTATTGTCGATCAATTTGCAGACACCCGGTCCTACACAGTCTACGCTCAATTGGGATGTAATAACACCACCCTCCAATGGCTATGAATACGCGGTAACCCCCACGCAAACACCTCCGAGCAGCGGAACAGCAATTGCCCAAAACAGCGTATTGGTTACCGGTCTTACGCCCGCCACCTACTATTATCTGCACGTAAGAAGCAATTGTGGTGCGGATGGTTTTTCCTCCTGGTCCACCAGGAATTTTCAAACCAGTTATACATGCGGGGCGCAGTATTACGACAGCGGCGGATCATCAGCCGAGTATAGCAACAATGAAGACAGGGTGCAAACCATCTGTCCCACCACCATAGGAAATATGGTAAGCCTCACCCTGACAAGTTTTGGGGTAGAAGAAGATTGGGACGCACTGTACGTTCACAATGGTAACTCTCTTAACGCTCCCCTTATAGCCAGCACCAATGGAGCCACCCAGGCGGGGTTCCCAGCAGGAGGATATTATGGATTTACGGCCCCTCCGGTGTTTACATCTACCCACCCATCGGGGTGTTTGACCACCCATTTTTTAAGTGATGGGGCTGTTACCGAATTGGGTTGGGCAGCCAACGTGACATGCACCAATGTGTGTACCAACGTAGTGATCAACACAGCAGATGACGGGCCGGGTAGCCTTCGGTTTGCGCTCAATTGCAATGCACCCGGCACGGAAATTTTATTTAATGTGATGCTGGCCGGAGACACGATTGAATTGCAACAGCCCATAGAATTGAGTCAAAACTTCCAGATTGTCAATACTGCCGGAACCAAAGTGGTCATTAAAACGCAGGCAGGCGGACCGGTCTTCAAGATCAACACACTGGCAAAATTGACCTTAGATAACGTAAAAGTGCTCGCCGGTACAGGAAGCAATGGCAGGGCCATCGACAATGCGGGCACGCTGACACTTAAGAATGTAGAGGTAGCCGACCATGTCAATGGTGTTGGCGGTAACCTAATCAAGAATACAGGCGCCCTCAACATTGAAGGCACTACCAATCTGAAAGAATAATTTAGTCCTGTATATCAGCACTTTTCGACCGGGTGCAGGGCTGCTTTGGTCGTAATTTTTATTTGCTTTATCGGCAATCCTGTGACGTTAATCTGATGGGGTGTTACCTATGATCAGTCACTTCCGTAATAAGGGTATAAATAACAATAAAACCTTAAATAATGATACTGGAAGTGAGTTTGTTTTTTGTACTGGTTGTGATGATTACCGTTGTCAAATCCAGACATACTTACAAAAGCAAAGAGTCATCCGATGAAAAACCACAACCCAAATACAAGAAATTAAGACCGGGTTTGCATAATTTATTGATGTAAAAATCGCAAGAAGAAGGGCCACAAGCCCTTTTTTTAATTCAGGTATTTTTTAATACCCAGATTGATGGCAAAGCCATTGAGTTTGTCTTTGTTGGGGCCAATGCCATCGATCCAATAAAACTTGCTGTATTCGGCGCCAAGGACCAGAGCATGTGTCTCGTTGAGTTTATGTTCCATGCCAAGTTCTCCGGAAACGGTGAGAAACCAATTTTCTGATAGCTTTCCACCCTGTAACAAGCCGTGATTGAATTCTTTTTCGCTGAGGCGGGAAGAAGTGGATTTATTGTCACCATCTGACGAATAACCCACATTGGAGGGAGCCAGGGGTTGAAAGCTGGCCGGTTTGTTGGTAATCTTGTAATGATTAGCCAGTGTAAAATTGCCACTGACTCCGGCTTTGGCGTACCACGAGGTTTTGCCGGATTTTTTAAAGTGGTATTTGGCGGCTACCGGTATTTCTACAATGTCGTAGCCAATTTTATCCAGGCTGATTTCATAATAATTGTTGAGGAAGTCTCCATACGTTTCCACGATGGCGGCCGGTTGGTGTGTCCGTCGGGTATATTTGATTCCGGTGGTGGTTTCCAATTCATCGTTTTGAAAACCCAGGATAAGACCTCCTGCAAATTGTGAAGAGTAGGTGGAGTAACTTTTCAAATTGTAAATAGGGTCGAATCCACTTTGGGTAATGCCCACTCCTGCCGAAATAACCGGCATGATGTATTTTCTGGCTGAGGCGGCTTTGATTTCCGGCAACACAGCTGAAAGGTTTAGCGCTGGCATGGTTGGATGTGAAACGGATGTAGCATTTGATACATTTTTTCCTGGCAACTGCTTTAGGTTCAAAAGAGCATGTTCTTTGATTCCCGGAAGTACATGCGCATGAGTAAAGGAAACCAGCGGTTGTTGGGTTGATGTAGGCATTAAGGCCACTACTACTTCAGCCTTTTGCGGTTGGTATGCCATATGGGAAAATGCATATGACTCTGAAAACACATTTGAAATCGGACTTGTTTCTGCTGTCTTTTTATGCTTCACCGAACCGATACCATTTATAGCCGCATAAATCTCAGGGATCTTGTTTAAGCTTGCCTGGTAGCTCTGCCATCCCAGAAAAACCAAAAGCAGGGCGATCAGCTCAAGCGATTTTATGGAGAAAATGTTTTTGCGAAGTTTTTCTTCTTTTTCCAGCCTGGCCTTTAGCAATTGCCAATGGCTTTCATTGTATGGAGTGTGGTGTTGAGACACCTTTTCTTTAATCGAGTGGTCGAAGTCAATATTTTCGAAGCCCTCAGATTTTTTGAGAATTTCAGAAAAGACATCCCAATCGGGAGTGTTGCCTTCCTGCTGTTTATTAGCCAGTTGATCCTTAAAGAATTTGTCGAAGTCCTTATTATTCATCGCCGGACTTGTTGTGATCGGTTGTGGGAAATACTTCGAGGCCGAACCTTCTGGCGATGAGTTCTTTTAATTTATTCCGGGCCTTAACGAGGTTAGACCTGGAAGTACTTTCGGTTATTTGGAGTATGTCTGCCAATTCTTTGTGTGAATATCCTTCTACGACGTACAAATTAAATACAGAACGATAGGCGGGGCTTAAATGCTGCAGGAGATCAATAATTTCTTCTGCCGAGATCATGCTAAGGGCATCTGCTTCATCAACAGCCAGATTTTTGGCATCTTCGATGTCTGATGACCTTCTGCGGGTTTCTTTCCGGTAATAATCAATGGCGGTATTGATCATTACGCGTTTGATCCAGGACACCAGTGAGGTGCCTGACTGGTATTTTTCAATGTGTCTGAAAACCTTGATGAAGCCATCATGAAGGATATCCAGTGCGTCTTCTTCGTTGTTGGCATAACGCCGACAGACCGGATACATGATCGGATAATGGTATTCGTAGAGTTTTTTCAGAGCCCAGCCTTCTTTGGCAATGCAGGCTTTGATAAAATCTTCTTCACTGTGTAAGAGGTCAATAGCAAAATTCATAGGGCTAAGTTATAAAAAGGGAAAACAAAAGATGCCAAAACGGCAAAAATTAACTCTTTTTTATCGCTTTTTGGTATAATGTTAAGTTATTCTTTAGAATTGCCAAAGGGCAATGTTTAGTGCTTGTTTTAACAGTTTGACCACAAAAGAGGCCTTAATGCTTAAAAAAAGCTAAAGAAAAGGCGCAGGCCGTTAATCTTAGTTTAAAACGGGCTTTCTTACTTGTAAAACGGTATTTTTGGCGGTATTTTTGCATTTTGAAATACGACACTCAAGCTGGGTGTATCAATCAAATAAATTATATGCGGTATTTATCCCTTTTTGTTTTCACAGTTATTTCCCTGGTTCTTTCAGCACAAAAATCACCTGTAAGCTGGAAGTTTTCCATTGAAGCCCAAAACAATGAAAAAACCACTTTTGTGGCGAAGGCAGACATTGCCAAAGGATGGAATATTTATGCGGTTTACATGAGTGACGAAGGCCCGATCCCCACTTCATTTTCTTTTGACAATATTATCAATGGCTCCAAAGACGGAGACGTAAAAGAAGTATCTACCCCCATCAAAGGGCACGATGACCTCTTCGACATGGAAGTCATTAAATTTAAGCACGAGGCTGTTTTTTCGCAGTCCTTCATAACAAAGCCGGGTTTCCAATTGACAGGTTCGGTGACTTTCATGTGTTGCGACAATGAAAGGTGTTTGCCGCCTGCAACCGTAAACTTTGATTTAAAGCAGTAGATGAATTTATCAAATCAAAAACCATGAGACTAAGGATTTATTTTGCCCTATTGTTGGCCTTTTTTGCTTTCTCTCTGTCAGCACAGGTGCTCAAGCCTGTGAAATGGGAAATCAAAACAGAGAAAGTAAATGACAAGACCTATTTTCTTGTCTTCAAAGCCAACATCACCAAAGGGTGGACCGTGTATTCACAATACACCAGCGACGAGGGTCCCGTGCCTACATTGATCACCTATGAGGAAAAAAGCGGGGTGAAGATGTTGGGCAAGGCAACAGAAAAGGGCTATAAAAAAGAAGGCCCCGATCCTTTGTTCGACAACGTAAACGTGGTCAAGTTTCTGGACAAAGAACCGTTTGTCATCAGACAAAAAGTGGAGGTAACAGATGCCTCTAAACCCGTGAGTGGCTACCTTACTTTTATGACCTGCGACAACAACCGCTGCCTCCCTCCGGAAGATGTGGACTTTAGCCTCACTTTTGAAAAGGCATCAGCGGACGCGACCAAAACAGAAACAAAAGCAGAAGAAAAAGCTACGGTAGAAGCAGAAGCGATCGCTGCCAATGAAGTTCAAGCCACTGCCGCACCGGAAGATACAATGGCCAAAACTGAGGTAGCTTCAGCACCGGTAAAAGCAAAGATTGAAAATGGTGTGATTGACCAATTGATACCCAATCTCTTTAATACGTTTAAAAGCCCAAAGGCAAGTTGCGACGATGGTGCTATTCAGAATACCGGTTATCTGTGGACGTTTATCTTTGGATTTTTGGGAGGCTTGTTTGCATTGCTTACTCCTTGTGTGTTTCCGATGATTCCCATTACGGTAAGTTTTTTCACCAAAGACAACAAAAGAAAAGGATGGGTAAATGGTCTGATTTACGGAGCTTCGATCATCACCATCTATGTTTTGCTCGGCTTATTGATTACAGCCGTATTTGGTCCTGAGGCATTAAACCGACTCTCTACCAACTGGATTGCCAATACCTTGTTCTTTATCATATTTATTGTATTTGCGCTTTCTTTCTTTGGCTTTTACGAGATCACCCTGCCCAGTTCGTGGAGCACCAAAAGTGATCAGATGGCTGATAAAGGAGGCCTTTTGGGTATTTTCTTTATGGCCTTTACCCTTGCCCTGGTTTCCTTCTCCTGTACGGGTCCCATTATTGGTTCAGCACTGGTAACGGCAGCTTCCAAAGGAGAATACATGGGGCCGTTTTTGGTCATGTTTGGCTTCTCATTGGCGCTGGCATTACCTTTTGGTTTATTTGCTGCCTTTCCTGCCTGGTTGAATACCTTGCCCAAGTCCGGTTCCTGGATGAATTCAGTAAAGGTTGTATTGGGCTTTTTGGAACTGGCACTCGCTCTCAAATTTTTGTCTGTGGCAGACATGACCAATCACTGGGGTGTGTTGAAATATGAATTGTTTATGGGACTCTGGATCCTGGTTTTCCTGGGCATGGCTACCTATTTGTTTGGGTTCATCAAATTTCCACACGACAGCCCAATCAAAAAATTGAGCCTTACCAGAAAGGCTTTTGGGTCGCTGGCTTTGGTGATCGTAGCATACCTGGCTTATGGTTTTACCATCAATCCGGCAACGGCCAACTACAATGCGCTGTCATTGATGAGTGGACTGGCCCCTCCTGCCCACTACAACTTCTTCCTGTCCTCTCAGGAAGTAGATCCGGTAATCAAGGCCAAGTATCCTTCGTATCAAAAATGTGCCAACAACATCAATTGTTTTAAGGATTACTATGAGGGCTTATCGTATGCCAGAGAAACCGGCAAACCCATGTTGATTGACTTCACGGGTCATGGCTGTGTCAACTGTCGAAAGACAGAAGAGCACATCTGGGTAGACCCCAATATCCGGAAAAACCTCAATGAAGATGTAGTTTTGGTTTCTCTTTATGTAGATGATGACAAAAAATTGCCTGCCACCCTTATTTCCAAATCCAGGGGTAACAAAATCCGAAACGTGGGCAACTTGTGGGCGGATTTCCAGATTGTCAACTTTGAGCAAAATTCACAACCCCTGTATGTGATGGTAGATCCGCAATCGGAGCAGGTATTGACCCAGCCGCGACCTTTTAAAGAGGGTATTGATGGCTATAAGGAGTTTTTGGACTGTGGCAGAAAGGCGCACAGCACCAAGTAATTCTCAGAATAGAAACCAATCCTGTCTCAAAATACGTTATTGCGTAGGGATGTGATACCTTTGGGGTGTTACATTCGTTGGTAATAAAAGAGAAATGTTGGACAAGATCCTGAAACAAAACCATTGGGTTTCGGCCATTTTAGCCGGCAAGGCTTTGCTTTTACTGGCATTGTCGTGGTTGATCTACGATCGGATTTGGGTTCAACAGGTAGAGACGGGTTACTTTGATCATTTGCTGAAAACACTGTCAAAGGGCAATTTATGGTGGCTGGTCTTGTGTTTGGTATTAGCCCCTGTGAATTGGTTTGTAGAGGTAGTCAAGTGGAAAAAACTGACCCGGCCGTTTCAACAAATTTCATGGCAAAAGGCCTCGCAATCCATTTTGGCCGGTATCGCATTGGGCGTGATATCACCCGGCAGAATTGGAGAATATGGGGGAAGATTGCTGCATTCCGCAGAGGGACACAGAAGCTCAACCTTATACGCACATTTTGTGGGTAGTTTGTCCCAGAATATTCCTGTCTTTGTTTTTGGAGCCCTGGGCGTTTCCTGGTTTTTCAGTGAGTATTACATGGCCAATGGTTATATCGCTTATTCGCTGGCATTTATTTTGATGGCGACAGCCTTCTTGATGGCCATGATGTATGTACAGCACCAATCACTTGCCAAATGGCTGGTAAGTTTTAAGTGGTTTCAGGAGTTTTCGAGAATTCAGGGAGAGGTAGCATATCATCCGCAGACCCTTCACCATGTGGCATTGTTATCGTTGATGCGGTTTTTGATATTTGCCTCCCAATATCTTTCTCTCTTGTTTTTGTTTGGCATGCCTGTGAGTGTTTTTGAGGGAATGATGGGCATATTTGTCATTTTTGTGTTTCAAACCGGTTTGCCGCTACCTCCACTTTTGGGCGTAGTAGCCCGCACCCAATTATCGGTCATCGTGTGGTCTGCATTCAGCAGCGATCAGATTTCGATGTTGGTGGTGCCCATGATTTTATACAGCATCAATCTGATCATTCCTTCATTGTTGGGAGGTTTGGTATTACTGAGTACAAACATTCAAAAACAGATACAACATGGTTAAAAAGTTGTGGATGCTTGCACTGATTCTATTATTACAACAAGCCTTTGTCACGTTGCCTCAGGCTGGGATTATCAATGACAGTTGTGCCATTGACAACACCAGCTTTGCTGCAGGAGAAAGATTGGTGTACAAAGCCTATTACAACTGGAAGTTTGTATGGATCCCTGCCGGAGAAGCCGTGTTTGATGTGATCGAAAACAAAAACGATTACGAAATCAAGGTGGTAGGTAAAACGTATGAGTCCTATGATTACTTTTTTAAAGTGCGCGATTACTTTTACTCACGCATCGATAAAAAGACCCTATATCCCAAAAGTTTTGTGCGGATCATAGAGGAAGGAGATTACCGGAAGTTTGACAGCATAAGTTTTGATCAGGCAAGACAGAAAGCGTATTCCTTTAATGGAAAGACCAGAGCAACGGCGAAGATGCAGCAAGTCAATTTTAATGCCTGTATGCACGATTTGCTTTCCGTATTGTACTATCTGAGAAATGTGAATGTCGATCAATATAAGAAGGGTTCTTACATACCTACCCAGGTGTTTTTCGACAATGAAACCTTTCCCATTAAGGTAAGGTATGAAGGCAAGGAAGCCCAAAAAGAGATTAAAGAACTGGGCACTTACCACACCATCAAAGTAATTCCCGACCTGGTGGTGGGCAATGTATTTAAAGATGGAGACAAAATGAAAATTTGGGTTTCTGATGACGCCAATAAACTTCCACTGCTGATAGAGTCGCCATTGAAGATAGGCTCAGCCAAGGCAGTGTTGAAGAGTTACCGTGGCATCAGACATAAGTTGAGTGCAAAAATCAGCGAAGAATGAGGTTATTGATAAGATTGTTGTTGGTCTTACTTTTGTTGGCCGCGGGCATCATAGCAGGCTTGTATTGGGGTACCCTGGTAAGCGCACCCAAGGCAGAAGAAAACACCAGTGTAGTGGTGGAAAAGATCGAAAAAGTGGCCAAACTGATCACCGTGGAAACCCATTTATCGGAGATATATTCTTACAAAGATTACTACAACTACGATTGGAGCTGGCTGAGAAAAAAAGCATTGCTGAGGGTCAATGCCAAGGTAAGCGCCGGCTACGACTTGAAGAAACTCAACATCAAAGTTGACAACAAGACCAAAACCATTCACATTGGCCCTTTGCCCAAGGTTGAAATTCTATCCGTGGACCATAGCCTCGATTATTTCAACATTGAAGAAGGCGTATTCAACAGTTTTTCACCCCAGGATTACAACAAGATCAACGCCAATGCCAAGGAGTACATCAAAAAGATAGCCGGTCAAAACGAAGTTTTACAGCAAGCGGCAGCCCAGGAAAACACGATGGTAGAAATGATGGCTACGATGGCCAAGGGCATGGGCTACACATTAGTAGTTGAATCCGGGGCACCAACGGCCATTCAATAAGGTCAATAACACAGATAGGGTTCACCTGCTTAAGACCAAAATGGTCGTATATTTTACACAATCCAAAGACCGGAGCAAGATAGTTTTCAATTTGCAAATGATTCAGTTCGAAAATATTGTATAAAATATTGAAATTCAACAAAATACACAAACAGTCTTGATGCAAAGCAATGAAAATCAAGAGGATGTGTTTTTTGATTTTTATTTGACAAAAACTTGATTTATTAATCATTTTGAGTAAAATATTAGAATATTTTCAAAATTTATATACTTTTACTAATCGAAACAATCTACCCTAATCGAAAATGAACCGTGGCGTTTCTGCCAAAAGAAAAATCCAAATTGCCGGCTGGAGTTATAAAATCTAATTAAACAATTTTCAATTGGTTTTTTGGGGTTATGCAGGATGCCAAAGCCATTTAGGGTGGCGGCATCCTGTTCTTTTTTCAGGCTTATATGGTTAACTTTGACCTTGCCCTTTCTCAAAGCTGGCATACCATGAGGTTTTACATCAAGTATTTTATTTACTGGCTTACCTACTTTGCCCTGGCAAGGCTTGTGTTTTTGGCGTTTCATCACCACGTGTTGGATGCTGCCACACATTCTTTGGGAGAAGTGATGTGGTCGTTTGTTCATGGCATGCGCATGGATGCTTCTATGGCAGCCTACCTTTCCATAGTCCCGTTTATTTTATACCCGTTTATCAACCATGCAGTTGTTGGCAAAGCACTCCGTATTTATCACTATGTAATATTGGCAATGGTCTCTTTGGCGGTAGTAACCGACCTGGGGTCCTATAAAGCATGGGGCTTCCGGTTGGATGCTTCCATCTTAGATTATTTGTCACATCCTAAAGAAGCCATGGCGTCTACTATGACGGCTCCCCTGGGCTGGTTGGGTCTTATCTTCGTTTTTTTCATGGTTACCTTCGGTTATGTTTTTCGTGAATGGGTGGAGGAAAAAGAGAAGGCAACGAGGAAGCCTTGTTTGTTGATGGTTCTGCCCTTGCTGCTGCTGCCCATGAGGGGTGGCTGGGGCGTTGCGCCGCTGAATCCGGGCAGTGTATTTTTTTCGTCGCAACCCTTTTTGAATGTACTGGCCCTGAATGCCCCGTGGCATTTTATGCATACGGTTGCGCATAAGAAAATGAAAAAAAATCCTTTTGTGGTTTGTTCAAAAGAGGCACTTCAACATACACTGGATTCACTAACTGCAAAATCAGATCCGGCATTTTATGTGCATAAGAAAGAAAAGCCCAATGTGATCATCGTGATTTGGGAGAGTCTTACGGCCAAGTTACACCAAAAACAGCATGAAGGGGTAACGGTGATTCCAACCATTGATTCCCTGACAAGGGCGTCGGTTTGGTTTTCCAATATGTACGCATCCGGCGATCGCACAGAAAAAGGACTGGCGGCCATTTTGAGCGGCCACCCTGCCCAGGCCTTGACATCGATAGTGAAAGAGACCAAAAAAGCGAGCAGTTTGCCTTCACCTATACCCTCCTTTGCGCAACGGGGTTATAATACTTCTTTTATCTACGGAGGCGATCTTGAGTTTGCCGGTATGGGGGCCTATGTAAGGTCGATGGGCTTTGGTCAGATCCTCGAGATGGACGACTTCCCCAAAGAACAACACAACTCCAAGTGGGGCGCGCACGATGAATTTATTTTTCAAAAGAGCATAGAAACCCTCAAGACCCATGGCACCGACAAGCCCTTTTTCCAGGTAGTACTTACCCTGACCAGTCACGAACCCTTTGAAACCCCCAGACCCAAAAGAATCAAAGGCAACGATGAGCTCAGTTTGTTTTACAACGCCCACCGCTACACCGACGACTGCCTGAAAGAATACATCCGGGCACTTCAAAAAGAAAAGCTGTGGGACAACACCATTTTGATTGTATTGGGCGACCACGGCCACCGGCTGCCCACGACCCAACGCAAGACAGAAGATTTTGCCATCCCCATGATCTGGACAGGCGGTGCCATCGACACCACTTTTCAGCACACAAACACCACCTCCCAAACCGACCTGATGGCCACCCTGTTTGCCCAATTGAAGTGGGATAACATGGCTTTTGTTTTTGGTAAAAATACTTTGTCAAATCAGGGTGCAGAGTGGGCCTTTTTTGCCTTCAACAATGGCATTGGCTATGTGAATAAAGACAATGCTGTGGTTTTTGACAATGCGGGGAAGCGGGTGATGGAGCAGACGGGTAAAGGGTCTGGTGCTGCTGTGGAAACAGCCAGGATGGTGCAGCAGGGTGTGGTGGAGGATTATTTAGGGAGGTAGGTATATCTATTGTATCCTGAAATTTTCATTTCACGCATATTTTTAAGCAGCTAACCTAAAGTTCGCCGGTTTTTGAATGCCAAACATTGTTTTGTAGACATGCAAATTTGGACTGTAGATCCCAATATTATTAGGTGGAAATTACTACCGAGAAACATTGTTTATAAATATTCAGTTTTGAAACTCAAATATTAAGATAAATGGGGTGTATAAAAGAGTGGTTGACATAGACCAATTAAGCTATTAGCAATGTGGATGTGGGTTACAAATAAGAAATCCAAAAAAACGCCAGAATATTAATATACTGGCAATAATTTGATTTCAAAAATACGCCAAAATATCGTATATTTGGCAAAAATTGGACCGCCATGCCTAAAATACTAGAGAATAGATTGATCGAAGAATTCAAGGACAAAGAGGCATTTACTCGTGAAGAACTCTTTCAATTTTACCGGTACTTCGAACCGGAACTCAAAGAAGGAACTTTCGGGTGGAGGATCTATGACCTGCAGAACAGAAATATCATCAAGCCCCTCAAGAGGGGGTTGTATGTTTTCTCTCATAAAATTAAATACAAACCTGGTATTTCTGACGCTCTGTTCAAAATTGCAAAACAACTATCAGAAAATTTCGACGAAGTCCAACACTGTGTTTGGGATTTGGTCTGGCTAAATGAATTTGTGCAGCACCAATCGAGCAAATCAATGTTGTTTATCGAAGTGGAAAAAGGTTTTGAAGAATCCGTATTCTATTTTTTAAAAGAAAAATGGAAAAACGAAGTTTTTCTCAATCCAGACGAAAATGTCATTGATTTCTACATAACGGCAAGTAATAAACCTGTCATTGTTAAGAAGCTGCTTACCAGAGCACCGTTGATTGAGCGAACTGAGAAAAAGGTTGAATTTTATACACCAAGCCTTGAGAAAATACTCGTTGATATTTTTGCTGAAAAACACCTTTTTCATTATCTCCATGGGGGTGAATTGATGCATATTTATGAAAATGCACTTAATCGATACGCGATCAATTATACCAAATTATTCAGCTATGCCAAAAGAAGAGAAAGAGAGAGCGAAATTAAGCAGTTCATGACCAACCACATGTTTCATCTGGTAAAAGACATTATAAATGATTAAGGACAAGTGTTTTACCGAGGATTGGTTGGAGCTGTTCAAAAAACAAAAAGACCACAAAAAAATTGATAAGATCATTCTCGAAAAAATGATTTATGCCTTGCATCTACTGGAAAGACTAAAGGCAAATGGACTGGACTTTGTCTTTAAAGGTGGAACCTGTTTGGTGCTCCTGCTCAAAGAAGTCAACCGATTCTCAATTGACATTGATATCATCTGTAATACCCAAAAAATACATCTGGAAAAAGTACTGGACAAAGTTATCCAATCATCCAATTTCACAAATTGGCAGTTGGATGAACATCGCAGTTATCAACCCGGAGTTCCAAAGGCTCACTACAAGTTTTCCTTTGATACTCATCAGCAAGGTTCCGGAACCATCTTATTAGACGTTTTGCTGGACGACCCGATTTATCCGGAACAAACAGAAATCCCTATTCACACAAAATGGATCGAATCAGAAGCGGAGACCCTGGTCACGGTACCTACCATAGATGCCATTACCGGTGATAAGCTGACCGCCTTTGCTCCCAATACGATTGGCATTCCCTATTTCAAAGGAAAAGACAAGCAGTCCTTCTCGATGGAGATTACCAAACAACTCTTTGATTTGAGCAAGTTGTTTGAGCAAATAACAAACATTGAAATAGTGACAAAAAGCTTCATGACTTTTGCAGAACAGGAATTCAAATACCGTAACGCTAAGACTGAGTATAAACAAACACTAAAAGAGGTACTCCAGGACATCATCGACACTTGCGTGGTAATTGCCAAAAGAGGCGGAGGATCTGATGATGAAAAACAAAAGTTTGCTGAGTTGCAAAAGGGGATTAAAGCATTTGATTCCGGCTTCCTGATGTCAGGCAATTTTCGTATTGATGATGCCTTACCGGCTGCAGCCCGAATAGCCTATTTGGCTGCTAAGATTTTAGTGAATGACATGTCACCCATTGAATATTTCAAAGGACAAGACATCAAAGGATTGAACATCGAAGATCCGGATTGGAACATTCTGAACAAATTGAAAAAACAGCCAAATAAGTCATCGTTTTACTACTGGTATCAAACGGTACGATTATTAACTTCCCGGTTTGATGAAGAAAATGACAGCAACAAATAGGCTGAAAACCGTGGAGACTTCGATTTTATTGACATTGGTGCCTATATAAGGTCGATGGGCTTTGCTCAGATCCATGAGATCGGCGATTTCCCCAAAGAACAACACATCTCCAAGTGGGGCGCGCACGACGAATTTATTTTTCAAAAGAGCATCGAAACCCTAATAGCCAAGGTATCGAGAACCCCTTTATTACCTTTAACAATGGCATGGGTTATGTAAACAAAGAAGACGCTGTGGTTTTTGACAATGCGGGGAGGAGAGTGATATTGACAGGTAAACAGGCAGGTGTTGCTGTGGTGGTTGCCAGGAGGGTGCAGCAGGGGGTGGAGGAGGATTATTTGGGGAGGTAGGGGGGTAGCTCAGGGAATGATTTTTTGAATTGTATATTAATTTAATTTCAATATGTATAATACAGACAGTAGTGTTAACTTTGGACTATTGTCAATAACAGGCATTACTATTAACCCTTTTTGACTTTGGTAAAAACTCGATGTGTACAGAAATACGTAATTTGGTATCTGGGAAATATAGGGACATATGAAAAATAAGACAATTGCAGTAGTCTGTGCCATTATAATATATAACGAAAAAATTCTCGCAGTTCAGAGGGGACCAACAATGAGTCTGCCTTTGAAGTGGGAGTTTCCAGGTGGAAAAATTGAGAAAAATGAAACCGCAGAAGCTTGTATAAAAAGAGAAATAAAAGAAGAGTTGAATATAGAAATTTTGTTACTAAAAAAACTTTCAACCTCCTTTTATAAATACCCAAACATAAGCATAGAACTAATTCCTTTTGTTGCTCAATATCTTTCAGGAGATCTAGTATTAAAAGAACATCAAAACTTTCAACTCTTGAGCTTAGCTGAATTAAACAATTTGGATTGGGCAGAAGCCGATTTGCCAATAGTAAAAGAACTCCAAGCCATATGAATCAAGGTATCTACGAAGAACTGGTAACCAAACTGGTAGCTCAAAAAATTGGTGAGCTTGACAAGAATATTTATAACATAAACAAAACAAAAGTTGACAAAGAAGAAGCGTCCATTATTTTAGCCAGGCATTTGTCTCAAACCATAAGGCATGCGCTTGAATGTATAAAAAGAGATAACCAAGTAGGCCTTCAAATTGAAATAGCTAATAAAATCATTCGGTTTTTAAAAGAAGAACTTCAGAAAGAGGAGCTTAGTGATGACCTTGTAGAGGAGGAAGGAGAAATCTTGAATGCTGTATTTACAAAAGTGGATGCTCATTTTTCGGATTTTGATTTGCATCTTAAGGAAATTACACCCTATACTCGACTTACACATAGCGAATTATTTACAGGGGGTAATGTTGGTTTATCTCTTGAAAGTGAATTGAAAAAGGAAATTTTATCCGCAAACAGGATTGACTTATTGGTTTCATTTATCAAATTTAAAGGAATAATAATACTAGAAAGAGAGCTTAAAGAGTTTACAAAACGAGGAGGTAAGCTTCGTGTTATTACCACCACTTACATGGGAGCTTCTGATTATAAAGCGATCCAACTGCTTTCTAAATTAGAGAATACAGAAGTGAAAATTTCCTATAATACAGGTAACGAAAGACTTCACGCAAAGGCTTATTTATTTTTCAGAAATACTGGTTTTCATACTGGATATATTGGCTCTTCCAATTTTTCAAGATCTGCACTTACAGATGGATTGGAATGGAACATCAAGATTACAACCAAAGAAGTAAGTCATATTATTGATAAATTTCAAAAGACTTTTGACTCCTATTGGCAAAGTGAAGATTTTGAACTTTTTGATGATTCAATACATAAAGACAAACTCGTAGCGTCTTTAAATCAAGGGAAAATATCAAAACCAACAGATATTAATCAAGTACTTTTTGAAGTTAAACCCTATCCCTTCCAACTTGAGATATTAGAAAAACTTGAAGTAGAACGTTCGGTTCACGATAGATGCAGAAACTTAGTAGTTGCTGCCACGGGAACTGGAAAAACAGTGATTTCTGCATTTGATTACAAAAATTTCAGGCAAAATAATAAATCCTCTAAACTGTTGTTTTTGGCACACCGAATAGAAATCTTAACACAGTCTTTAGCCACTTATCGAGGCATTTTAAGGGACAATAATTTTGGAGAGCTTTGGGTCGATGGCATGATGCCTACGAGTTATGAATATGTTTTTGCTTCAGTTCAAACTTTAAACAACAAGATAGAAACTTTGAATTTAACACCTGGGTTTTTCGATTACATTGTTATTGATGAATGTCATCATTTGCGCGCTATTTCTTATCGGGCAACTATCAATTATTTTAAGCCAAAAATCCTTTTAGGATTAACTGCAACGCCAGAAAGAATGGACGGAGGTGATATCCAAGAAGATTTTCACAACAGAATTGCTGCAGAAATACGTTTGCCCGAAGCATTGAATAGAAAATTGCTTTGTCCTTTTCAATATTTTGGAATTACAGACAGTATTGATTTATCCACTGTCGGTTGGGAAAAAGGAAGATATATTGCCAGTCAGTTAACCAATATTTACACCGCAAACGACAGAAGAGTTAGTGAAATAATTCAGGCAATCGAGATGTATACGAAAGAAATAACAGACGTTAGAGCTCTTGGTTTCTGTGTTTCTATCGAACACGCAAAATATATGGCTGAGAAATTTTCATTAGCCGGACTTAAAGCTGATTACCTAACAAGTACGTATGATAAAAACAGAGATGTGGTTAAAAGTCAATTGCTGAATAAAGAAATCAATTACTTATTTGTAGTAGATATTTATAATGAAGGTGTAGATATACCTGAGATTGACACAGTATTGTTCCTAAGACCAACAGAAAGTTTGACTATTTTCTTACAACAATTGGGTAGGGGATTAAGACTGGCTGATAATAAAGACTGCCTTACTGTATTGGATTTTGTTGGCAATACAAGACCAGAATATAACTTTGAAAACAAATTCAGAGCATTAATCGGCAAAACGACCACCTCGGTTCATAAAGAAATTGAAGATAATTTTCCTCACTTACCTTTGGGTTGTTCCATTGTGCTTGAAATGAAAGTTAAAGAAATTATTTTAGCAAATATTAGGTCTGCAACAGCAATCAAGCGCAATCAGATTGTCAACAAAATCAGGAATTTTAAGCATCATTCGTCACTTCCATTAAACTTAAAAAACTTTACGGAGTTCAATAATATACCAATTCAAGCTATTTACAAGTGGGGAAGTTGGAAGAGATTATGTAAAGAAGCTGGAATATTTGATGATTTTGACAGTATTAATGAGAAGGAAATTTTTTCGGCAATTTCTAATAAGTGGCTTTGTACAAGTTCTACCAGTTATTTTCAATTCATTTTAAAACTTGCAAAAGAAAATTTCGTTGTAAAGCTATCTGACTTAAATACTAACGAAACAACCATGCTTTTAATGCTTCATTATGATGTATGGCAAAAAGCAGGTGGTTTTATGTCGATTGAGGAAAGTATTGGAGCCATAGGTAGAAACAAAATTTTAGTAGATGAAATAATTGAAGTACTTGAAATTTTAGAAGACAAAATAGATTTCAAAGAGATAAAAATTAAACTACCTTACGATCAGCCATTAAGAGTTCACGCTCGATATACAAGAGATCAAATTTTAGCTGCTTTTGGAATGAATACCTTTGAAAAGGCATCCGCCAATAGAATTGGAGTAGGAGTCGCTGAGAATAAGGACTTAAATACCGAGCTATTATTTATCAACCTGGTCAAGTCAGAAGAAAATTTCTCTCCAACAACCATGTATGATGATTATGCTATTAATGAATATCTATTTCATTGGCAAAGTCAAAATTCGGCTGGTCCAGAAACATCAAAAGGAAAATCTTACATTAACCATAAAAAAAGTGGAAAGAGAATTCTATTGTTTGTGCGAGAAAAAGCCAATGATGAATATGGAAATACTATGGGTTATGTTTTTGTTGGTGAAGGCAATTTAAAGGAACATTACGGAGCAAAACCCATGAATATAAAGTGGGAACTTAACGAACCATTGCCCCATTATTTATGGAATTATGCAGCAAAATTGAGGGTCGGATAATTCTAGTAATATAAGTAATTGTGTTTAAACTGAAAAAATTTTGGTAAACTCAGAGACTGTTCAATAAAGTGTGTCTAAATAGCTTTGTAAAATGAAATTTAAAGAAACAGCATGGGAAAGTAATAATTAATAGATTGTACAATGAGACCCTGAACGGAGGTTTCCTCTGCGTAACTTAAATCAAAAAAATTGAAAGAAATGAAAAATAATTTAGAAAAACACTTAATAGGGGTATACAAATCTTTGAAAACCAAAGTTGATTACATTAACAATAGTATTAATCATAGCCTTACGAAAGGTGAAGAAAATGAAATATTAATTCAACAGCTACTAACAGACTTCCTTCCTAAAGGAAAATATGAGATTTCATCTGGAGTTATTATGGGTACCCCAAGGAACGGTTTCGAAACAAAATGATATCATCATTTTAAGTAATGATCATCCTAATTATACATTCAGTCGTGAAAGTAGAATTCATTTGGCAGATCACGTGCTCGCTGCGATCGAAATAAAAACGACATTCGACAAACAAGCTTTAGTAAAAGCTTTAAAAAACATTGAAGCTTTAAAAAGGCTTAAAGTCAATAGGAGAAAATGGAATGAACTTAGAACAGAATATGAGGAGGGTGATATCGAAAATTTAGAATACAATACTGTTGAATCTTCTAATCCATTGGGTATTATTTTTTTTTATTCCGTACAAGAGGTAAAAACTGCACTAAATATTGATTCTTATTTCAAAATTTTAAAATGTAAAATCCATTTTAATTGACCACCTCATTCCAATTTTAATTGACCACCCCTAAATTGGTTTAACAAAGATAGATAAATTAATTATTGTTGCATCTTTCGATTCTTGGTATATCTCTACTGAGGAGCCTTGTTGAGGGAGCCCGTAGGGCGACCGAGGGAAGGCTCCTCAGTAGGCCGATTTTGTTTTGTTTTTTCTCTCATCGAGCTTCCTTTCAGTTCTATCCTATGTGCATTGTATATTATCCGATCAACGATGGCATCTCCTATCGTGGCGTCACTTATTACTTGTGCCCATTTATCCACTGGTAATTGACTTACTATGATGGTGGATTTTTTACTATATCGGTCTTCGAGGATTTGTAGAATGGCCAGTGCCAACTCTTTGTTTATAGTCTGTAAGCCAAAGTCGTCCAATACAAGTAATGGGTATTTTTCTAGCCTTGCCAGCAGTTTTAAATAGGTGCCATCTACCTTTGATAGTAAAATTTGTTCTGTCAGCTTATTCATGTTAAAATACATCGCTTTTATGCCTTTTGCACATGCCTCATAGGCCAATGCACATGCCAGATAACTCTTGCCGCACCCGGTGCTACCACTTATCAATATATTCATTCCCATTTTGATGTACATACAATCAGCCAGATCAGTAAGTGTCTCTTTGGTTAGGTTCCTTTTTGGGCTACATGTTACATCTTCCAAAGTTGATTTGTATCTCAACTTGCTCAGCTTTAAGTACAACTCCTGGCGCTTGTTTTTCTTGTTGTAATATTCCTTTTCTGCCAGTTGTGCCAACATCATGTGACCTTCTGGTTGTTTGTTCACGGGAAGCTTTATTATAGCTTCATACCCTTCTGCCATTCCATGCAGTCCTAGCTCTATGAGCTGATTTAATGTTTGCTCTCTATTCATTGGTTTGTTATTTACTTTGATATTGGGGAATATTTATATGCCGTATGTTTTCATGGATTATGGGTTGTTCATCACTCTGATTGCCCCTAATGATTTTGAGGCGTGACATTCCCTTTTCCAGGTATGTACGCACAGATTGGTAGTTACATTTTAAATCCTTAAGCTCTTTACATGCGTTTTCCAAGGTCTCTCTGCCGTACTTTTTCTCTAAGGATATCACACCTAAGGCGCTTTTAAATCCCTGCTGTACATATGGATTCCTTTCCATCATTTTCTCTACTAATTCACTCGCATTTACTCCAATTTGTGAGGCCATTCTTATTAGGTCTTCTTTTGTGTAGCCTGATACTTCTTTGGCTATTCTATGATTTGGAGGCATATGTTCTTCTACTGTATTATATTTTCTGTAATTTTTCAATCTCTTGTGTAGGGCTATTCTTTCCCCTTTGTAGAATACTTCAACCTCACTCTCGCTGTATTTCATCTTCACTTCTTGCCCAGTATATTCATACGGTACACTGTAATAGGCCTTGTCTTCTGTGAGTTCGATATGGTAGTTTTTACCCACTTTACACGTTCTGCTTTTTTTTATCTCCATCAATTGAGTTACATCCAATGAGAGCATATGGGCTTGTTCATATGCCTCGTAAATATCTTTTCGTGATGGCTTTTGATTGATTTTTCTGGTGTTCAGTTCTTCCAACTCCACCCAAATCATTTTATTAAGCTCCTCGATTCCTGTTATTTGACGGTCTCGTAACTTTGCATATATCCGTTGATAGATAATGCGTACAGATCTTTCTACATTGGCCTTGTCCCGAGGTTTTGCCACACGGGTTGCATTGATCTGAAGTTTGTAGTATTCAGATGCTTCTTGCGCTAAATCAGTTAGCTCTGCTTCATATTTATCTGCCTTTTTAACTCCACTTTTTAAATTGTCGCTTATGATGGTTTTTGGCTTCTTTCCTATATATAACAAGGCCCGGCCAAGACCACTTATATAGCTTTCCTGCTTTTGATTTAACTGCGCTTCACAGTATATCAGATTGCTGTAGGGCAGCACACAAACCAACACTTCACATTCTACTTCTTCTCCATCATGTGTAATAATGCGTAGCTTTTTACCCGCATAATCAACCTCCATTATTTCACCTGGGTTTCTGGTCTTAGTATATGTGACCTCATTTTTTCTGCCTATCAGCCCCATTTGTTCATAAAAGGTACTTCGACCCATTTTTCCACCTTGGTCAAGATATTCCTCGTACAGCAATTGGATCGTAACATGACTTTTATCCATTTCTCCCACATAGTAGTCTTCCTTGGATTTAATTTCATCGCAAGCCTCTGATCCAGAGCGTTTTTTATAAATCAAACTCTCTAATTCCACCTCACTAAGAGCTATGGCTTGCTCAAGGCTGTACCCGGCCTGAAGTACTTTTAACTTGTACTCTTTTACAGTGTTTCTTGTGATTTTGCATGACTTGGATATGCCACTTATACTCTTCCCGTTAATTAAACTTTGAAGTACCTCCTTTACTTTGATCATTACCCTTGGTTTATTACTCATTATACGCCAAATTTTATTTGGCAATGTAAACCAATTTTAACCCGCATTTACCTCAAAAAACCTCCCCAGGGGGTGGTCAATTATTTCCGGATTTGGGTGGTCAATTATTTTGGATTTGGGTGGTCAATTAGCGTGGATTATACAACAAAGGCAACAATGCAGATGAGATGGGCCTGCTCACTGCACAATTTGTGTTTTATGCCGATTGCCAGCAACTTAAAGTCTGGCTCCCCAAAACGGACTACCCTAAATGGGATTATGGCAGTTACCGCATTGTAAACACAGCCACACACACCATCGTGGAAAGTGGCCAAGTAGAAACCAAGGTAAGTGGCAACACCCAAATGTTGTTTGATACACTCGGATTTCCGGAAGGAGAATATTTGCTTGAAATTGAAAGCCCAAGAGGCGGCCTCCATTGTTTGCATTTTCAGAAACACATGGAAGGTTTTATACCTGAAAACCTTAAACCTGCTGAGCCACCTAGCACAGATGACACCATGCGGGAGATGTTTTGGTAGAGAAAAATGGAGGGAATTAATTCTACATTTAAATTAATAAAAATCAATAGCAATTAGGGGTTAGGATGGTACCATGCACATTTGTTACCCGAAAATGGAACCGATTATCTTGTTGCCGGCAGTTTAACCAGGTAAAATGATCCGTTATTCTTTTTTTGTCTTCACTTTCTTTGTCATTTTTATGGTACAATTCAATGAAGGTAATATTTTGATCGGCGGGAAAGTTAGCATAAATCAATCTCAATCCTGAATTTACTCCCCTTCCTTTTAATGCCTTGCAGGCATTTTTTTTAACCTTGATGATGCACGTTTTTATATCCTGGTTATCAATGCGAAAGCTGAACGGGGGTCGTTCATCGGGTACAACTTCCAGTACTTGTTTAACGACAGTTAAATCGTCATGAAGCGTTCTGTATTTTTTTTAAAAGGGTTTTTACATCCTTTTTAAATTCGGGTAGTTCTGACATTTAATTTAAATAGCAGCACTCCATCAATACACTCTCGATCTCAGCACCAGAAAACGCTATGGATAAGATGGAATTATTGCCAGGATTTTATATATTCACATTGTGGAGTACAATTGGGAACGTTTTAAGTTAAATACAGAATATCAGGGTTTTTTTATAAAATTAAAAGAAAATGGAAGCCAAGGTTAAGAAGTCATTTAGTCAAAAAGTTACTTATGACCCGAAATTAGAAAACATGGAGTCAAAAGTAAAATCTCCTGTTAAAGAGCAAAAATTTAACGAAATGCTCAATAAATTTGGAGAAAAGAAATTATCAAACCTGGTTGAAAGAACGTTGAATCACGGGCAATAACACTTGTTTTGGAAATGGCTTGCCATTTGCCAAACTCAATATATAATTTAAGCCGAAACCCACCCCAACTGAATGAACCAAAGGCTGCCAAAGTAAAATAATAAATAAGAATCTATCACCTACTCCCATAATCCGTCACCAACTGCCAAAACGCCTTTACGCCCAACACAAAACCACTTTCATCCAGGTAAAAATCGGGGGTGTGGCTGGAGGCTACATCGAATTGGCTCATTTTGGGGTCTTTGCCGCCCAGGAAAAAGAAGAAAGAAGGGACTTCTTTGGCGTAGAAGGCAAAGTCTTCAGCGCCTGTAGATGCAACGGTGACCCTGACGTTGTTTTCGCCGGCTGCGGTTTCGAGGCTGGCTATCATTTGGGCGGTGAGTTTGGGATCGTTGTAGGTGATGGGGTAGCCCGGGGTGATGGTCACTTCTGCGGTGGCACCGGCGCTTTCTGCGATATTGGTGGCGGTGCGATGAATTTTGGTGTGGATGGATCTTTGCATGTCGGCATCGAGGGTGCGGATGGTGCCTATGAGGGTGACTTCTTCAGGTATGATGTTGTTTCTGACGCCGCCGTTGATTTGAGCGATGGTGATCACCGCCGCTTCCCGGGTAAGGTCGGCTTGTCGGCTGATGATGGTTTGCAGTCCCATGATGACCTGTGCACTCACCACGACGGGATCTACGCCCGCCCAAGGGCGGGAGCCGTGGGTTTGTTTGCCTTTGATTTTGATTTCGAGGCGATCGGCAGCGGCCATGGTTCCTCCGGCTTTGTATTGGATTTTTCCGGCGTCGAGGCCGGGTGTCATGTGCAGGCCAAACATGGTTTGGATGCCGTATTTTTTGATCAGGCCTTCTTTGATGAGGAGTTCGGCACCGCCTTGTTCTCCAACGGGAGCTCCTTCTTCGGCAGGTTGAAATACGAAGACAATTTTACCGGTCAATTTATCCTTGTGCTTTGTCAATACTTTGGCTGTGGCCAGTAAGATGGCGGTATGGGCATCGTGGCCACAGGCGTGCATTACCCCCACGGTTTTGCCTTCATATTCGGTTTCTACTTTGGAGGCAAAACTCAGTTTTACCCTTTCTTTGACGGGCAGGGCATCAATATCCGCCCTCAGACCAATGATGGGTCCCGGCTTGCCCGTTTCGAGAACGGCAATCACCCCGGTTTTGGCAGCTCCTTTTTCTATGCTCAGATTGAGTGGGGCCAATACATCGAGGATATACTGCATGGTATTGTATTCGCGATTAGATAATTCAGGATGGGCATGCAGGTGCCTTCTCCAGCTAATCAGGTCCTGTTCCACGGCTTTGATGGTGGCTTCTACTTCTTTGTCGAATGTGTTTTGGGATGACAGGGCAGTTGTAAAGATGAGCAAACCCAAAAAGAAAAGGTAACGCATAAAGATTGACTTTGATGATTGTATAAAGATAATATATTCACCCACACCTGTCCAAAATAAATAAAAAAAGGACATGAGATATTTCCCTAATTTTAGG